>JAPWJW010000003.1:600000-900000 GCA_028283825.1 Azospirillaceae bacterium | reverse complement strand
TCGTCCCGGATTTTCAGCCAGCGCAGCAACAGCGGGCCGAAGATGGCGCCCACCATGCCCGTGACCATGACCATGGCGGCGGTCAGCGACGGGATGCCGCCGATACGTTCCGATATGCCCATGGCGATGGGGGTGGTGACCGACTTGGGCGCCAGCGACAGCACGGTCTGCCTGTCGGCGCCCAGCAACTCGGCGATGCCCACGGCCGACACCACGGCGGTGGCCGACCCCGCCAGCAGGGCGATGGTCAGCGGCAGGGCCCCCCGGCGCACGTCGGCGCGATGGCGCCACAGCGGCACGGCCAGGGCCACGGTGGCGGGGCCCAGCAGGAAATGGATGAACTGCGCGCCATTGAAATAGGTGGTGTAGGGCGTGTCCGTCGCCACCAGCAGGATGATGACGAACAGGGCCGCCAGCGCCACCGGGTTGGCGAAGGGGCTGCGGTTGGTGCGGTTGTAGATCTCCACGCCCACCAGATAGGCGATCAGCGTGGCGCCCAGCCACCACAACGGGCTGGCCGAGAGATAGACCCAGACTTCGTTCAGATGCCCGACGCCGCCCATCACAGCACGCCGCCAGCCGAGGGGCTGTCGGTGGCATCCGTATCGAACGGATCGGTGCCGGGCGCCTCATCGGGCGGCGGTACAGGCGTCCCCTGGGGCACCCGGCCACCGAAGCGGCGGTCGGCCCATACGAAGGCGCCCGCCGTCACCGCGATGGCCAGCAGCGAACTGCCGAGCAGCGACAGCACGATGGCCGGCCCCTGGGTCAGGAAGCGCTGGCCGTGCTGCACGATGCCCACGCCGGCCGGCACGAACAGCAGCGACAGGTTGCTGAGGATGCCGTCCGCGGTGCTGGACATCACCTTGCTGGGGCCCCCGCGCAGGGCGAAGACGCCCACCAGCAGCAACAGGCCCAGCACGGGCCCGGGGACGGGCAGGTGCAGGGCATGCACCAGTATTTCCCCGATCAATTGGCAAACCACCAGCGTGGCGAGGGCACCGACCATGGCAGACTCCGTCATGTGAGGCGGCTTCCGGAGGGAATCCCCGAAAGGCCTGACGCGGTGGGTTGGTGGATGTGGCTTATTGCCGGGCAGGCTGGCCCGAGAATGATGTTGCGGTCAACGGGTGTGGCGCGCGGGGGTGTCCTGTCGCGTCAGCATCCCCCCGGCCACATCGGTTTCTACCGGCCGGTGCCGTCGGTGTCTGCGGGCGTGTCGGTGAGGACCAGAGGCCGTGCGCCCTGGGCCAAGAGATCCAGCCCGGTGGCGCCCAATCGCGCCTCCAGCCATTGGCCGTCGGTGGTGAGACTGGGCAGGGGTCGGGTGCTTTCCCTGTCCTCGACCGCGCCCAGGCGCACGACCTTCACGCCGCTGTCCTGGCGAAAGTGCGCCAAGGCGTTGTCGAGTGCCGTCTCGAAGGCGGCGCCGGTGCCGGGACGCAGGCGGGCCAGGCGTCCGCGCCACCCGGTGGCGACGGGCACTGCCGGCGCCAGCACCAGCACGGCGCGGCAGCCGCGCAGCCGGTCCAGCCGTTCGGCCAGGCTGTCGGCGGTGGCGGCATGGTCCAGGGCCAGCAGGCCCAGTCGGTTCAAGGTCAGCCCCTGGACCAGGTCGTTGGGACGGCCCCAGGCGTTTTCCGCCGGCTCATCCGCGCCCAGGCCCATGGCCAACAGGCGATGCAGGGCGCGGCCGGGCCCGTTGTGGCCGGGGCCGTGGCCCGGGCCGCCCCAGGCCATCAGGTGGGGCACGCTGGCCATGAGGGCGCGCCGTTCCGCCAGGGCGCCACCGGTGGGGGCTCCGTCCGGCCCGACGCCGTGCGGCACCAGGCCGCTCAACGCCAGCATATGAAAAGGCTGTGCCCGGTGGCGTGATAGCAGGGCCGACCAGGGGGAGGGGCCGGGTGCCGCCCCGTCGCCGCCGGCATCCGCCAGCGCCACGCGGGGCGGCACCGCCAGGCCAGGCACGGCGAACGTCCACGGCGTGCCCAGGTCCAGGAAGCCATAGTCGGCCCGCCCATCCTGCGCGCCCCGGGGCACGGCGAAGTCATAACGCCAGGCGGTATTGCCCTGGGGCAGCAGGCCAAGCCAGCGCGGCGGCACCGGCAGGCCCACGCCGGCCACGGTCAGGTCCGGCGGCTCCTCCGCCGCCGATGCCGCATTCGGCGTGACGATGACGACGGTGACGCGCCAGCGGTCGCCCTGGGCGCCCCGGGCCAGCAGCAGGGGCCCCAGCGTCAGGATGGGTTGGGTGGGACGGCGGCGGCGTTTCATGGCGGCGGACCATGGACGAACGCCCCCGGTGGAGGCAAGACCCATGGCGGGCGCCTGTCACAAGAGGTACGCCGCCGGCTATTGCGCGCCCAGCCGATCCAGGATGCGCTGGTGCAGGGGGTGGCGCGCCAGCGCGTCGTCCAGGCGGTCCAGCGCCGCCGCCACGTCCAGGGCCTCCGCGTTCACCTCCAGTGCCGCCGCCTCGAACGCCCGCCACAGCGGTTTCAACTGGGCCACCAGCGCCTCGCCCGCCGGGGTCAGGGTCAGGCGCCGGCGCCGGGCATCCTCCGGATCGGCCTGGGTGACGGCCAGCCCCGCCTTTTCCAGCGATTGCCGCGTCTGGCTGACGGACACGTGGGTGATGCGCAGGCGGCTCGCCAATTCACCCACCGTCAGCGGGCCGTTCAGCGCCACCTGGTTCAGCACGCCGAACCAGCGCTGTTCGAAATTGATGCCCAATGAGGCGTAGACCCGGGTGGCGTCGCCGTCCATCGCCTCCGACAAACGTCGCAGGCGGGCGCCCAGGGCGGCCCCGCCCAGGCGGCGGGAGTAATCATCCCCCGCCTTGTCCGTCGATGTCTCATCCATGCTTCAGATCTCTTGACAGATATGTAGGTACCTACAGACTGTGGCGCGGCTGGGCACCGATGTCCAGCGAAGCGGTGGGGGAGGCGTGGGTATGGAAACGAATCTGACGCGGCGGCATGTGTTGGTGGGGGCCGGTGCCCTGGCCCTATCCCGGCCGGCGCGGGCCACGGCGGACCTGGACGGACGCATCCGGCGAATCTTCAGTGGTGCCGGCGTTCCCGGCGCGGCGGTAGGCTATGCCCGCGACGGCCGGGTGCTGCTCGCGCGCGGCTACGGCCATGCCGATCTGGCGCGCCGGACGGCGGTCACCCGCGACACGGTGTTCCCCATCGCCTCCATCACCAAGACGGTGACGGCGCTGGCCATCCTGCGCCTGGTGGAACAGGGGCGGTTCGGGCTGGACGATCCGGTGGGGCCCTTCCTGGATTTCCCGGTGGTCAATCCCCATCACCCGGACCTGCCCATCACCTTTCGCCAGCTTCTGACCCACAGCTCCAGCATTTCGGATGAGAAATATTACGCGGTGGATTTTCGCCACTGGGGTGGGGACACGCCGCTGGCTCTGCGCGACATGCTGGTGGGTTATCTGGTGCCGGGCGGCACCTATTATGATGCCGACACCTGTTATGCCGCCGGCGCGCCCGAGGCCGCCTGGGACTACTGCAACGTCGGTTTCGGCCTGCTGGGCTATCTGGCCGGCCGCATCGGCGGCATGGACGCGCGCATGGACATACGCCGGTTCCTGATGGCGCCATTGGGCATGGGGCACAGCTATTGGACCCTGGCGGAGGTGCCGGCGGCCTTGGCCGCCACGCCCTACGACATGGTTGATGGCCGGCCCCGGCGGGTGGCGACCATGGGCTTCCCCGACTGGGGGGCCGGCATGCTGCAATCCTCCGTCGCCGACTTCACCCGTTATGTCGGGGCCTGCGCCAATGCGGGGGAGGCGGGCGGCGTGCGCCTGCTGCAATCCTCCACCATGGCGGCCATGCTGGCGCGCCAGCCCGTGGCGGGCTTGCCCGGCTGGCTGACGGGCCAGGGGCTGGGCTGGATGATGGGGCCGCTGGACGGTGTCGACCGGTGGGAGCATTGGGGCGGGTCGGAAGGCATCTTCACCGTGGCCTATCTCGACCCGGAACGGCGCCAGGGTGTGACCATCCTGACCAACGCCACCGCCACCGACCCCATCAAGGCGGCGGTGAAGCAGGTGGCGGCCCTGCTGCTGCGTGAGGGGGTGCGATAATTAAGCGGCGCGAGGCCGGCCTCGCGCCGTCATAGGCCCCGACGGGGCCGCCGGAGCCTTTTGGGGAGCGCAGCGGACTGAAAGGCGAGGAAGCCCAAGCCAGCGGATGCTGGCGCCCGGCGATTGAGGGAGCGTCAGGAGTCCCCGTGCGCCGGACGCCACACAGCGTTGCGCGTCCGGGGCTTACGGGAACCTTGGCTTTTGCCGGCGTTGCCCGTATGGTCCGCCCCGCCTGAGTGGCCGAGGGGCCCCCTGGTGCATGTCGCTTTCCGTTCGCCGGTTCATCACGGTACGGGGCCTGCACCGCTTCCATAGCCCCGCTTCTTTCGGGGTTGTGTCTGCCGGAATGGTCCGGCTTTCCACACGTTCCGACCGTTGCGCCGCTCTTTCGTCGGCTGATGCCGCGCCGCCGTTCATTCGGCCGGCCGCGCGTTGGCTTGTTTGTTCGCGTGCCTTTCCCGGGCGGGAGGGGCGCGGCGCTGTTTTATTTCGTGAAGGAACGTTCCTTGGAACACCCCGTTTCCGTTGAGAATGAAGTGATCGATACCGTTGACGTGGCCCCGGTTGAGGGCGCCGCTGAGGCCACCGACGCCGTCAACAATGACGGCCGCACCACCTTCGCCGACCTCGGCCTGGCCTCCGCCCTGACCAAGGCGCTGGAAGAGATCGGCTACCAGTTCCCCACCCCCATCCAGGAGCGGGCCATCCCCGTCGCCCTGGAAGGCCGCGACCTGATCGCGTCCGCCAACACCGGCACCGGCAAGACCGCGGCCTTCGTGCTGCCGGCGCTGCACCGCATGGCCACCACTCCCCGTGCGCTGAGCGCCGAGGGCCTGCAGACCTTCGGTCCGCGCCTGCTGGTGCTGACCCCCACCCGTGAGCTGGCCACCCAGGTGATGGAGGCCGTCCGCGCCTATTCCAAGTACAGCCGCGTCCACACGCTGGCCATCCTGGGCGGCATGCCCTACCGCCAGCAGCTGGAGATGCTGCGCCGCCGGGTCGACCTGGTGGTCGCCACCCCCGGCCGTCTGATCGACCATCTGGAGCGTGGCCGCCTGGACCTGTCCGCGGTCGAGATGCTGGTGCTGGACGAGGCCGACCGCATGCTGGACATGGGCTTCCTGGAGCCTGTGGAGATGATCGCCAACGCCTGCCCCGCCGACCGCCAGACCCTGCTGTTCACCGCCACGGTGGACAAGGCCATGGTGCGCCTGGCCGGCAACCTGCTGAAGAACCCGGAGCGGGTTGACGTGGCCGGCGGCAGCGTCAACGTCAGCGCCATCGAGCAGCGCTTCCTGCGGGCCGACGGCCTGGAGCATAAGGAAAAGCTGCTGGCCCACCTGGTGGCCGATCCGGCCATGAACAAGGGCATCGTCTTCGCCGCCACCAAGCGCGACGCCGACCGCCTGGCCGAAAGCCTGTCGGAGGCCGGCTACGCCGCCGCCCCCCTGCACGGCGACATGCGCCAGCAGGAACGCAACCGCACGGTCCAGGCCCTGCGCAGCGGCCGCGTCCGCCTGCTGGTGGCGACCGACGTCGCCGCCCGCGGCATCGACGTGCCGGACGTGACCCACGTCATCAACTTCGACCTGCCGCGCCAGGCCGAGGACTATGTGCACCGCATCGGCCGCACCGGCCGCGCCGGCAACACCGGCAACGCCTACAGCCTGTACACCCGTCATGAATGGGGCCTGGTGCGCGGCATTGAGGGTTACACCCAGACCCGCGCCGTGGAACACGTGATCCCGGGCCTGGAGCCGCGTGAGATGCCCAAGCGTCCCGCCGGCGGCCCCGGTGGTGCGCCCGGCGGCCGTCCGCGCAAGTCCTTCGGCGGTCATCACAACAATGGTGGTGGCTTCAAGGGCGGCTTCAAGCAGGGCGGCTACGGCGCCGGCAAGCCGGAAGGTGGCTTCCGCAGCGAAGGCCCGCGTGGTGACGGCTTCCGCGCCGACGCCCCGCGTGGCGATCGTCCGGAAGGCGGCTTCAAGGGCGGCAAGTTCGGCGGCCCCCGTGCCGAGGGCCAGCATCGCGACGGTCCGGCCCGTGACGGCCAGGCCCGTCCGGCCCGCGCCCATGGCGGTGGCCAGGGCCACGGCAACGGCGGTGGTTACCATCCGCTGGACGGCGCCAAGCCGGCCCGCGAAGGTCACCGCGGCCAGAACAACGGCGGCGGCGGCCAGGGCGGCCCCCGTCCGGCCCGCGTGCAGAACGACGGTGGCGCCGGGGGCTTGCGCCGGCCGCGTTCTTCGGCCAATTAAGCATCCATCCTGAAAGCGGGGTCGCCCTCACCGGCGGCCCCGTTTCACGACGGCCTTTTCGTTTCAGAAGCACCAGGTTCCATGAGCGCGCTCCCCCAGGAAGTCCATAACCGCCGGACCTTCGCGATCATCGCGCACCCCGACGCCGGCAAGACCACGTTGACGGAAAAGCTGCTGCTGTTCGGCGGCGCCATCCAGATGGCGGGTGCGGTGAAGGCGCGCGGCGAACAGCGGCGTGCCCGGTCGGACTGGATGAAGGTGGAACGGGAACGCGGTATCTCCGTCACCGCGTCGGTGATGAACTTCGACTATGCCGACCGCACCTTCAACCTGGTGGACACGCCGGGCCACGAAGACTTCTCCGAAGACACCTACCGCACGCTGACGGCGGTCGACAGCGCGGTCATGGTCATCGACGCCGCCAAGGGCATCGAGGCGCAGACCCGCAAGCTGTTTGAGGTCTGCCGCCTGCGCAACGTGCCCATCATCACCTTCATCAACAAGATGGACCGTGAGGCCCGCGACCCCTTCGACCTGATGGACGAGGTGGAGCGCGACCTGCAGCTGGAGGTGACGCCCGGGTCCTGGCCCATCGGTTCCGGTTCCGATTTCCGCGGCTGCTACGACCTGATCCGCGACCGGCTGGTCCTGCTGGACCGCCGCCAGGGCGACGTCGCCAGCGAGGGCATCCAGTGCGACGGCCTGGACGATCCCAAGCTGGACGAACTGCTGCCCGCCGACCAGGTGGCCAAGCTGCGTGAGGACGTGGCGATGGTGCGGGAACTGTGCCCGCCCTTCGACCTGGAAACCTATCGCGAAGGCCACCAGACCCCGGTGTTCTTCGGCAGCGCCATCAATAACTTCGGCGTGCGCGAGCTGCTGCTGGGCCTGGCGGCCTATGCGCCGTCGCCCCGGCCGCAGCAGGCCGACGGCCGCGTGGTGCAGCCGGAGGAGCCCAAGGTCACGGGCTTCGTCTTCAAGGTCCAGGCCAACATGGACCCCAACCACCGCGACCGCATCGCCTTCTTCCGCCTGTGCTCCGGCCATTTCCGCCGGGGCGTGAAGCTGAAGCACATGCGTTCGGGCAAGCTGCTGGCGGTCAACAACGCCGTGCTGTTCCTGGCGCGTGACCGGGAACTGGCGGAGGACGCCTACCCCGGCGACATCATCGGCATTCCCAACCACGGCACGCTGCGCATCGGCGACACGCTGACCGAGGGGGAGGAGTTGCGCTACACCGGCGTGCCCAGCTTCGCGCCGGAACTGTTGCAGCGCGTGAAGCTGGACGACCCGATGAGGATGAAGCACCTGCGCAAGGCGCTGGAGCACTTCGCGGAAGAGGGCGCCAGCCAGGTGTTCAAGCCGCTGATCGGCGCCGACTGGGTGGTTGGCGTCGTGGGCCCGCTGCAGTTCGAAGTGCTGGCCGCGCGCATCGACGCCGAATACGACATCAAGGCCAAGTTCGAATCCTGCGGCTACGATTCGGCCCGCTGGATCGAATGCGACGACCCGGTGCGGCTGAAGTCCTTCCTGGACAGCAACCGTTCCAGCCTGGCGGAGGATCACGACGGTGCCCTGGTGTTCCTGGCGCGCAACGCCTGGCAGTTGAATCGCGCGCAGGAGGACTATCCCGAGATCCGCTTCCAGAAAACGCGGGAGCAGAACCGGGCGGTCACCACCTCCGCGCTGGGGTGATTCCGGCATGCCGCCCATTGGTAAATGGGTGCGAAGCCCTTACGTCATAAGGGCGAAATGGCGCATCGGCCGGATGGCGCGGTGACAGGGGCCGGTCGCGGGCGGTATCATCGCGGCCGGTACTTCTGATGGCCGGAACATCCGGTGAGGGGCGTTTAAGATGGCGGGTCATTCCCGTAAGCGGGATTTGCTGTCGCGGCGTGGTCTGGTCGGCGGGCTGGCTTTGGCCCCGTGGCTGACCGGGCTGTCCGGCGCGCTGCTGTCCGGGCGCGCGGGGGCGGTTGCCGCCCGTCCGGCGCCCGTCCGTCCCGGCCGCACCGTGGTGGTCATCGGCGCCGGCCTGGCCGGTTTGGCCGCCGCCGCCGCCCTGCGCCAGGCGGGGGCCGAGGTCACCGTGCTGGAGGCGCGCGCCCGTGTCGGCGGCCGTGCCTGGACGGAATCCCGCCCCTTCGGCTTTCCCTATGACATCGGCTGCGGCTCGCTGGAGGCGACGGCGGAGAACCCGTTGCGTCGCCTGCTGGATGAGCGGGGCATGGAGACGGTGCCCGACGATGGCGCCGACGACCTGCTGTATTTCGGCGACCAGGAGGTTGAGCCCGACACCGCGTCGGCATCGGCCGACGCCATCGACCGGCTGGAACGGGCGGTGAAGGACGCGGGCCGGGCGCAGGTTGACCGCTCCGCCGCCGAACTGGTGCCGGATCTGGGCGATCTGGGACAGTTGGCCGCCGCCCTGGTGGGGCCGCTGGACTTCGGCGTGGAACTGAAGGACCTGTCCAGCCTGGACGCCGCCCGCCGCCCGGATGCGGAGGCGGCGCTGTGGTTCCCGCGCGGCATCGGCACCGCCGTGGCCTCCCTGGCCAAGGAAATGGCGCGCGACGTCAAGATCACCCTGTCCAGCCCGGTCAGCCGGATCGACTGGTCGGGCACGGGGGTGCGTGTCACCACGTCCAAGGGCGTGGTCAGCGCCGATGCCGCCATCATCACCATCCCGGTGGCCGTGCTGGCCGCAGGCGGCGTGACCTTCGATCCGCCCCTGCCGGACACCGTGCGCTCGGCCTTCGGCGGCTTGACCACCGGCCTGGTCAACCGCATCGCCCTGGGCTTCAAGCCCGACAGCCTGGATTGCGATCCCTTCACCGCGCTGGACCAGGTACGGGCCGACGGCCGCGTGCTGGATCTGTGCCTGCGCCCCTTCGGCCGGGATCTGGCCATCGCCACCGTGGGCGGCGACCTGGCCCGCCAGCTGGCACAGGCCAAGGAACAGGATGCCGTGGCCCTGGTGCGCGACGCGGTGGCCGATGTCTTCGGCTCGCTCACCCGTCGCCAGGCCACCGCCTGGCACGTCAGCAATTGGGGCGCCGACCCCTATTCCCTGGGCTCGATGACCGCGGCCAAGCCGGGGCACGCTGAGGCACGGCGCGTCTTGTCCGAACCGGTCGGCGACCGGCTGTGCTTCGCGGGCGAGGCCTGCTCCCTCAACTGGCCGGGCTGGTTGCCCGGCGCTTATGAGACCGGCGTGGCCGCCGCCGCGCGGGTGCTGGCGCTGCCCTCATAGGCGGATCGTCACCGTTCCGAAACGATATTGGAAACGATGAAGGATAGGATGGACGCCTGCTGGCGCCCGCCGGTCGCCGATTTAGTTGAAAGGAAGGGTTAACGCCTTCATGATTATATAAGCCTGCCCAAAAATGGGCGGGACGGTGGGCCCTTCCTGGATCGGGTCCGTGGCAAGGGTTGCGGGGTAGCATGACGGCCATCGAAACGGATGGTGGTAGCGAGCAGGAACTGCCGCGAAAGAAGTTCAGCGGCAAAAAGATCGTCATGTTCGTGGTCGTGCCGCTGCTGCTTATCGCCCTGATCGCCGGTGGCCTGATCTTCAGCGGGCTGCTGGATGGCCTTCTGGGAAAGAAGAAGGCTGAAGAAGCGGTGGAAACGCCCGCTCCGGCGGAGGAGGCGTACGACCCCAAGGCGCCGCCGGTCTTCGCCTCCATCGGCGAACTGCTGATCAACCTGCAGACCAATGAACGCCGACCGGCTTTCCTGAAGCTGAAAATCCAGGTGGAACTGTACAAGGCCGAGGATACGCCCAAGTTCACGGCCGCGATGCCGCGTATCATCGACACCTTCCAGACCTATCTGCGCGAATTGCGTCTGGACGACCTGAAGGGGTCGGCCGGTATCTACCGCCTGCGCGAGGAATTGCTGCAGCGGGTCAATGCGGCCGCCGCCCCGGTGCGGGTGAGGGACGTGCTGTTTGAGGAAATTCTGGTACAATCACAGTAAGATGCCCCTGATCGTTAAGGGGGCCTGTTATCATTGGGGTGGGGTTAGGTGTCGTCACGGCGCTGGGGGACGGATCGGCAGGGGGCCGGGTCCGGCGGCGGCGGGACGACAGGGGTTGGCCTGGTAAGTGCATGATCCCGGCGTTGGCGTATCCTGCGCCCGGGGTGGCGAATTCCCGTCCCGCAACCATTCGCCGCACCGGGGGTTTTGGTTTTTCGCCCGTGTGCTGTCCCTGGATGTTCTGTCCCTGGATCCAGGGCCGTGATTTGAGGCTGGAGCGCTGATCGATGCCGGATCCGCAGGAGCTGAGTGAAGAGGAACGCATGGCCGCCGAATGGGCGGCCCTGGCGGATGAGGGCGCGGGCGATGGTGGCTTCGGCGACATGGGCGGCGGGGCGACCCGTGTCCTGAACCAGGATGAAATCGACAGCCTGCTGGGCTTCGACAAGGATGGCGCCGGCGACGGCGACAATTCCGGCATCATGGCGCTGGTCAACTCGGCGCTGGTCAACTACGAACGCCTGCCCATGCTGGAGGTGGTGTTCGACCGCCTTGTCCGCATGATGTCGACCTCCTTGCGCAACTTCACCTCCGACAACGTCGAGGTGAGCCTGGACCAGATTTCGTCCGTGCGTTTCGGCGACTACCTGAACTCCATCCCGCTGCCCGCCATGCTGGCCGTGTGCAAGGCGGAGGAATGGGACAATTACGGCCTGATGGTCATCGATTCGGCGCTGATCTATTCCATCGTGGACGTGCTGCTGGGCGGCCGGCGCGGTACGGCGGCCATGCGCATCGAGGGCCGGCCCTACACCACCATCGAGCGCAACCTGGTGGAGCGCATGGTGCACGTGGTGCTGTCCGACCTGTCGGCGGCGTTCGACCCGCTGTCGCCCGTGACCTTCCGTTTCGACCGGCTGGAAACCAATCCGCGGTTCGCCACCATCGCCCGCCAGGCCAACGCCGCCGTGCTGGTGAAGCTGCGCATCGACATGGAGGATCGCGGCGGCCGGCTGGAACTGCTGATCCCCTACGCCACCCTGGAGCCTGTGCGCGAACTGTTGCTGCAGATGTTCATGGGTGAGAAGTTCGGCCGCGACAGCATCTGGGAAACCCACTTGGCCAGTGAGCTGTGGATGACCGATGTGCACCTGTCGGCGGTGCTGGATGAGATCACGCTGTCGCTGTACGACGTGCTGAACTGGAAGGTGGGGTCGCGCGTGCTGCTGAACGTGGCGCCGGACGACACCATCGAGTTGCGGTGCGGCGACGTGCCCATGTTCCTGGGCCGCATGGGGCGCAAGGGCGGCAACATCGCCGTCCGCATCGACCGTGAGGCGCCCAAGCCGGAGAGCGCGCCGACATGAGCATGACCCTGCTACTCTCCCTGGGTTTGGATGTGGTGGTGGGCGGCCTGCTGGTCGCCACCATCGTCTACGCCCGGCGCCTGAACCGCCAGATCGCCCAGCTGCGCGACAGCCGGGGTGAGATGGAGGCCCTGGTGCGGGAATTCAGCGAGGCCACCGCCCAGGCGGACGCCGGCGTGAAGGGCATGCGCAAGGCCGCCGCCGAATCCGGCGAGGCGCTGCAATATCTGATCGGCCGCTCCGACAAGATGAAGGAAGAACTGGAACTGATCGTCCAGACGGCCGACGCGCTGGCGGGCCGGCTGGAGGCCGCCGCCGGCCAGGCGCGGGGTGCCGGGCGTGCGGATCAGGGCCGCTCGGATCAAGGGCGCGCTGAACCGCGCGAGTTGCCGCGGGCCGAGGCCCTGCGCGGGGCCGCGTCCCAGATGAACGGTCGTGCCGCCGTTTCCCAGGGCGTGCGGCCGGAACCCCGGTCCCTGCCGGCCCGGCTGGAGGCGGAGCAGGCGGCCGAACGGGCGCCCCGCGCGGCGCGGGCCGGGCAGGAGCGCCTGGAGTCCGATCGCATGAACGGGGATCGCGCGCCGGACCGGGCGCCGCGTCCCGACCGGAACCCCACCCGGCCGGCTGACGACCGCTTCGGCACCGAGTCCGGGCTGGATGAGCCCCGTGCCACCGCGCAGCCCATGGCGCCGCGCGCCGCGCCGGCCCGGTTGGCCACCAACGGCGAGGGGGCCGGCCAGCAGCCGGGGCCGCAACAGGGTGCGTCGCCATCGGGCCAGCAGGGTGGGCAGGCGATGCCGGAAGCGCGCTCGCGCGCCGAGCGTGAACTGCTGCAGGCTTTGGAGAACATGCGGCAATGACGGCCGATCCTCTGGTTCCCCGGCAAGGCAGGACCGCGCCGGCCGCCGCCCCGCAGGCGGCGCGGTCCCGGCCGGCTGGCGCCCGCGTGCCAAGTGCACAAGGTGTGGGCGCCAAGGCGGGCCGCGCCCCGGTGAAGGGAAAGGTGCCGTTTTGGCGCCGCCTGCGCGTGCGCCTGTTGCCCGCGACCATCTTCGCCGCCGTGCTGTTGCTGGGCGCCCGCGCCGGCGACGTGTGGTGGACGCTGACCGTGGGCGCCGCCCCGCCGGACGTGCCGGCGGCCAGGGCTCAAACCCCCGCGAATAACGCGCCCGCGGCGCCCGCGCCGGCAAAGCCGGCGGAGGGCAAGGCCCCGGCGGCGGACGCCAAGGCGCCGGAGGGCGGTAAGGCTGAAGGAGGCCAGGCAACGGGTGGCAAGCCCGAACCGTCGGGCAGCCCGACCGATGGGCAGAGCTTCACGCCCAAGGATGTGGAACTGCTGCAGCGCCTGGCCGAACGGCGCGAGGCGCTGGACGGACGTGAGCGCGACCTGGACCAGCGCGAGGCCATGCTGCAGGTGGCGACCCAGCGCCTGGACCAGAAGCTGGCGGAGATGCAGGCGCTGAAAAAGCAGCTGGACGGCCTGGTCAACCAGGTCAACGCCGATCAGGCGGCGCAGCTGGACAGCCTGGTCAAGATTTATGAGGCCATGAAGCCGGTCGATGCCGCCCGCATTTTCGAGGCCATGGACGACAAGGTGCTGCTGAACGTCATCAGCCGCATGAAGGAAGCCAAGACAGCGCCCGTGCTGGCCGCCATGACGCCCAAGCGGGCGGAGCAGGTGACCACCATGCTGGCCGAGCGCAAGCGTATCCCCACCGTGCCGCAATAGGGGCGTCCGTCGCCCCGTTCCACTGAACCCGCCTCCGGCCCCGGCCGGGCCTTATGAGACGAGACGAGAGCAGCCATGATCCGCCCCGCCGCCGACCCGATCCTGCAGGACCGGCTGGACGCCGCCCGCACCCAGGCCCGCCAGCCGCTGTCGCGGGAAGAGGTGGCCCAGATCGTGTCCACCGTCGTTGCCTCGATGGGCGGTGACGTCAACCAGCACGACATCAAGCTGTATGGCGAGCTGGAGGGGTTGGCCCGTTTCATCCATAACGCCAAGAAGGAAATCGCGGCGCTGCAGCCCAGCGACATCCACGCCGAACACATTCCGCGGGCGACGGATGAACTGGACGCCGTGGTGGGCGCCACCGAGGACGCGACCAACCGCATCATGGATGCCTGCGACCAGCTGATGGGCATGGCCGGTGACGTGACGCCCGAGGTTTCGTCCAAGATCATGGACATCACCACCGGCATCTATGAGGCCTGCAACTTCCAGGACATCACCGGCCAGCGCATCAGCAAGGTGGTGCGGGCCCTGAAGCACATCGAGGCGAAGGTGGAGGCCATGCTGGTCGCCTTCGGCGAGAATGTGCAGCGCCGTCATCCCGACGGTCCGCCTGCGGCCGACACCCAGGCCGGCGGCGCCAGCGACGACGATTTCCTGCTGCACGGTCCGCAGCTTCCCGGCCGCGCCATCGACCAGGATGAGATCGACCGCCTGCTCGCCAGCTTTGACTGACGCTGGCGGCCATGACGGCAGGGGCATCAAGGCCCGGGCCCTTGGGTAGGCTCGGTTTCGGGGGGGGCAGGATCGTCCAGGAAGAGGGCGGGGTCTTCGTCTTGTATCTGTCCGTGTTTTTCCTGCTGCTGGCCTTTTTTATCCTGCTTACCTCGCTGTCCACGTTCGAACATCGCAGGTTCGACGCCGTGATCCAGGGGGTCCAGGACGCCTTCGGCGTCACCGTGCTGCCGGGACCTGAGGCGCAGGCGGCATTGGCCCGGGCGGATGAACGGCTGGGCGCCGTCGGCAAGCGGCTGGTGGCCGTGATGCCGGACGTTGTCATCGACAAGGGCGGCAAGGGCGGCACCCTGGTCGCCACCATGCCGGCCGGCAGCCTGTTCGCCGTGACGCCGGGTGAGGGCGGAGCCACCGCCGTTTCCGTCCTGCCGGGGCGCGAGGGCGTATGGCACCAGATGGCCGAGGCCTTGAGCCCGGATGAGGAGTATGGGGTGGAGATCGGCCTGGAATTCCTGGTGGGCGACGGCGGCAAGGCCGGTGCGGACCTGCCGGTGCTGCAGGCCGGTGCCATGGCCCGTACCCTGGTTTCCGCCGGGGTGCCGGTGTCGGCCATGACCGTCGGGGTGGAAAGCGGCGGGGCCGACAAGGTGCGGTTCCTGTTCCGCGCCCGGGTGCGCGATACCCGGGCGCCGCCGGCCATCCCGGTGCGGCGTGCGGACGACGCCACGCTTCCCGCCAGTGGGGAGCCGCGGCCATGACTTCCGACCGTGATGCCGATTTCCTGCCGGCCCCGCTGCCCGGCTTCCTGCCGGCGCTGGCGCGGGTCTCCGCGCCGCCCAAGCGCATCTGGCTGATCTCCTTCACCGATTTCGTCTGCCTGATGCTGTCGTTCTTCGTCATGCTGTATGGGATGACCGAGCCGGACGTGCAGCGCGACCGGGTGTTGCAGGCCCTGTTCGGCGGCGCGCCCACCGAACAGCACGGCAACGGCAATCTGGACCGGGGCCGGGCCACCGACCTGGGATATCTGGGCCGCGTGCTGGAAACCCAGATGGGTACCGACCCGGCGCTGGCGGCCATCCGCGTCACGCGCGCCGGTGACCGGCTGATCGCCGCCCTGCCGGAGGAAATGCTGTTCGCCCCCGGTTCCACCACCCTGTCATCGGCGGGCTCCGCCGTGCTGTTCGCCCTGGGCGGCGTGGTCAGCAACGTCGCCAACGCGGTGGAGGTGGTGGGCCATACCGACCCCGCACTCATCGCCAATTCCACATATCCGTCCAATTGGGAACTGTCGCTGGCGCGCGGCCGCACCATCGCCCTGGCGCTGGCCCGCGCCGGTTATGCCGAGCCCATCACCGTGCGCGGCCAGGCCGACGATACCGGCCCCCAAGGCGCCATGCAGGCCGGTGACAAGGACGCGCGCCGCCGCGAACGCCGGGTGGACATCGTCGTCCGTGAGCATGCCGCCCGGGACGGAAAGGCCCAGCCATGACCGTCCGTCCGCGTTTTCCCTTCCTGCCCCATCTCGCCCTGGTGGCCGTCCTGGCCCTGGGGAGCCCTGGCGCCTTCGCCCAGGAAAAGCCCGCGACGCCGGCGGAACAACCGGCCGCCGCGCCTGAAAAGCCAGGCGCCGAGAAACCGACGACCGCGACACCGGCGGCTGACAAACCTGCGGCTGAGAAACCGGCTGCCGACAAGCCATCGGCGCCGGAAAAGGCGGCACCGGCCCTGCCCAACGTCACGGTGCGCGCCGGCACGCATCCTGGGCGCAGCCGCCTGGTGTTCGACTGGAACAGTCCGGTCAAGGCGACGCTGGAACGCGATGGCGACCGGCTGCTGATCCATTTCGACAAGCCGGCCAAGGCCGAACTGGGGGCGGCCCGCAAGGCCGATGTGCCCCGCGTTTCCAAGCTGGAGGAGGTGGCGGGCGGCCCCGGCCTGACCATCGCCATGACCCTGGCCCCCAACGCCACGGTGGAACAGTCGCGCTCGGGCGACAAGGTCGTCATCGATGTGGGTGATGGCAAGCCCGGCGCGCCGGCGGCCGCGACGCCGGAAAACAAGGGCGATGCCCCCAAGGCCGCGGCCGGCCAGCCGCCGGCGAAACCGGAGGCCGGAAAAGGGGATACGACGCCGGTCAAACCTGCCGAGGGCGGCAAGGCCCCCGCTGATAAGCCCACGCCGGATAAGACGGCTGGTGGCAAGCCCCCCGCGGGTAAACCGGAGGGCGCGGCCGCAACGGCTCCCGCGCCGGCGACCAGCGCCGGCCCGCCGTCGGTGACGGCGCCGGCCGCCGATCCGCGCGCCGCGAAGGAGGGGCCGCCCCTCTACCAGATGCCGCAGCAGGTCGCCGCCCGGGAGGCGGCGGCAAAGGAGGCCGCCGCCGCCAAGGAAGCCGCTGCGGCGAAGGCCGCCGCCGGAAAGGCGCCGGACGGCAAGGGCGGCGAAAGCCCTGCCCCGGCGCCCAAGGCCGCTGAAGCCAAGGCGCCCGAGGCCAAGGGGGCCGAAGGTAAGCTGGCGGAAGCCCCCCCCGAGGCCAAGCCCGCTGAAACCAAGCCCGTTGAGGGCAAGGCGGGCGGCAAGCCGGTTGAAATCAAGCCCCCCGAAACCAAACCGGCGGAAACCAAGACGGCCGACGCTGGCAAGCACGATGTGGCGCCGCCGCCGGCCGCCGCGCCCCGGCCCAATGTCACGACCGTGCCCGAAGGCGCGCCAACAGCCGCCCCCGCGGCAGCACCGGCCGATCCTGCGGCAGGCGATACGCCGGCCGCACCCGGCCCATCGCTGCTGTTCGACCCAGGCGGGCCGGCGGCGGTGGCGGTGTACGCACGTGCCGGCTGGCTGTACGTGCTGTTCGACCGGGCCGTACCGGCAACCACCGCGCCCACCTCGGGCGCGCAGCAGGCCTTCCTGGGCCAGGTGGAGCCGGTGACCTTCCCCAACGGCTCGGGCTACCGCCTGCCGGCGCCCACGGTGCTGGAGGCGCGGGTGGCCAGCGAGGGCACGGGCTATCGCATCACCTTCGATCATGTGCCGGCGCCACGTCCGCCGGCCGTGCCGGTGACCAGCGATCCCGACTTCGCATTGGGACCGCGCCTAGTGGTGAAGACGCCGACGCCGGTGAAGGTCTTCACCTTCACCGACCCGGTGGTGGGTGACACGCTCAAGGTCATTCCCATGAGCCCGGCGCCCCAGGGTACGCCGACGGCGATGGGTTATGCCGAGGCGCAGTTCCTGCCCACGGCACAGGGTGTCGTCATCCGCCCCATCGATGAGCGGCTGCTGGTCCAGCCGGCGAAGGAGGGGGCGGAACTGACGGTGCCCGGCGGCCTGCGCCTGTCGCCCGCCTCCGACATCGCGTCCGCCACGCCGCCCCCTCCGGTGGCGGAGCCCGACCGCTTCTTCGATTTCCAGCATTGGACCCAGGTGGCGCCCAAGGGGGCCACCAACGCCTTCATCCAGGGGCGCCAGCAGGTGATGAACGAGGTCGCGTCGGCGGCGCCGGACGACCGGCCCAAGCTACGCATGGATCTGGCGCGCTTCTATGCCGGCAACGGCTTTGGGCATGAGGCGCTGGGCCTGCTGGAAATGGCGCGCAAGGATCAGCCCGACCTGGAAAAGCGGGCCGAGTTCGCGGCCGTGCGCGGCACCGCCCGCATCCTGACCGGCGATGACAAGGACGGGCTGGACGATCTGTCCGCCCCGGCCTTGCAGAATGAGCCGGACGTGGCGCTGTGGCGCGCCTACGCCGCCCACAACACCGGCGACGACGACACCGCCAACAAGCTGTTTCAGAGCCGCAAGGACCTGCTGCGGACATATCCGGAGCCGTTCAACACCAAGTTCAACCTGGCGGCGGCCGAGGCGGCGCTGGCCAAGGGGGACGTGGAGACGGCCAATGGCCTGCTGGACCGCCTGACCAAGCGCGGCGCCCTGAAGGGGCCCGCCGAGACGGCCGTGCAGTTCATGCGGGGCGAGGCGGCGCGCCTGGCCGGGGAGCATGACAAGGCGATCGAGGCCTACCACCAGGCGACGGAGGGGACGGACCGCCTCTACCGCACCAAGGCGCGCATGGCCCTGGTGGATGAGGAACTGGCCGCCGGCAAGCTGACGCCCGCCAAGGCGGCGGAACAGATGGAAAAGATGCGTTTCGCCTGGACGGGCGACGATCTGGAACTGCACATCCTGCGGCACCTGGCCGACCTGCACGTCAAGGCGGAGGAATATCCCCAGGCCTTCGACACCATGAAGCGCGCGGTGACCCTGTTCCCCAACAGTCCCGAGGCGCCGCAGATCACCAAGCAGATGACCGACGTCTTCACCGGCCTGTTCGTGCACAACGGCGCCGACAAGATGTCGCCGCTGGAAGCCCTGTCCCTGTATGAGCAGTACAAGGAACTGACGCCCCCCGGTGCCGACGGCGACACCGTCATCCGCGTCCTGGCCGAGCGGCTGGTGGAGGTGGATCTGCTGGACCGGGCCGCCGAACTGCTGGACCGACAGGTGCAGTATCGCCTGCAAGGGGAACAGAAGGCCCAGGTCGGCACGCGCGAGGCCGCGATCCGCCTGCTGAACAACCAGCCGGACAAGGCGCTGACGGCGTTGGACCAGTCGGAGGTGCCGGGCATTCCCGACGCCATGGCGGCGGAACGGCGCCTGCTGCGCGCCCGCGCCCTGTCCCGCCAGGACAAGGGGCCGGAGGCGGTGGCCTTGCTGGCGGCCGATCACACGCGCCCGGCCAACCTGATGCGCATCGACATCGCCTGGCACGCCAAGCAGTGGCCCCTGGCGGCCCAGGCCCTGGCCGATGTCATCGGCCCGCCGCCCGCAGCCGGGCCCAATGGCGCGCCGGGCATCATCGACGCCAACACCTCGCGCCTGGTGGTGAACCGGGCCGTGGCCCTGTCGTTGGCCCAGGACATCACGGGTTTGCAGAAGCTGCGCGCCGATTTCGGTCCGGCCATGGATAAGGGGCCGGATGCCAACATGTTCCAGGTGATGACCCGCCCGACGGAGGCCAACGGCCTGCTGGACACCGCCACCATCCAGAACCAGGTCAAGGAAATCGACCTGTTCAAGGGCTTCCTGGACAGCTACCGCACCCGTCAGACCCAGGGCGCCACCGTGCCCGGCGAAGCCCCCGCCGCCGCTCCGGCCGGGGAAGGGGCGCCGACGGTGCCCGCTGCGCCGGGAGGGGCGGGCGCGCCCAGCGCCACGCCGGCGCCGGCCGGCGGCCAGCCAGCGGCTCAACCCGCCGCTTCACCGCCCGCGCCAGCTGGCGGGGCGGCGAAGCGTCCACGATAAGAAACGGGTTTACTGGCAGCTGACGCCGGTGGCCATGTGGCCATCGGGCGTTAGCGTCACCGTACAGCTGCCGATGGTGGTCGGCATTTTGGACGCGATCATGATGGCGGTCGCGTCATAGGCGCAGGCCATCCACAGGTTCTGGGTCTGCGCCGGGGTGAATTTCCAGGTCAGGGCGGCACGGGTCTGGCCGGCCGGGGGCAGGGGTGGTTGGCCGTTGGGCTCCCCATTCCAGAACAGGATGGCGACCAGCGGCAGGGGCATGGGGCTGCCATCCGGCGCCTTGGGCGGGTTGTCGTCCTGATAGGCCTTGAAGCCGGACGGCACGTCCTTGACCGTCTCGGTAACCGGCAGGGTCTTGGGGCACTGCGGTATCGGTTCGGCGGCGGCGCCGGCGGCGATGGCCAGGGTGGACAGAGCGAGCACGCTGCTGATCAGAGTCTTTTTCATCTTCCCTCACTCGGGGCTCGTGTGGTGGGGCGTCGGTGAAACGCCCGCAATGAACTTAGATCCCTGAAGCCTCCTGACGTACAGCGGCAAACTGCCTCGGGTGGGCGCCTTCCTACCCGAAACTCTTCACCAGGCTGCCGACGATCAGGTACCAGCCGTCCACCAGCACGAAGAAGATGATCTTGAACGGCAATGAGATCATGGCCGGGGGCAGCATCATCATGCCCATGGACTGCAGCACCGACGACACCACCATGTCGATGACCAGGAAGGGCACGAACACCAGGAAGCCGATCTCGAACGAGCGCTTGAGTTCCGAGATCATGAAGGCCGGGATGACCACCTGGATGGGCAGGGCCTGGGGTGTGGTCACCTTGTCGATCTTGGCGATATCGACGAACAGCTGAAGGTCGCGGTCGCGCGTGTGCTTCAGCATGAATTCCTGGAAGGGCACGACGGCCGCCTTCAGGCCCGTCAGTTCATCCACCTGCTCATCGATCATGGGCTTGATGCCGGCGTCGTAGGAGGCCTGGAAGGTCGGCGCCATGATGAAGAAGGTGAGGAACATCGCCAGGCTCAGCATCACCTGGTTGGGCGGCACCTGCTGCGTGCCCATGGCGGAGCGCAGGAAACCCAGCACGATGATGATGCGCACGAAGCAGGTCATCATCACCAGCAGGCTGGGCGCCACCGACAGCACCGTCATCAGCACCACCAGCTGGATGATGCGGTTGGTGGAACTGCCGCCTGAGGAGCCCAGATCCAGGTTCAGGCTTTGGGCATAGGCGCCCTGGGCCAACAGGCAGGCGGCCACCGTCAGCAGCACGGCCAGCAGCGGCGTGCCCCAGCGGAACAGGCGCGATTGCGGCCTGGGAACGGGGGCGGGAACGGGTGTCGTCATAACTCGGGTCCCCGGGCGGGTGCCGACGGGGCGGCGGCCTCGTTCAGGACGGTTTCGAAACTGGGCACTGGGGTGGCTGGCCGGTTCGGCCATATGGGACCTTCCAGGTGCAGGTCCTGGGTGCCGCCCAGCAAAAGCAAGTGCTCCGCCCCATCACGCCGGATCAGCACCAGGCGGCGGCGTGGGTCCAGCGCCATGGCCTCCACCACCCCCAGGCGGCGTTCCGAGCGGCCTTGCAGGCGCAGCAGCGCGCCACCCCCGAACCGGCGGACCAGCCAACCGGTGACCAGGATGAAGCCCAGCACCAGGGCCAGCATCAGCACGGCGTAGACGTAATAGGCAGCGGAATTCATGAGGGCGGTGTTTTTTCTTCCAGGGAAACCGGAACGGGCAGGGGGAAGGACTGACTGAAGGCGTCAGACGATATCCGGATCCTCGCCCCGGCGATAGGCCGCCGCCGCGCGGCCCACCGTGGACTTGGCCTGCGTCGTGTCGTTCGACCGTTTCACCACATTCTCCAGCCGCTCCAGCGCCGCCAGCACGTCTTCCAGTCGGGGCAAGAAGGCCCTTGCTTCCTGCGGTGGCAGTTGGACAACTGCATTGCATAATGCAGTAGCCTCATCTTCCAGGCCGGTGAATTCCACCGTGTCGCCGGCGGCCACCAGGTCGGCGGTCTGTCGCAGGATGGACAGCAGGCCGTCCAGGGCGCCGGACAGGGCTTCGGCTTCGGGGGAAAGGGGGGGCGTGCTCATCGTACGGGCGGGGTCCCAAAGGGCGTTGAACCGGGCGTCGGACCAGTCGCCGGACCGGTCGTCGAACCATAGGGGGCGGGGCCTTGCGGGGCCTGGCCCGGGGCGGTGCCGCTGCTCAGGCGGCCGTTGGCACGGTATACGTGGGCCAGGATTTCCGCCACCGCCGCCAGCGCCTCAATGGGGATTTCGCTGTCGATATCGATCACCGACAGGATTTCCGCCAGATCCGCATCCTGGCGCACCTTGACGCCGTTGGCGAAGGCCAGTTCCAGGATCTGTTCGGCCACAGCACCCTGGCCGGTGGCGACGATGCGGGGCAGGCCCGCCGCCACGTGCTGCAGGGCCACCGCCACCTGGCGCTTGGGCTGGTCGCTGTTATCGTCGGCGGGGGCCAAGGGCGGTTGCTTCCTTTGGGCTATGGCGGCCGGGCGCCCTTGGTTGAATGTCCGGCCACGGTGCCCATATGGGGTTTCAGATGGCTATGCATCGCAGGGGCCAGCGTATCGCCAACGCCCTGGTTGACGCAAATGGCGAGAAATCGACGCATGAAAAATGCATGGATCCGGTGCCGATTTGTCAGCCACTCCGCGGCATGATTCCCGGCGGGGCCCGGCGGCCAGGCAAAAAATGCTGGAATCCCATTCGGTTTAGAGCGATTCTCCGCCCCATGGCTTGCAGATTGCATAGACCATTGCGGAGACGGTACCTACCACCACGGATGCCTGGGCCTGTCCCTTCGGGGGCGACGACGCGGATTTTCCCGGTTTTCTTGGGCCCTAAGGGGTAAGGCAGAGCGCGATCATGGATCTGAACAACCTGGGCATATTCCGGTTGCTGTCGGACAAGATGGCTTGGGACAACCAGCGCCAGGAGGTGCTGGCCAAGAACGTCTCCAACTCCGACACGCCCAATTACCAGGCGCAGGATCTGGTGCCCTTCGACTTCAAGCATGAGATGCGGGAGATGGGGCATTTGGGCCTGGTGTCGACCGACCCCGCCCATCTGGCCGCCAGCACCACGGGCAAGGCCGGTTTCCGCGCGGACAAGGAACGTACGGCCTATGAGACCTCTCCCACCGGCAACGCGGTGGTGATTGAGGATCAGATGAACAAGATCGGCCAGAACTCCATCGACTTCCAGACGCTTACCAACCTGTACCGCAAGCAGATCGGCATGCTGAAGACGGCGTTGGGCAAGGGTAGCGGGACTTGATGGCTCCGCCCGGTTTGCCGGGCGGGTTTATGGTTAACGTCTTCTTGATGTTTGGCGTGGTATCAGGTGTCCCCAAGGTTGGGGCGCAGGTTTGAAAAGGACGGGTTCCCATGGATTTGATGAACGCCCTGTCGTTGTCCACCGCCGGCATGAAGGCGCAGGGCACCCGTCTGCGCGTCATCGCGGAGAACCTGGCCAACACCGACAGCACGGCCGCCAGCCCCGGCGACCTGCCGTACCGCCGCAAGGTGGTGCTGTTCGCCAACACCTTGGACAAGTCGCTGGGCATCGACACCGTCAACATCAAGAAGGTCGATGTCGACCGCGGTGATTTCCAGCGCAAGTTCGACCCCGGCCACCCCAGCGCCGACGCCGACGGCTACGTGCTGATGCCCAACGTCAACGGCCTGGTGGAATCGATGGACATGCGCGAGGCGCAGCGGTCCTACGAGGCTAACCTGGGCGTCATCGACGCCACCCGCACCATGCTGACCAAGACCATCGACCTGCTGCGCAACTGATCGCCAGCACCTAGGAGACACCCTCGAAGATGGCCATTCCCATTCCCAGCGCGGTCGCCGCCTACGCCAATGCCGCCCGCCAGGGCTCCGGCCCCGGCATGGCCGCGCCCACCAGCGGCCCCAGCTTCGGCGAACTGATGAAGCAGGCGACGGTGGACGCCATCGACACCATGCACCAGGGTGAGCGGATGACCGCCGCCGGCGTGATCGGCAAGGCGGACCTGACCGACGTGGTCAACGCCGTCAGCAACGCTGAAGTGACCTTGCAGGCCGTGACCGCCGTGCGCGACAAGGTCGTCTCCGCCTATCAGGAAATCATGCGCATGCCCATGTGAGGGCGGCGACATGAGGTATCACCTCATGTCGCTGTAGGCCCCGACTGGGGCCGCCGGACCTTTCCGGGGAACGAAGTGGACCGGAAAGGGAGGATGAGCCAAGCCAGCGGATGCTGGCGCCCGGCGTTTGAGGGCGTGTTAGGGGAAAACCCTGGTCGCAAGGGCGTTCGAAGGGCTAAGCTCGCCTCGCGAAGGGGGGCTTAGCCCTTTTGCTTTTCGGATGGCGCTATGAACGAACAGGAAGTCATCGAGATCGTGCGCCAGTCGCTGCTGACGGTCATCATCGTCAGCGGGCCCATCATGGCGGTGTCCATGGTGGTGGGCCTGACCATCTCGCTGTTCCAGGCGCTGACGCAGATCCAGGAACAGACCCTGACCTTCGTGCCCAAGATCATCGCCATGTTCGTGGCCCTGGTGTTCTTCGCCCCCTTCATGATGAGCCACATGATCAGCTTCACGGAAAGCGTCATGGACAAGATCGTGGGCGTCGGGTCGGGCGACGACTGATGCTGCAAACCATCCTGGTCGGGCAGTTCTACACCCACATGATGGTGTTCGTCCGGCTGGGGGCGGCTTTCCTGGTCATGCCCACGGTGGGCGAAACCTTCGTGTCCACGCGCATCCGCCTGCTGTTCGGCCTGATGGTCGCCATTGCGGCCATGCCGGCGGTGGCGGGCCTGCTGCCGCCGCCGCCGTCCCAGCCCGCCGACCTGGCCGTGCTGGTGATCGGGGAGGTGTTGATCGGCCTGTTCGTCGGCACCATTGCGCGCATGATGATGGCGGCGTTGGAAACGGCGGGCAGCATCATCGCCAACCAGGTGGGCCTCAGTTCCGCCCAGGCCTTCAACCCTGCCGCGTCGCAGCAGACGACGGTGGTGAACTCCGTCCTGGGCATCCTGGGCATCCTGCTGCTGTTCACCACCGACATGCACCACATGCTGATCCTGGCGGCGGTGCACAGCTACACCCTGTTCCCGCCGGGTGCCGCCCTGCCGCTGGGTGATTTCACCGAGCACATGACCCGGATATTCACCGAAAGTTTCACCATCGGGTTGCAGATGTCGGCGCCCTTCGTGGTGATTGGCCTGCTGTTCTTCCTGGGCATGGGGCTGGTGTCGCGGCTGGTGCCGCAGGTCCAGGTGTTCTTCCTGACCCAGCCGTTGCAGATCGGGCTGGGCCTGCTGCTGCTGGGCAGCAGCCTGTCGGGGCTGATGGTCTATTGGCTGAAATCCTTCCAGGGGCAGATGCTGCCCTTCCTGTCGTGACGCGGCGGCGGGAGGATTAGGGGTGGCTGAAGACCAGGATCCAGATTCCAAAACAGAAGACCCTACCGGAAAACGGCTGTCGGAAGCGCGCGACAAGGGCCAGGTGGCCAAGTCGCAGGAAATGCCGCACCTGTTCATGCTGGGGGCCGCCCTGGTGTTGGTGATGGGGGTGCTGCCCTGGTCCTTCCACCGCATCCAGGCGGTGCTGGAGCCTTTCGTGGAACGGCCGGAGACCATGCCGGTGGACCGCGCCGGCCTGGGCCACCTGCTGGTGGCCCTGCTGCTGGAGGTGGGGCTGTCCATGTCGGTGCCCCTGGTCATCCTGGTCATCGCCGCCTTCCTGGCATCCTTCCTTCAGGTCGGCTTCATCTTCAGCACGGAACGGCTGTTCAACTTCGACCTCAACCGCTTCAATCCAGTTGAGAATTTGTTGAACAAGTTCAAGGGCCGCAACCTGGTCGACTTTGCCAAGTCGCTGATGAAGCTGGCGGTGGTGTCGGTCATCGTGCTGCCGGCCCTGTTTCCGCTGGGCGGCGCGGTGGAGCATTTCATCGGCATGTCGCTGATGGGGCTGGTGGGCGAGACCAAGACCCAGGCGGCCGGCCTGATCTTCCGCGTCATGATCGCGCTGGGCCTGCTGGCCGGCGGCGACTGGTGGTACCAGCGCTGGAAGTTCAATCAAGACATGCGCATGACCAAGCAGGAAGTGAAGGACGAGCACAAGCAGTCCGAAGGCGACCCGCTGATCAAGGGCAAGATCCGCCAGTTGCGCATGCAGCGCGCCCGCAGCCGCATGATGGAGAACGTGCCCAAGGCCGACGTGGTGGTGACCAACCCCACCCACTACGCCATCGCGCTGAAATACGATCCCGCGTCCATGGGTGCGCCCATGGTGATCGCCAAGGGCGTCGATTTCATCGCGGCCCGCATCCGTGAAATGGCGGAGGAGCACGGCATTCCCCTGGTGCCCAACCCGCCGTTGGCCCGCGCCCTCTACGCCTCGGCCGAGGTGGACCAGGAGATCCCGGCGGAGCATTACAAGGCGGTGGCGCAGGTCATCTCTTATGTCTTCAAGTTGAAGAAGAAGACTTTCCCAAAACGCTGACGCCATTGTGGGTAAGCGCCGCCGCCGCCCGACGGTATACCGCGTCCGGCAGGCCCTGTTTTATTTCGCTCATCCCATCTCGTCCGCCGCCGTTCCCGCTGGTAGGATCAGCGCCTCCTGATTTCGAGGTGCCTGCCGGTGGCCGTTTCCCCCTTCCGCCTTCCGTCCGCCGTCGTTCCCACGCGCCCGCCGCCGGGCCCGGCGTGGGGTGGCCTGGCCGTGGTGGCGGTGGTGCCGCTGGCGCTGGCCGCCGTGTTCGGTGCCGCGGCCGTTGCCTGGTGGGGACGGCCGGACCAGACGCTGCACCTGGCGGCGGCCGGTGCCGCCGGCGCTTTGGCCCTGGTGGCGCTGCTGGGCTTTTCCTGGCACCGCCGCGCGGTGTGCGCCGCCGCCCATGCCACGCTGCTGCAATCCGTGATGGATGGCTTGCCCGAGGCCCTGGCCGTCGCCGGGCCCGAGGGCACGCTGCTGGCCGCCAACAGCGCCTTCATGGCGCTGTCCGCGACGACCACGGAGACGCGGGTCGCCGAAATCCTGGCCAGCCATTGCCGCGAGGGGGCGGACACCCTGCGCCTGCGCGACCTGGATGCCGCCGTGCGTCGAGGCGAGGGGGGCGAGGCCTTCGTCTTTTTCGTCGATGACACGCTGGGCACGGCCACCCGGGTTCCCGGCAGCGGACCAGGCCGTGCGGCGCCACGCCTGGTCTCGGCCCGGCCTATCGCAGGGGGCGAGGCGGGCGTCCTCGTGGAATGGCGGGTGCGCAGCGCCGCCGCGCCGGCGGCCGGCATCCATCCCTGGCGTGATTTATGGGATTTGGCGCCCCTGGGCGTGCTGCTGGTGGATGGCGCCGGTGCCCTGCTGCGCGTGAACCTGACCTTGGCCGACTGGCTGGGCCACACCCGCGAGATGCTGGAGGATGGCAGCCGCCATCTGCGCGACCTGATGGCGGCCCCGCCGCCCGGCGACCTATTCCCCGAGCGTCTGGCCGGCATGGCGGAGGTGGCGCTGGCCGCCGCCCGGGCGGCACCCTTGCGTGCCAGCGTGCTGCACGTGGCGCCGTCCTCCGGCGGCACGCTGCTGTTCCTGGGGGATCTCACGCGCGAGGCCGCGCGGGAGGAGGAGTTGCACCGGGTGGAGCAACGCTTCCAGCGCTTCTTCCAGTTCGCGCCCACCGGTTTCGCCTTCCTGGACGGGGAATTCCGCCTGGTGGAATGCAACCCCACCTTCCTGGCCATGGCGGGTGCCGGCATGGCCGACGTGCAGGGGCAGTCCATCGCCAGCCTGTTCCAGAAGGAACACCGCGCCAACCTGCTAGCCCGTTTGGGCGAGGTGCTGGATGGCCGCCCGCCCGTCGCCGGCACGCCGGTGGAGGCGCGGCTGGGGGGTGCCGCCGGCCCGGTGGTGCACGTCTATTCCCGCCGCTTCGATGGTGAGGGCGACGGGGATGAGCGCGGCCTGATCCTGCATCTGGTGGACATGACCACCCAGAAGAACCTGGAGGCGCAGTTCGTCCAGTCACAGAAGATGCAGGCCATCGGCCAGCTGGCCGGCGGCGTGGCCCACGACTTCAACAACCTGCTGACCGCCATGATCGGCTTCTGCGACCTGCTGCTGCTGCGGCACAAGCCGGGCGACCAGTCGTTCAGCGACATCATGCAGATCAAGCAGAACGCCAACCGCGCCGCCAACCTGGTGCGCCAGCTGCTGGCCTTCTCGCGCCAGCAGACCTTGCAGCCCCGGGTGCTCAGCATCACCGACGTGCTGGCGGAGCTGTCCAACCTGCTGCGCCGTCTGATCGGCGAGAATATCGAGCTGCGCATGCTGCACGGCCGCGATACCGGCCTGGTGCGGGTGGACCAGGGGCAGCTGGAACAGGTGATCATCAACCTGGCGGTCAACGCCCGCGATGCCATGCCCAAGGGCGGGCGCCTGACCATCATCACCGGCAACCTGCACACCACCGAACCCATCCGCCATGAGACGGAGGAGATGCCGCCCGGCGACTATGTGGTGGTGGAGGTGATCGACACCGGCATCGGCATCCCGCCGGAAAACCTGCAACGCATCTTCGAGCCGTTCTTCTCCACCAAGGAGGTGGGGTCCGGCACCGGCCTGGGCCTGTCCACCGTCTACGGCATCGTGCGCCAGACCGGCGGCTTCGTCTTCGTGGAAAGCCGCCCGGGGGAGGGGGCCAAGTTCTCCATCCACCTGCCGCGCCTGGATGAGGCGGCGCTGGCCCAGGCCGCCCCGGCGGAGGAATCCCGGGATCGCGCCCCGGCCGATCTGACCGGCATGGGTACCATCCTGCTGGTGGAGGATGAGGACGCCGTGCGTGTCTTCGGCGCCCGCGCCCTGCGCAACAAGGGCTATACCGTGCTGGAGGCGCGCAGCGGGGAAGAGGCGCTGGATCTGCTGCAGGGGGACCAGGGGGGCAGCGTGGACCTGATCGTCAGCGATGTGGTCATGCCCCAGATGGACGGCCCCACCATGATAGACCAGGTGCGCCGCTTCCGCCCCGACGTGAAGGTCGTCTTCATCTCCGGCTACGCCGAGGATCGCTTCCGCCACTCGCTCAAGGATGGCGCCGTGGTCGACTTCCTGCCCAAACCCTTCAGCCTGAAACAGCTGGCCGCCAAGGTGAAGGAAGTGATGGAGGGGGCGCCGCGCACGGGGGCGTGAGGCCGATCCAGGGATTTGGACTCGGGGCACATATTGGAGCGAAGCGACTAGGCCGCGACCGCGGCCGCCGCAGCATTTCGGGGAGCGTGAGCGGACTGAAATGCCAGGAAGCCAAGGGCCGGATGGCCCGCCCGGCGTTTGAGGGCACCATAACAAGAACAAAAAAGAACAAATCGCCAACAAATCTTCTTTTCAGACGAGAACAGACCATGTACGGTTTCCCCCATCACCGCCGTTGAACGCCCGTTGGCCGTATGCGACAAGAGGGGGACAGCAAGATGTCGGCACCACTTCGTCTGGTAGAAACACCCATGGATAAGCAAAAGGCCCTCGACGCCGCTCTCGGCCAGATCGAACGCGCGTTCGGCAAGGGTTCCATCATGAAGCTCGGCGCCAAGGAGGCGTCGATGGAAGTGGACGCCATTTCCACCGGTTCGCTGGGGCTGGATATCGCGCTGGGCATCGGCGGTTTGCCGCGCGGCCGTATCGTCGAAATCTACGGGCCGGAAAGCTCGGGCAAGACGACGCTGGCGCTGCACGCCATCGCCGAAGCCCAGAAGAGCGGCGGCACCTGCGCCTTCGTCGATGCCGAACACGCGCTGGACCCCTCCTACGCCCGCAAGCTGGGCGTGAACGTGGAAGAACTGCTGATCTCCCAGCCCGACGCCGGTGAACAGGCGCTGGAAATCACCGATACGCTGGTGCGCTCCGGCGCCATCGACGTGCTGGTGGTGGACTCGGTGGCGGCGCTTGGTGCCGCGCGCCGAGCTGGAAGGCGAGATGGGCGACAGCCACGTCGGCCTGCAGGCCCGCCTGATGAGCCAGGCGCTGCGCAAGCTGACCTCATCCATCTCCAAGTCGAACTGCCTGGTGATCTTCATCAACCAGATCCGCCTGAAGATCGGCGTGATGTTCGGCAACCCGGAAACCACCACCGGCGGCAACGCGCTGAAGTTCTACGCCTCCATCCGCCTGGACATCCGCCGCATCGGCGCGATCAAGGACCGCGACAACGTCGTCGGCAACCAGACCCGTGTGAAGGTGGTGAAGAACAAGCTGGCCCCGCCGTTCCGCGTGGTCGAGTTCGACATCATGTATGGCGAGGGTGTGTCCAAGGTGGGTGAGCTGATCGACCTGGGCATTCAGGCCGGCGTGGTGGAGAAGTCCGGCGCCTGGTTCTCCTACGACGGCCAGCGCGTCGGCCAGGGCCGCGAGAACGCCAAGCAGTTCCTGCGCACCAACGTGGCGGCATGGCCAAGGCCATCGAGGACAAGGTCCGCGCCAACGCCGGCCTGGTCGCCGGCGCCATGATGGTGGGCTCCCCTGAGGCTGAAGGCGACGCCGATAGCCCGGAGTGATGCTCCGGCATCCCAGGGCACGTGATTAAAAGGGAGAGGCGGGCCGGCGACGGTCCGCCTTTTCCATGTCCGCCACTTCCCGTCCCCGCTCTCATTCTTTAGGCGCGGGCCGGTCGGCGCCGGTCGATTTGCCCGGCCGCCGGGCCTATCTTCGGCTGAAAGCCCCCGATGGGGACAAGGTGGGGAGGATGGGATGCGTCTGACCGGGGCCTGGGGTGCCGTCCTGCTGACCGGCCTGGTGATGATGTCGCCGGTGTATGCCCGGACGGACGGCACGGTGGTTACCATCGCCGTCGCTGATTTCGATTTCATCGATTCCTCGGGCGAGGCGAAGGACCAGCAGGCCGCGCATGACGCCCGGCTGGCCGGCCTGAGCCAGGGTTTGCGCGCCGATTTGGGCGCGGCCGCGCGGTATCGGGTGGTGCCGCTGGCCTGCGCCTTGCCTGACTGCCGGGATGGCGACCCCGCGGCGTTGGCGGACGGCGCCCGTCGGGCCGGTGCCCGCCTGTTGTTGCTGGGGGCGGTCCATAAGACCAGCACATTGCTGCTCAGCACCAAGCTGCAACTGCTGGACCTCCAGGCCAACAAGCTGGTGTTTGATCGTTTCCTGTCCTTCCGGGGCGACAACGACGAGGCCTGGCGGCGCATGGAACACTTCATCGCCCGGGATTTGGCGCAGGCCGTGGACGATCTGCCGGCTGACGATAGGCGCCGCTGAACCTATGATGGGCGATGGGTTCGTCTGACGGGGGCGTCGCATGGACAGTTCCTTTCCCGGTGCCGTGCCTGAGATACCGGTGCGCGACCTTGCGGCGGCGGTGGCCTACTACCAGTCCCGCCTGGGCTTCACCCTGGACTGGGGCGGGGGGACAAGTGACGGCATCGCCGGGATTTCCAAGGGGGCGTGCCGCCTGTTCCTGACGGGTACAGGGTTCCGCGAGGCCGCCGGCAATCACGCGCCGGTGGTGGTGTGGCTGAACCTGGACAGCAGGGCGGCGGTGGACACGCTGCATCGGGTGTGGGACGCCGCCCAGGCCCGCATCGTCGATCCGCCGGCGGACAAGCCATGGAAGCTGCGCGAGTTCACGGCGGCCGACCCGGATGGCAATCTGCTGCGCGTCTTTTATGACTTCGGGAACGGTGGTGACGGGGATGCGCCTTAAGGCGGCGTCAACTGGCCCAGCATGGCGCGCACCACCAGGCGGTGGAAGGGCAGGATGGTGGCCAGGTAGGTCCGGCCCAGCAGGTTGTGGGTGCGCACCACCGTGGTGGTGCTGACTTGCCGGCCCTCAGGTGTGGTCGCCACGTCGATCACCGCGCGGAAATCCAGGTGCTTGTCCGGCATGCCCATGATCACGCGGTCGGCCGTGTGGCTGATGAGGGGGAAGATGCCGATCCGAACCTGGCCCTGGGTGCCGCCGGTTTCCGGTGCTTTCAGGCCGAAAGGCCGCACCAGGGTGTTGCGTAGTGCTGTCAGGCGCGCGACCCACGGCGGGGTGGTCGCCATCATGCGCCGGGCGGTGTCCAGCGCGTCCAGTTCCGCCACGGGCGAGGTTGCCGGCAAGGTCAGGCGGAAGGTGTCGGCGAACTGGGCGCCGGGCAGCAGGGCCCAGACATCCGCTGGTGGCGTGACTTCCTGGATGGTCATGATGGCCCTGGACTCCTGAAGACGGGGCGGAGTGTAGGGCGGATCGGGTAAGGCCGAAATCAACTTCGTACGCCCATGTCCGCGTCATGAACAGGCGACGGCGCCACGCCCCTCATCCGTCCGTTTAATTGCAAATTTGGTGGCATTCCCGTATCGTCCATCTGTTCGCATGAATGCGAACATCTCCACGCCCAAAAAGGGAACGGATGATGGTCACGACCACGGGTGCGTCCGCGTCAGGCTATGCCCAGGCCCAAAGCCTGGCCCAATACACGGTCGCGCAGACGGCCCTGTACAACCGCTCCGCCGGTTCTGCTCAAAGCAATTCCCAAACGGTCGCCCAGGCCATGGCCCAGAAGGTCGCCGACGCCCTGTCGTCCGGCGACACGGCCGGCGCCTTGGGTGCCTTCGTTGATGCCAAGACCTTGGCGAAGCTGACCAAGCTGCAGGATGACGCCACCAAGCTGGACAAGCAGATCAAGCAGAAGGCGGCCGACAACGACAAGAAGACCGCGCAGGACAAGGTGGACGATGCCAAGCGCCAGTTGAAGGTGCTGCGCATGCGCGCCCAGTTGGCCGCCGCCATGGGCGACAAGCAGGCCGCAGCCCGCATCGCGCGCGAGGCGGCGGACGTCGCCAAGTCCTTAGGCAGCGCCGCCCAGCAATACGCCGGCGCCGTCAAGGACGGCGCGGCCACGGGCGGCGGCACCGGCGATGCCGCCACCGCATTGTCCAGCGCCAGCAGCGATACCAACCAGATCCAGGCCACGGCCGCCGGCACGACGGCCGCCACCGATACCGCCACCCCCATGGCCAGCACCGATGTCGCCGTGCAAACGGGTGCCGCCGCCGACACTTCTACCGATACATCGCCCGCCGTCTCCACCGACCAACCCGGCATCATCAACGTCTCCGGCAACGGGGACGAGATGGCGGCCCGCAAGGAGCGGCTGGACTTCATGGGCGATGTTCGCGCCACCCTGGACCAGGTCCGCAGCGTCTATAACCAGGCCAAGGGCGTGCTGAACCGCAAGCGCAAGGCCGGGGATCCGCAGGACCCCGACCATACCGACGACGACTTGGCCACCGCCGACAAACAGGTGGACGCCGCCGACCGAGCCCTGGCCCAGGGTACCGACACCGCGTCCGTGCCCACGGCGCCCACCGTCATCGTCACGGGCAACAACACCCTGTTGGTGGTGTGACCGGCCCCGTTGCCGTCACGGGCGGTATCAAGTCAGCCTCCGGAAAATGAACGGAAAGCGGGCGTAGAGGTCGCCGCGCGAGGCCCATCCCATGGACAGCCCCCGCATCCACAGGCTACAAACCCTGTCCCGGGGTCCGCTGCCCCAAGGATAATCCTTCGTTTGCTTAAGGCTGTTGCCCGATGAAGACCGCCAACGACATCCGCTCCGCTTTCCTGGACTACTTCGTGAAGAATGGCCACACGGAGGTCGAGTCCAGCCCGCTGGTGCCGCGCAACGATCCGACGTTGATGTTCACCAACGCCGGCATGGTGCAGTTCAAGAACGTCTTCACCGGCAACGAGACCCGGCCCTATACGCGCGCGACCACCTCGCAGAAGTGCGTGCGCGCCGGCGGCAAGCATAACGACCTGGAGAACGTGGGCTACACCGCCCGGCACCACACCTTCTTCGAGATGCTGGGCAACTTCTCCTTCGGCGACTATTTCAAGGCCGATGCCATCGAGCTGGCCTGGAACCTGATCACCAAGACCTTCGACCTGCCGAAGGACAAGCTGCTGGTCACGGTCTACCACACCGATGATGAGGCCCACGGCCTGTGGAAGAAGGTGGCCGGCCTGTCGGACGACCGCATCATCCGCATCCCCACCGCCGACAATTTCTGGGCCATGGGCGACACCGGCCCCTGCGGCCCGTGCTCGGAGATTTTCTTCGACCATGGCGAGGGCATCCCCGGCGGCCCCCCCGGCAGCCCGGACCAGGACGGCGACCGCTTCATTGAGATCTGGAACCTGGTGTTCATGCAGTATGAGCAGGTGACGAAGGAGGAGCGGGTGGCCTTGCCCCGTCCGTCCATCGACACCGGCATGGGCCTGGAACGCCTGACCGCCGTGCTGCAGGGCGTGCACGACAACTACGACACCGACCTGATGAAGGCGCTGATCGTGGCGTCGGCCGATGCCACCCATTCCGATCCCAACGGCGCCCACGCCGTGTCGCACCGCGTGATCGCCGACCACCTGCGCGCCGCCTCTTTCCTGATCGCCGACGGCGTGCTGCCGGCGAACGAGGGGCGCGGCTATGTCCTGCGCCGCATCATGCGCCGCGCCATGCGCCATGCCCACATGATCGGCGCGCGCGATCCGGTGATGCACAAGCTGGTGCCCGCCCTGGTGCGCGAGATGGGCGGCCACTACACCGAGTTGCAGCGCGCCCAGGCCCTGATCACCGAGACCCTGCGGCTGGAGGAAACCCGGTTCAAGCAGACGCTGGATCGTGGTCTGAAGCTGCTGGACGAGGAAGAGACCAAGCTGGGCAGCGGCCAGCCCCTGCCGGGCGAGGTGGCGTTCAAGCTGTACGACACCTACGGCTTCCCGCTGGATCTGACGCAGGACGTGCTGCGCGGCCGCAACCGCGCGGTGGAGACGGAGGGCTTCAACGCCGCCATGGAACGCCAGCGGGCCGAGGCGCGCAAGGCCTGGGCCGGCAGCGGCGAGGCCGCGACCGAACGGGTGTGGTTCGAACTGAAGGACGAACTGGGCGCCACCGAGTTCCTGGGCTACGACACCGAAACCGCCGAGGGCAAGGTCACGGCTGTGCTGGACCGCCAGGGGAACAAGCTGGAGACGGCCACTGTTGGTCAGGACGTCATCGTCCTGGTGAACCAGACGCCGTTCTATGGCGAGTCCGGCGGCCAAGTGGGCGACAGCGGCGTCATCTTTGGTGCCGGCGGCATCGAGGTCGCGATCAGCGACACCCAGAAGAAGCTGGGCGCCGTCTTCGCCCATATCGGCACCGTCACCCATGGCGCCCTGGCGCCGGGGCAACTGGTGGAACTGCGCGTCAACGGTCGCCGTCGTGGCGACATCCGCGCCAACCACTCCGCCACCCATCTGCTGCACGAGGCCCTGCGCCAGCGCCTGGGCGACCATGTCGCGCAGAAGGGCTCGCTGGTCTCGGCGGAACGCCTGCGTTTCGACATCAGCCAGCCGACGCCGCTGACCGATGAGGACGTGCGCGTGGTCGAGGCCGCGGTCAACGCCCGCATCCTGGGCAACAGCGAGGTCGTCACCCGTTTGATGAGCCCGGCCGAGGCCATCGAGCAGGGCGCCATGGCGCTGTTCGGCGAAAAGTACGGCGAAGAGGTTCGCGTCGTCAGCATGGGCGGTGAGGCCGAGGGCGCCAACCGCCAGTACTCCGTGGAACTGTGCGGCGGCACCCATGTGCGCCGCACCGGCGACATCGGCCTGATCAAGGTCATCTCCGAAGGCGCCGTCTCCGCCGGTGTGCGCCGCATCGAGGCGCTGACCGGCCGGGGCGCGTTCGAATACCTGGAAGGGCAGGAGGGCCGCTTGCTGGCCGCCGCCGGTGCCCTGAAGGTTTCCGCCGCCGAGGTGCCGGCCCGCGTCGCCACCCTGGTGGAGGAACGCCGCCGGCTGGAAAAGGAAGTGGCCGACCTGAAGCGCCAGTTGGCGCTGGGCGGCGGCGGTGGTGCGGCCGCGACGTCGGAAAAGGTGATCAACGGCGTGAAGCTGTCGGCCCGCGTGCTGGATGGCATCGAGGCCAAGGACCTGAAGCCCCTGGCCGATGAGATCAAGGGCCAGATCGGCAGCGGCATCATCCTGCTGGTGGCCAAGGGCGAGGGCAAGGTGACCCTGGTTGCCGGTGTCACCGCCGACCTGACCGGCCGCTTCAACGCTGTGGACCTGGTGAAGGTCGCGGCGGCGGCCGTGGGCGGCAAGGGCGGCGGCGGCCGCCCCGACATGGCCCAGGCCGGCGGCAGCGAGCCCGACAAGGCCGATGCCGCCGTGGCCGCGGTCGAGGCGGCCATCGCCGGCTGATCGCTACTCCTCAAGCAGCGGCATGAGCCAGTCTCATGCCGCTGTAGGCCCCGACCGGGGCCGCCGGAACTTTTCGGGGAGCGTAGCGGACTGAAAAGTGAGGATAAGCCTAGGGCGCGGACGCGCCCGCCCGGCGTTTGAGGGGATGCAAAAATGCGCTTCAATGGGACGGAAAACTACGTTGCCACCGACGACCTGCGGGTCGCCGTCAACGCCGCCGTCACCCTGCAGCGTCCCCTGCTGGTGAAGGGGGAGCCCGGCACCGGCAAGACCGTGCTGGCGCAGGAGGTGGCGAACGCCCTGGGCCGGCCCTTGCTGCAATGGCATGTGAAGTCCACCACCAAGGCGCAGCAGGGCCTGTACGAGTATGACGCGGTCAGCCGCCTGCGCGACGGCCAGTTGGGCGACGGCCGCGTCAACGACATCGCCAACTACATCCGCAAGGGCAAGCTGTGGGAGGCGTTCGAGGCCGACCCCGCCCCGGTCCTGCTGATCGATGAGATCGACAAGGCGGATATCGAGTTCCCCAACGACCTGTTGCAGGAACTCGACCGCATGGAATTCTTCGTCTACGAGACGGGGCAGACCATCAAGGCGCGGCTGCGGCCGGTGGTCATCATCACGTCGAACAATGAAAAGGAACTGCCGGACGCTTTCCTGCGCCGCTGTTTCTTCCACTACATCCGTTTCCCGGATGCGGAGACCATGGGCCGCATCGTGGACGTGCATTTTCCCAAGCTGAAGCAGGACCTGCTGCGCGACGCGCTGACCCTGTTCTATGAGGTGCGCGAGGTGCCGGGCCTGAAGAAAAAGCCCTCCACCTCCGAACTGCTGGACTGGATCAAGCTGCTGATGATCGAAGACATCGATCCGGCGGTGCTGCGACAGCGTGATCCCAAGAAATCCATCCCGCCCTTGCACGGCGCCTTGCTGAAAAACGAACAAGACGTGCACCTGTTCGAACGCCTGGCCTTCCTGGCGCGGCGGGAACGGGAGTAGAAACCCGTCCATTGGACGTATTCACGTTTGCAGCCCTGCGCGCTTTTACGGCGTGCACGCCGCCCTGCCACAAAATCCGCAAGATCGCACCATAAGTCCGCCCCAATCCGGCCGGAAAACACCCAGACATTTTCTTTTCCTGGGCCTTTTCTAACGATGGGGGTCGTTATGGCTTGGTACGAAAGTCCGGCGCCGGGGCGGCTTGCCCCGGGCGTGCCGCCGCCGCGTTCGCCCATTCCGCGCGCCGTCTGGGGGGTGATGCTGATCGGTGGGGGCGTCGGTGCCGCTTGCGGCATGGCGCTCATGGCGGCGCGGGCATCGACCGTGCAGTCGGTGGAGATGACCTGCCCCTATGACGGCACGCCCTTCACCGCCACCTTGCAAGGCTCGGGCACGCAGTTCGGCAAGACGCTGGACTATCGCCCCTACGGCGCCATCATCGCCCCCTTGCCCCTGGCGGTCTGTCCCACTAACGGCTTCGTCTTCTATCGCCGCGATTTCAAGCCGGATGAACTGGAGCGGATGCGGCCCTTCGTGCTGTCCGACGCCTACCAGGCCTTGAAGGGGGAGACGCCGCATTACCGTGCCGCTTGGTTGAAGCAGCGCGCGGGCGAACCGGCCCTGTCCGTGACCTGGACCCTGCTGGAGGCGTCGTGGGAGGCGCCGGCGGGATCGGACCAATACCGCCGTTATGCGGGGGAGGTGCTGGCCCGGCTGCCGGCCGACATCGCGGCGCTGGTGGATGACAAGAAGGCACCCTTCCGCCTGCTGCAGGGGGAACTGCTGCGCCGCCTGGGTCGGTTCGATGAGGCCGGGGCGGTGTTCGCGGCGCTGAAGGCGGAGGGCGCCGCGCAGGGTAATGAGGTGCGCGTCGCGGATTTCCAGTTGGGGCTGGTGGCCCGCCGGGACGCCGGCAGCTATCGCATGATCGACGCCCTGGGCACGGATGCCCCGGGCACGCCCAAGCCTTGAGGCGGGGGAAATCCCCTCCGCCATCGCATACCTCACCAGCATCGGCGCGCGTTGATCAGCAAAAGGACAAAGCGGTCAGGGACTTAAGCTTGTGGCGTCAACCACGCGGCTGCGACCCTGTGTGGCGCGTCACGGTACCGCAGTGCAGCAAAGGCGGTTATATCAGGATGTGTCATCCGCTCCTGAAAGTCCCAGGCTATGATTCCCAGGGTGAAGTGGTTAATTTCTAGGGGTTTTTCGCTAACCTTGCTGCTGCTGGCCGGTGTCGTCCTGGCGCCCGGGCCGGCGCATGCCGGGGCCGGTCTGGCCTTGCAGATGGTCTGCGCCGACAGCGGCGTTGCTGCGGCTGCGAACATGAGCCTGATGCCGACCTTGTCCCATATGCTGGGGCTGCCCCCGGCGGGGGGCCGACCCGCACCACTGGCCAATTGCGTCGCCGAATATGACGCGGTGCGCCGGCAGGCGGGGGATCGCCTGGCCACCACCTGGACGCCGCTGACCTTCGATGGCGAGGATGACGACGGCCGCGACCTTGGCCTCTACACCCGCTATGCCGGGGTCCTGCTGGCGGGTGTGCCCGCCGCCATTGCCGACAGCGGGAATGAGGTGACGGCGGCTGTGGGCGCGCGTTTCGCCGCGTGGAAGCAGATTGCCGTGGACGGCTTATCCCGGCGCGTGGCCGCTTTCCGCGACGCATTCCAGGATCAGCCGGTGGCCAGCCTTGATCCGCTGGGCCTTATGCTGCACGCCGATGCGGGCGATCAAAGCCCCTGAGGTCGCGGATCGGCCTGGGAGGGGGACAACCGTTCCCGCAGCGACGCCGATATGGGGAAGCCCCATTCGGTGTAGAGGCCGGCGAAGGCGCGCAGCAAGGTCTCCAACGCCGGTGAGGTGTCGCCCATGCGGTGGCTGAGGATGATGGGCGAGGTCACGGGCTGCAAGGTCGGGCGGAAGACCACGTCGGGGTGGGCCAGCATGTGGGCCGAGGCCGGCACGATGCAGGCGCCTTCGCCGGCCGCTGCCATGATCAGGGCGGTGTGCAGTTCCCGCACCTCGATGGTCATCTCCAGCGTGATGCCCAGGTCGCTGAACAGCGACAGGATCGCGTCGGCATAGCTGGGCCGGGGCTCGCACGGGTAAAGGATCAGCGGCGTCGTGGCCAGTTCCGCCAGGTCCAGGGGGCCTTTGGCGGTGGTCAGCGGGCTGTTGGGCGCCAGGGCAACCAACAGCGCTTCCTCCCGCAACACCTGGCGGCGGATGGCGTCATCCTCCACCCGCACGCGGCCCAGGCCCACATCGATCCGCCCCTCCTTCAGGGCGGTCACCTGCTCATGGCTGGTCAGTTCCTGGAGGCTGAGATCGACATCCGGCGCCATGACCCGGAAACGCCGGATCAACTGGGGCAGGCGGGCGTGGAAGCCGGAGGGGATCAGCCCGACGACGAAGCGCGGGCGTTCATGCTGCACATAGCGGTGCATCACCGCCTGCATCTGGTTGTGCCGTTGCAGCACCTGCAAGGCCTGTTCATAGAACAGGCGCCCGGCCGGCGTCAGCACCAGGGGGCGGGCGTCGCGGTCGATCAGCCGGGTGCCGACCTCCTCCTCGATCTCCTGGATGCGGCGGCTCAGCGGCGGTTGCGCCATGTTCAGGCAGGCGGCGGCCCGCGTGAAGCTGCGTTCGCGCGCGACGGTCACGAAATAGCGTAGGCGTCGAAAGTCGATCATCGACCCTGACGGTATGGCGGGGATGGGTGCTTCGTCACCGGACAGCTGCGCGCGGCGGGCACGCGCGCCACGCAACCCATCCGGCCCTTGCGTCCATACCAGGATGGTATGGGCGAAGACCAACTTGATCTTTCCCAAGCGACACGGTGCGGACGCTTACTCGAGCCCGAGCATTTCCCCATCGGGTGAGAGGCCATGAGCGATACGGCAGAGAAAACCATGGAATATCTGATCGAAGACCGTCACCTGGAGGGTGTCTGCTTCAGCAATGGCTGGGTGTCGGCCGGCCACGCGGCTGCGGTGATCGAGCCGGCGACGGGGGCGACCTTGGGAAAGGTGGCGCTGGTCGATCCCGCCACCGTCCGCACGGCCGCGGCCGCCGCCCGCAGGGCGCAGAAGGGTTGGGTGGCCCTGAGCCCCGACGACCGCGCGGCCATTTTCCGCCGTGCCGCCACCCTGGCGGAGAGCCATGGTGAGGAGATCATCACCTGGCTGGTGCGGGAAAGCGGCTCCGCCCGGATGAAGGCGCAGTTTGAGCTGAAGGTCACCATCAAGGCGCTGCAGCTGGCCGCCGGCATGCCCTACCAGGCGCAGGGCCAGGTCCTGCCCAGCGTGCCCGGGCGCATCAGCCTGGCACGCCGCCGGCCGCTGGGTGTCGTCGGCGTCATCGCGCCCTTCAATTTCCCGCTCTACCTCGCCATGCGCGCCGTGGCGCCGGCGCTGGCGGTGGGCAACGCCGTGGTGCTGAAGCCCGACCCGCGCACCGCCATCTGCGCCGGCCATGTCATCGCCCGGCTGTTCGAACTGGCGGGCCTGCCCGAGGGTGTCCTGCACGTCATCGCCGGCGGCGGCGAGGCGGGGGAGGCCCTGTGCAGCGACCCCGACGTGGCGATGATCCAGTTCACCGGCTCCACCGGCGCCGGGCGCATCGTCGGCCAGACTGCCAGCCGCCACCTGAAGAAGGTGTCGCTGGAACTGGGTGGCAAGAATTCATTGATCGTGCTGGACGATGCCGACCTGGACCTGGCCGCCAGCAACGCCGCCTGGGGATGCTATCTGCACCAGGGGCAAATCTGCATGTCCACCGGCCGCGTCCTGGTGCATGAGGCCGTGGCGGAGGCGTTCATCGCCAAGCTGGCCGCCAAGGCGGCGGCCCTGCCGGTGGGCAATCCGACGCAGCCGGACAATTTCATCGGGCCGCTGATCAACCAGCGCCAGCTGGACCACGTGGCCAAGGTGGTGGACGACAGCGTGGCGGCGGGTGCGCGCCTGCGTACCGGCGGGCGCAGCAACGGGCTGTTCTACCTGCCGACCGTGCTGACCGACGTGAAGCCCGGCATGCCGGCGTTCGAGGAGGAAATCTTCGGACCCGTCGCCCTGGTGACGACCTTCACCACGGATGACGAGGCCGTGCGGCTGGCCAACCAGACCGACTATGGCCTGTCGGCGGCCATCATCTCGCGCGATGTCGGCCGGGCGATGGCGCTGGGTGACCAGTTGCACACCGGCCTGCTGCACATCAACGACCAGACGGTGAATGACGAGGTCGTCAACCCCTTCGGCGGCGTCGGCGCCTCGGGCAACGGGTCCGCCGTGGGCGGCCCGGCCAACTGGGAAGAGTTCACCGAGTGGCAGTGGGTGACCATCAAGGGAACCGCCCCCGCCTATCCCCTGTGAATAAACATAAAATAGTGAGGAAAACCCATGACCGTGCATGCCGAGCATAAACACGCCGCCCCCCGCCGGCCCATCACCGCCGCCGTGGTGCGCGGCAAGGGTGAGGCCTTCGTGGTAGAGCAGGCCACCATCGCCGAACCGGGGCCGCGTGAGGTCCTGGTCCGGGTGGTGGCGACGGGCGTCTGCCATACCGACATCATCATCCGTGACCAGTATTACCCGTCGCCCCTGCCGGCCGTGCTGGGCCACGAAGGGTCCGGCGTCGTGGAGGCGGTCGGGTCCGGGGTCACGGCGGTGGCGCCGGGCGACCATGTCGTCATGACCTTCATGTCCTGCGGCACCTGCCCGTCTTGTGAACAGGGGCATCCGGCCCACTGCGCCAATTTCTTCGCGCTGAATTTCGGGGGCGGGGCGGCGGATGGCGCCACCGCCACCTGCGATGCCCACGGCCACGCCCTGCACGACCATTTCTTCGGCCAATCGTCCTTCGGCAGCCTGGCCATCGCGCATGAGCGCAACGTGGTGAAGGTGCCCAAGGATGCGCCGCTGGAGCTGCTGGGCCCGCTGGGTTGCGGCATCCAGACGGGAGCCGGCGCCGTGCTGAACGCCCTGCGCGTGCGCGCCGGCGCCAGCTTCGCCGTTTTCGGTTCGGGTGCCGTCGGCCTCAGCGCGGTGATGGCGGCCCGTGTGGCCGGCGCCACCCGCATCATCGCCGTGGACGTGACGCCCAGCCGGCTGGAACTGGCGCGCGAGTTGGGCGCCACCCACACCATCAACAGCCGGGAGACCGACCCGGTGGCGGCGATCCGCGAGATCACCGGCGGCGGCGTGGACTATACGCTAGAGAGCAGCGGCCGGCCCGAGGTGCTGCGCCAGGCCATCGATGCGCTGGGCATCCTGGGTACCTGCGGTATCGTCGGCGCGCCCAAGCTGGGCACCGCCGCCACCTTCGACGTCAATGACGTCATGGTGCCGGGCAAGCGCATCATGGGCATCGTCGAGGGCGACGCTGTGCCCCAGATCTTCATCCCGCAACTGGTCGAGCTTCACCTCCAGGGCCGCTTCCCCTTCGACCGGCTGGTGAAGTTCTATCGCTTCGACCAGATCAACGAGGCCATCGAGGACAGCGAGAAGGGCCGGACGATCAAACCCATCCTGCGTCTGGACGCGCCGGAACGGGCGTGAGCGGCGGCGGGCGCGGAGGCTCGGGGCTTCCGCGCCCGCTCCAATGCCGCGATCACGGCGGCGATGTCATGGGGCGGGGGGCCATGAAGGCGCGTTCGGCCGCCGCCGCCCCTGGCCCTGCCGCGCGCCCTGGCGTAAGATCCGGTCCCATCGGCCGCCGTCTGCCATGGGCCCCATGTTCACGAATTTCTTCTTCGACCTGCGCGCCGCCCGCATTCCCGTCACGTTGCGGGAGTATCTGGCGCTGATGGAGGCCATGGCGGCCAACGTCGCGGGATACAGCGTGGACGACTTCTACCATCTGTCGCGCACCATCCTGGTGAAGGATGAACGCAATCTGGACCGCTTCGACGTCGTCTTCGGCCGCGTCTTCAAGGGGCTGGAGACCGGGGCGGGGGAGGGCGGCGAAGATGTCGCCGCGCGCGACCTGCCGGACGAATGGCTGCGCAAACTGGCCGAGCGCTACCTGACCGATGAGGAAAAGGCGCAGGTTCAGGCGCTGGGTGGCTGGGACAAGCTGATGGAGACGTTGGCCCAGCGCCTGGCCGAACAGCGGGGTCGGCATCAGGGTGGTTCCAAGTGGGTCGGCACCGCCGGCACCTCGCCCTTCGGCGCCTATGGCTACAACCCGGAGGGTGTGCGCATCGGGCAGGAGGGCAGCCGCCACCGCCGCGCCGTCAAGGTCTGGGATCGGCGGGAATTCCGCAACCTGGACGACACGGTGGAACTGGGCACCCGCAACATCAAGGTGGCGCTGCGCCGCCTGCGCAAGTTCGCCCGCACGGGCGCCGCCGACGTGCTGGATCTGCCCGACACCATCCGCGCCACGGCGGCCAACGCCGGCCACCTGGACCTGAAACTGCGGCCGGAGCGGCACAACGCCGTCAAGGTGCTGCTGTTCCTGGACGTGGGCGGGTCGATGGACGACCACATCCGCCTGTGCGAGGAACTGTTCTCCGCCGCCAAGGGCGAGTTCAAGCACCTGGAGTATTTTTACTTCCACAACTGTGTCTATGAGGGCGTGTGGAAGGATAACCGCCGTCGGCGTACCGAACAGATGTCGACCTATGAGGTGCTGCGCACATACCCGGCCGACTACAAGCTGGTGTTCGTCGGCGATGCCAGCATGAGCCCCTATGAGATCCTGCAGCCCGGTGGCGCCGTGGAGCACTGGAACCAGGAGGCGGGGCAGGTGTGGTTGCGACGCCTGCTGGACGTCTACCGCCGCGCCATCTGGCTGAACCCGGTGGTGGAGCAGTACTGGTCCTACACGACCAGCATCGACATGGTGCGCCGCCTGATGGACGGGCGCATGTATCCCCTTACCCTTCAAGGGCTTGAGGCCGGCATGCGCGAACTCAGCCACTGACGCCCGTCCTGTCCGCCGGGCGGTTGGGCAAGCCCTTCGCTCTTGCTTCTCCCAAGGGGCAGGGGCGCCCAAAGCACAGTTGCGAGGCTGTGGTTGGAGGCATAGTGTCCGCGCGGGCTTCAGGAACCTGACCCCCGGGAAATTTTTCCCAAACCGCGTCATGTCCCTCGATGGTTGGGGAAAGGCGCTAGTGCCTAAGGATGAAAGAGAAAATGAATTCTCCGACAAAGATCACGATCGCCCGTGGCGACGGCATCGGTCCTGAGATCATGGACGCCACGCTTGAGGTTCTGGCCGCCAGCGGCGCCAACCTCGAGTATGAGGAAATCCAGATCGGCGAGAGCGTCTATCGCCGTGGCATCATGAACGGCATGGAGCCTGGCGCCTGGGACAGCCTGCGCCGCACCAAGGTCTTCCTGAAGGCCCCCATCACCACCCCGCAAGGGGGAGGGTACAAGTCCCTGAACGTCACCATCCGTGGCGCGCTGGGCCTGTACGCCAACATCCGCCCCTGCGTCAGCTATTCCCCCTTCGTCGCCACCAAGCACCCGGCCATGGACGTGGTGATCGTGCGTGAGAACGAAGAAGACCTGTACGCCGGCATCGAATACCGCCAGACGCAGGAAGTGACCCAGGCGGTGAAGCTGATCTCCCGCCCCGGTTCGGAAAAGATCATCCGCTACGCCTTCGAATACGCGCGGGCCAACCATCGCCGCAAGGTGACGGCCTTCGTGAAGGACAACATCATGAAGATCTCCGATGGCCTGTTCCATCGGGTCTTCGACGAGATCGCCGCCGAGTACCCGGAGATCGAGGCGGAGAGCATGATCGTCGATATCGGTGCGGCCCGCCTGGCCGACACGCCGGAGCATTTCGACGTCATCGTCACGCTGAACCTGTACGGTGACATCATCTCCGACATCGCCGCCCAGATCACCGGGTCGGTCGGCCTGGCCGGCTCCTCCAACATCGGTGACCAGTGCGCCATGTTCGAGGCCATCCACGGCTCCGCCCCCACCATCGCCGGCAAGGGCATCGCCAACCCGTCGGGCCTGCTGCTGGCCAGCGTCATGATGCTGGTCCACATCGGCCAGTCGGAAGCGGCCGAGCGTATCCATAACGCCTGGCTGAAGATGATCGAGGACGGCATCCACACCGTCGACATCTTCAAGCGCGGCGTCAGCAATGCCCGCATCGGCACCCGCGACTTCGCCGGCAACCTGATCGACCGCCTGGGCGAGCGTCCGGCCACCCTGGTGCCCGCCAGCTATCCCGCCGGTGTGGCCAGCAGCTTCAGCGGCATCGCCCTGAAGGGCGCCCCGGTCCAGGCCAAGAAGCTGATCGGCGTTGACGTGTTCCTGGAGCGCAAGGGCGGTAACGGTGATGATATGGCGGCCCTGTTTCAGCCGCTGGTTCCGGAAGGCCTGAAGCTGGTCATGGTGTCCAACCGTGGCCAGAAGGTGTGGCCGGATGGCGCGCCGGAAACCTTCTGCACCGACCATTGGCGCTGCCGCGTCATCGGCGAGGGCGCTGATGAGGTCAAGCACGGCCAGGTGGCCGCACTGCTAGCCCGTGTCGCCAAGGAAGGGCTGGACTTCGTGCAGAGCTCCAACCTCTACACCTTCGACGGCGCCAACGGCTTCTCCGCCGCCGCCGGTCAGTAAGTGCTCGGGTGGGCATGGGGAATACCCATGCCCAGGCCGGCGACTGCCGGCCCCGGAGCGAGCACCGCAGGGCGGAGCGAGGAAGCCAAGGGCGCGGATGCGCCCGCCCGGCGCTTGAGGGGATGAACGGATATACCTTTAATGGGGTATGAACGTGGAAAAATGCCCCAGGGATGGTGTCATCCTTGGGGTGTATCCATTAAGGACAGGATCTGGCGCTTTCCATGGCTTGTTCGCCACGGTGGTTCCGGATTCTATGTCCGTGGTCAAAAAACGAGTCGAATCACCTGTTCAGGCTTTCGCAAGTTTGGTAGTCTCCGCCCATTCTCGATACCAAATCTTGTTGGTGGGAAAATCCCGGTATCGACTGCTTGAGCGGGGCGCTCGGCGGTGACTGCACACTGTTGCGCCCGCCGATCAATGGGGGCTGATGGAGCGAGGGCTTCTATGGAAGAAGAAAAAGCGTCGGTTAATTGGACGGACGAGCGTATTGAGCGCCTGCGCCAATTGTGGGGCCAGGGCATGAGCGCCAGTGAAATCGCCGATCTGCTGGGTAACGTCACCCGCAACGCGGTGATCGGCAAGGCGCACCGGCTGGGCCTGTCGGGCCGGCCGTCACCTATCAAGAAAAAGCCGACGCGGGGTGCCACCATCCTGTCGTTGAACGAGCGCATGTGCAAATGGCCGGTGGGCGATCCCAAGCACGCCGATTTCCATTTCTGCGGCTGCCCGTCGGTGCCCGGCATGCCCTATTGCCGGGAACACGCCCTGATGGCCTATCAGCCCGCCAAGAAGCGGGATGACGAGCGCAAGCTGGTCATGGCCTGAGGCGGTTTCCGCGCCTAGGTTCCTGTCTGCCAAGCCCCCGCCCTCACCGGCGGGGGTTTTGCTTTTGGGGCCACGCTGCGGACAGCCCGCGCATTGCCGATGGCGGTGGCCGCCACTTCGTCGATCCTCTTGGGAATACAACAACCAAGAGGGGACGGGCATGGTTTCGCGGTGGCCGGGAATGACGACATTGGCTGCGCTGGCGGGGATGTTCATCGCCGGGGCGGCGTTCGCCCAGTCGGCGAACCCAACGTTGGACGGGGATGAGACCCTGCGCGCGCGATACGCGTTACCCAACTCGCGCTTCATGGAGATCGACGGCACGCCCATCCACTATGTCGATGAGGGGCAGGGGCCGGCCATCCTGCTGGTCCACGGCTCATATTCCAGCCTGCGGCAGTGGAACGGCTGGGCGGCTGAACTGAAGAAGCGGTACCGCGTCATCCGGTTCGACATGGCGCCCGCCGGCCTGTCGGGCCCGTCGCCGGCCGGGGACTATGGCATCGAGGCCAACCTGCACATCATCGACGTGCTGACGCGGCGGCTGGGTATCGACCGTTTCATGGTGATCTCGACCTCCAGCGGCGCCGCCACGGGCATCGCCTATGCGGCCACGCGTCCGGACAAGGTGATCGCCCAGATCTTCGGGGATGCGGCGGTCGGCCCTTTGAAGATCGATCCGGCCAAGTTCCCGGCGGAACTGAAGGCGGCGGTGGCGGAGGACGCCACCCACAAGGGCGTTCACAAGCCGGAGTTCTGGCGCCAAATCCTACTCTACAACATTGATGACAAGGCGAAGGTCACGCCGGATCTGGTCCAGGAATGGACCGACCTGAACAATCGCGCGCTACGCATGCCCATCCAAGGGCCGCCCCCGTCGCTGGACCGGACGGTGCAGGATTTGACGTCCATCCGCATGCCGACCCTGATCCTGTGGGGTGCCGACGACCATGAGGTTGGGCTGGACCACGCGGACCGGGCGCTGGCGCTGATCCCCGGTTCGGATAAGCAGATGATTATTCTGCCGGGCTGCGGCCACATGATGCCGCCCGACTGCGGCGACGCGGCCCTGGCGCAGGCCATGCCCTTCATCGACCGCGTTCTGCAATCGGCCGTGCGCTGAACTTTCCCCAAAAGAAAACGCCGGGCGGTGACGTGCCGCCCGGCGTTCCTTTTCTGAACCGACGTGTAACCTTAGGCGGCGTAGCCCATGGCCGTGCGCAGGTTCTCGTCCAGCTTGGCCAGGAAGTCCTGGGTGGTCAGCCACTTCTGTTCGGGGCCGACCAGGACGGCCAGGTCCTTGGTCATGAAGCCGGCTTCCACCGTCTCCACGCACACCTTCTCCAGCGTCTTGGCGAAGTTGGTGACGTCCGGCGTGCCGTCGAACTGGCCGCGGTAGGACAGGCCCTGCGTCCACGCGAAGATGGAGGCGATGGGGTTGGTGGAGGTGGGGCGGCCCTTCTGGTGCTCACGGTAGTGACGGGTCACGGTGCCGTGGGCGGCCTCGGCCTCGACGGTCTTGCCATCGGGGGTCAGCAGGACGGAGGTCATCAGGCCCAGCGAGCCGAAGCCCTGGGCTACGGTGTCGGACTGCACGTCGCCGTCGTAGTTCTTGCAGGCCCAGACGAAGGCGCCGTCCCACTTCAGGGCGGAGGCAACCATGTCGTCGATCAGGCGGTGCTCATAGACGATGCCTTCGGCCTTGAAGCGCTCCGCGAACTCGGCGTCGAAGATCTCCTGGAACACGTCCTTGAAGCGGCCGTCATAGGCCTTGAGGATGGTGTTCTTGGTCGACAGGTACACCGGGTACTTGCGCTGCAGGCCGTAGTTGAAGCAGGCGCGGGCGAAGCCGGCGATCGACTCATCCAGGTTGTACATGCCCATGGCCACGCCGGCGTCCGGGAACTGGAACACGTCGTAGGTGATGGCTTCGCCGCCGCCGTCCGGCGTGAAGGTCATGGTCAGCTTGCCGGGGCCGGGCACCTTGAAATCGGTGGCGCGGTACTGGTCGCCGAAGGCGTGGCGGCCGATGACGATGGGCTTGGTCCAGCCCGGCACCAGGCGCGGCACGTTGGTGCAGATGATGGGCTCACGGAACACGGTGCCGCCGAGGATGTTGCGGATGGTGCCGTTGGGCGACTTCCACATCTTCTTCAGGCTGAACTCGGTGACGCGGGCCTCATCCGGGGTGATGGTCGCGCACTTGACGCCCACGCCGTACTTCTTGATGGCCTCGGCCGCGTCCACGGTCACCTGGTCGTTGGTGGCGTCGCGATGTTCGATGCCCAGATCGAAGTACTTCAGGTCGATGTCCAGGTAGGGCAGGATCAGCTTGTCTTTGATGAACTGCCAGATGATGCGCGTCATCTCATCGCCATCAAGCTCGACGACGGGATTGGCAACCTTGATCTTCTGCATTCTCAATGCCTTCTCGCGTATAGGTGATTTTTTATGACCAACCGGCGCCGTGATCCGTGCGCCACGATATGCCAAGGATGCCTCTGGGGAAAGAAAGCACCCTAATACCGGACGGCCGGTATAAGAGCCCATTCGGGCCCAGCGATCAAGCAAACGGGGCGGATGACCGCGGTGCGGTCGCCGCAAGGGTGCTACCCCGGGGCAGGCGTCTTGAAATGGCTTACAGGCGATCCACCGCCGGGACCTGCACCGAATCCGGTGCCTGGCGCAGGGCCGGCAGGATGGCGTCCACGCTGTCGACGAAGGTGAAATAGGTCTCGATCTCGCCCCGGCCGAAACCGGTGCCGCGGATGTGGGTCAGCAGGGCCCGCAGCGGGTCCCAGTAACCGTTGATGTTGGCGATGACCACCGGCTTGTCGTGCAGTTTCAGCTGGCGCCAGGTGATGATCTCGAACGCCTCGTCCAGGGTGCCCAGGCCGCCGGGCATGACGACGAAGGCGTCGGACCGATCCACCATCATGCGCTTGCGGGTGTGCATGCTGTCGACGATGTGCAGTTCGGTCAGGCCGCTGTGATCGACCTCCGTCGTCTGGATATGGCTGGGGATGATGCCCACCACCTCGCCGCCTGCCGCCAGGGTGGCGTCGGCGGTGATGCCCATCAGGCCGACGCGGCCGCCGCCGTAGACCAGTTGCAGCCCGGCCTCGCCGATGCGCGTGCCCAAATCGTGGGCGGCCTTCTTGTATGCCTCGGACACCTGGCCCGAAGACCCGCAATAGACGCAGACGCTACGCACCTTGGTCATTTCCTTTCATCCTCGCTGGTGCCGGCGAGGCCGGCAGCGACATATCGTCCCCAAACCGTTGGAACCCCAGGCTAACCCAAGCGTGCGGCGCCTGTGAACCGCTGGCGGGCTTGCCCGATGGGTGACGGCCCGTTACACCATCCTTTGATGGCGGACCGCAAGCCGCCATCGGCCTTAGGCCCTCCGTACCGCATCGGGGGTGCCGAAGGTTTGCATATACCAAGGACCCCGCAGACCGCCCAGGCGGTCCCAACCAGGGCTGGAGAAAACGATGCCGCGTGTTTCCCGAGACATTTCCGTGATCCGTTCCGCGTCCCGGGGCCGCAAGGCCCATATCGTCGCCGGCCTGGCCATGGCCGCCGCCCTGCTGGGCAGTGCCGTCGCCTCCGCCGCCCTGGATCCCGCCGAAATCGTCAAGGCCCGCCAGCAGGACATGAAGAAGCTGGGCGGCGGCATGAAGGTCTTCATGGGGTATGTGAAGGACGGCACCGGCACGCCGCAGGACGTGGCGTCCGCCGCCGCCGCCATGGCCGTCGTGGTCAAGGGCCTGCCCGACCAGTTCCCCGAGGGCACCGCCGTCGGCGTGGGCGAGAGCGAGGCCCTGCCGGCCATCTGGCAGGACAACGCCAAGTACCGCCAGGGTTTCACCGACCTGGCCCAGGCGCTGGACAAGCTGCAGGCCGCCGGCGCCGACAAGACCGCCATCGGCCAGGCCGTGCAGGCCGTGGGCGGCACCTGCAAGCAGTGCCACGAAACCTATCGCCAGAAGAAGTAAGCGGCGCATGGCGCCCCGGGAAATCGGCGCGGCTGGACAGGGCAGGATTCCCGTTTGGGACCTGCCCATCCGGCTGTTCCACTGGCTGCTGGTGGCCGACCTGGCCGGCCTGTGGTGGACCGCCACCCACGACAATCTGGAACTGCACTTCAAGCTGGGCTACTGCGCCCTGGGCCTGCTGCTGTTCCGGCTGATCTGGGGCTTCGTGGGCAGCACGCAGGCGCGTTTCTCCCAGTTCCTGAAGGGGCCGGGGGCCGTGCTGCGCCATGTCGGCCACATGGCCCGGCCGGGGCGCCTGCCGCTGGAGCGGGGGCACAACGCCCTGGGGGGCTGGGCGGTGGTGGCCCTGCTGCTGGTGCTGGCGGCCCAGGTGGGCACCGGCCTGTTCGCGGTGGACGAGGATGGGATCGAGGAGGGGCCGCTGGCCCACCGCGTCAGCGGTGCGGTGTCCAAGCTGGCGCGGCGCCTGCACCATCTGAATTTCAGCATCATCCAGATCGTGGTGCTGATCCACGTGGTGGCGGTGCTGTTCTACCTGGTGGTGAAGCGTGAGAACCTGATCCGTCCCATGGTGACGGGATGGAAGCGCTTGGCCCCGCATCACGGCACCCAAACCGGCCGGCACGGCTGGGTGCCGCTGTGGCGGGCGGGGGTGTTGGCCGTGATCACGGCGGGCCTGGTGGCCGGCTTTTTGGCCCTTGCCTGAAAAAGGATACAGGCTGGGGGGCGATCGGTGCTTGATCGGGCGCCGGGCCGCGGGCTATTCCCAATAGGCGCAATGCCAAAGACGATTCCTTGGGAAGGCTTTTTGGGGGGCGTTTGGAACCGGTGGCCGGGGGCAGGCCGCCGGGATAATCGCTAAAGGAACCGACTGTGACGCAGAACAAGGTCATTGCCGCCGTTGTCGGCGTGGGCGCCCTGGCGCTGCTGGTCTGGGGGTTGGCCCATATGCAGGCCACCCAGACGGCCGGCGGCGCCGCGCCCAAGCCGACCCCGGTGGCGGCCGAGGCGCCCACCGGCCCCAGCGCCGTTCCCACCTTTGACGTGGTCCGGGTCGGCCCTGACGGCACGGCGGTCATCGCCGGCCGCGCCATGCCGGGCGCCACGGTGACGGTCACGGACGGCAGCGCCGTGCTGGGCACGGTCACGGCCGACAAGCACGGCGAATGGGTGCTGACGCCCACCCAGGCGCTGGCCCCCGGTTCGCGCACCTTGTCGCTGACCATGAAGACCGCCGAGGGGACGGAGGTCGCGGCCGACGAGACCGTGACCCTGGTGGTGCCGGACGCCAAGCGCGACGTCGCCGGCCGCAAGCAGAACGAGACGGGCGGCGCCCTGGCCGTCGTGACCCCGCGCCAGGGCGGCAGCCGCGTGCTGCAGATGCCGGGCAAGGGCGACAAGTCGCTGACGGTCGCCATCGACACCATCGACTACAACCGCGCCGGCGCCGTCACCGTGGGCGGCGATGCCCAGCCCAAGGCCGAGGTGCAGCTGTATCTGGACAACACCCTGGTGGGCCGTGCCGCCGCCGATTTGGCCGGCCGCTGGTCCATCACCCCGGAACGCCTGCTGGACCCCGGCCGCTATACCCTGCGCGCCGACCAGGTGGGGCCGGACGGCAAGGTGATCGCCCGCGCCGAGGTGACGTTCGAACGCCAGCCCATCGCCGACAGCGACAGCCGCGCGGTGGTGGTGGTGCCGGGCAACAGCCTGTGGACCTTGGCCCGCCACCTCTATGGCGAAGGCATCCAGTACACCGCCATCTTCGAGGCCAACCAGGACCAGATCCGCGATGCCAACCTGATCTACCCGGGCCAGATCTTCATCCTGCCCACGTCCGGGCCGGGGGCGGGTGGACAGGCGGGCGGCCAGGGCGTTGGTGCGGCCGGCGGCGCCGGCGGGCATCACTGACCACTGCCTTGGGCGCGGATTGATTGCCCTTTTCAGGGGTTTTTTTGCAATTCCAGCGTCATTCCCGTCACCTGGGCCGACGCGGCATCGGCACGGGCCTGTCCGTTCGTCAGGGGAACCAGGATGACCGTCACCCGGGGCGGCGCCTTGGCCAGGCGGCGCAGGGTTTCGGCGCCGCGTTCCGCCAGGGCGGTGCGCAGGTTGATGACGAAGGATTGCGGCGGGGCCCCCGCCGGCGGGCTGCTGGGGAAGAAGGCGACGTTGCCCAGGTAACCCGGCGCCGTGTCCGGCGTGGCGGCGGTGGCGTCCGGCTGGTTCAGGAACAGGCGCAGGCCCAGGCCGATATCGGATGGGTTGCGGATGGCGCCGACCGTGATGCGCAGAAGCACGTCCGGCCCCGGCCGGGTCAGGACCTTCAGATCGCCCTTGGGCGTCCCCCCCTGCCAGGCCGGGCTGAAGGCCGTCGCCTGATTGACAGCCAGCGGGGCGGGCAGGGCGGGTGAGCCTGCTTCTGTCGCCATTGTGGTCCCCGCCCCCGACAAAGCCAGGAAGAGGCACGCCAAGCGTGCAAGCCATCTATTGCCCTCTCTTCTCCCGTCCATGGGGCGGCGCATCCCTCAATGGCCGTTCCCGGGGCATCCGACGGCGCCCCGGGAACGGCGTCACCTGCTTATATGGCGACGATCTTGGCCGATGCCACGGACACCTTGGAGGCAGCCTTGTCGTCGTTCAGGGCCACGGGCACCAGGGTGATGGCGTTCTCCCGCCCGTCCTTCAGGTTCAGCGCTTCCGCCTTTTCGGTCACGTCCAGCACGAAGGTGACGGTGTGCGGCCCGCCGTGGCCGGCATCGTGGGTGCCGAAGAAGGCGACGGAACCGACATACCCCTTGTCCTCCACCGGCGTTTCGGCGTTGGCGCCGGGCGTGTCGATGAACAGGCGCAGGCCGACGCTGGGGTCGGTCGGCGGCACGACCTTGTCCAGGATCACGTAGTAACGGGGGTTGGCGGATGAGGGGGGCGCGGCCGCCAGCAGGTTGGCTGTGGACGCGCGTTTGACCGGTGCCGTCTCGGGCTTGCCGATGGCGGCCGTGAAGGACGCGCTATCCGCCAGCACGGCGCCTTCCAAGGGGTTGCCGCCCGCCGGCACGGCGGCGGTGGGGCTGGCGGCCAAGGCGGCCACAGCCTCCGCCGCCAGGTTGGGCGTGCGGCCGTTGTCATAGACATAGCCCAGCGCCTCGGTCGACAGCTGGTTCTTCACCACCGGGCTGATGGGCGTGCCGTTGGGCAGGTAGAAGTTGCTGGGGAAGGTGAAGTCCCGCCAATAGGAATTGGTCTCGTCCGCCCGGCCCATGCTGCGCCAGACCGCCCACAGCCGGTCGACGTTGCAGTGGTGCAGCCAGAAGATGGGATCCAGCGGCGACATGTAGTTGCCCATGTTGCCGCCGATTGTGCCGTGCACGGTGTTGTGGGGTGTGCCTTCCAGCGCGCCCGTGCCGCCGCCCGCCCGCTGCCACTTGTTGTCCAGGCTGTTTTGGCCGCTGGGCATGTAGCTGCCGAACGCCTGGTAGTTGGTCTGGCTCAGCACCTGGCTGTTGATCACTGTAAGGCCGACGGCGCTGGCCGGCATGGGCGTGGTCGCGGTCACGCGCCGGGTGGTGTCGTTCAGCGCGCCGGTCCAGAACGGCGTCGGGATGGTGGGGCCGGTCGTCCAGTTCCAATAGGGCAGGGCGAAGTCCGCCTTCTGTGCCACGTCGCGGATGATGTTCTCGAACGCCGCCAGATAGGCGCGATGCCAGGGCAGGAAGTACCAGTTGCCGTGGGGGCAGTGGTTCTGGTGGATGCTGGCCTGGACCGTCCAGTTGCGCTTGTCGCTGGCCGGAATCTTGTTCTTCATCGCGTCGACGGCGGCGCGGTAGATGTCCAGATCCTTCTGGGCGGCGGAGTCCGTGACGTTGCGCCGGGTCACCGTCGCGGCGCGGGCCACGACGGGCAGACCATTGATGACGGCCACGCCCCCGATGGCGCTGGCGTACTGGATCAGTCGGCGGCGATTAATTTCTAGGTTCATTTCATCCCCCGGTTGTGGTTGGGGGCACTATGCGCCTTTGGTTGTGGAAACGCGCCTGGGCTTGTGAGCTACCACCGGAGGAGGTATCGCCCATCAATTCACAACTGAAAATGCTTCCGTCTTACAGATAGCTGCCGAAAACCCGCAAGTACGGGCGGGCTTCCTGGATGAACTGCACCGTCTCATACATCAGGTCGGTGATGGTGACGTGGCCCGGCACTTCCTGCTGGCCCAGCACCAGCACCTTCTGCTGTTCATCCACGATGAAGCGGGCGTAGCGCAGCCAGGCGGCGGAGCGCAGGATGGCCTGCAGCTTGGCGCGCTTCTCCGGCGCCTCGATGGTGTAGGGCAGGAAACCCACCTCGGCCCAGATCTGGAACAGGGTGGTGTCGTCCTGCGGCGTGATGGAGACGTGGAATTGCAGGCCGTCGAGGTAGAAGTGATGGCGGGACGGTGACCGGTCGCTATTGAGATGCACCGTGCCGTCGTCGCGGAACAGCAGGGCGTCCTTGCCCAGCGGCAGCCCGGATTGCGCGCTTTGCGCCAGACCGGCAAGGTTCTGGACGGTGACGATCGCCTGTTCCATGAAGCCCTCTTACCCCCACCCCGCAGTTCGGTGGAAAAACCGAACCGTTAACATGCTTACCCTCAGGCGCCGCCGGCCGTCCACCGCAATTCCAAGTTTGCGTTGCCGCAGCCTGCGGTGGGGAGCATATCGGTGGTTGCCTAACAAGGCGTAAGCGCCGTCGCGGCCCCGAAAAGGCGCGCTGGTGGAAGGGAGGGCGTCGTGGACCACGATGTCGAGGTGCTGGTGATCGGGGCCGGCCCCACCGGCTTGGCACTGGCGGCCATGTTGGGCCGCCTGGGCGTCCACGTGCGCATCGTGGACAAGGCGGATGGGCGGTCGACGAAGTCCAAGGCGCTGGGCGTGCACGCCGGCACGCTGGAAGCGCTTGGCGATGTCTTCGGGACCACCTTGCCCGGTCACATGCTGGCCCTGGGCCAGCCGGTCCGGCGGGCCTTCTTCCATCTGGGCGGCGGCCGGCCCCTGTCCCTGGACCTGACCGCCATTCCCAACCCCTACAGTTTCATCCTGATCCTGCCGCAGAGTGAAACGGAGCGCCTGCTGGAGGAAACGGCCGCCGCCGCCGGCGTGGGCGTGGAACGAAACGTTGAGGCGCTGGACCTGCAGCAGGACGAATCCGGCGTCCAGTGCCGTCTGCGCCACCCCGATGGCACGGTTGAGATGGTACGGGCGGCCTATGTGGTCGGCTGCGACGGTGCCCATAGCCTGGTTCGCCACCAGGTGGGGGCCGCCTTTGATGGCGGCGCCTATTCCGGCATCTTCCTGCTGGCCGACCTGACATTGGATTGGGACCTGGGCTTCGACGCCATGCATCTGTTCAGCACGGCGGCGGGGGCGATGGCCTTTTTCCCGCTGCCCGGCCAATCCGGGAAATGCCGCCTGGTTGTCATGCCCCGTGCGCCGACGGTCGATCCAGGGGCGGCCGATCCGGGGCCGGACATCGACCTGCCCGCCTTCACCGCCCTGGCGGAATCGGCGTCCGGCCGGCGCCTGGCGCTGCGCGACCCCGTCTGGCTGACGCGCTTCACCATCCACCATCGCATGGTCGGGGCATTGCGCCATGGCCGGGTGTTCCTGGCGGGTGATGCCGCCCACATTCACAGCCCGGCGGGCGGGCAGGGCATGAACACCGGCATCCAGGACGCCCTGAACCTGGCGGCCAGGCTGGTGGCCGTCCTGCGCCAGGGGCAGGACGCGTCGATTCTGGACAGGTACGGCCAGGACCGCCTGCCGGTGGCCCGGCGCGTACTGCGTGGCACCGATCTGATCTTCCGCGCCGCCCTGCTGTCGGGCGGATGGCGGGGCTGGCTGGTGCGCCATCTGATGCCCGCGATCGTCGCCGTTCCCTTCCTGCGACGGCGCGTGGCGCTGGCCCTGTCACAGGTGGATGTCGCCCGGGCCGAACGGCCGGTGCGGCTGGCGGCCCTGGCGTCGGCGGGGCAAACCGGGAAGGGGAGCGGCGCTTAGGTCATGCCCGCCGCGCGTGTCCGGCCGGCGCATGCCTTACACCCGTACGGGGGTCTTTGATCCGCCGGCCACCCGTGGGTATACAAGGGGGCCGCACACCTCCAGAACCAGGATGCCATTCCCGTGGTCAAGCGTGTCTATACCCGCAAGGAAGTCGCCGGCCTGCTCGAGGCGCTGGAACGCCAGGCCCGCGAATCCACCAGCCTCGCCAAGCAGGCGGAGGCGGCGGCGGCCCGGGACAGCTTCGAAGCGTACAACGCCTTCCGCAACAAGGTGGGGGAATTCCGCGCCCTGTGCATCCTGGTGGAGGGGCGCCTGCGCAGCCTGGAAACCGGCAGCGCGGATGAGGTGCGGGAACGCTACGCCCAATTGGACACGCTGATGCTGAGCCTGCTGGTGCGGGCCAGCATGCGTTTCTTCTTCGTGCTGTCGGCCAAGACCGTGCTGCCCCTGGGCGCCCGGGAAATCTTCGTCACCGAACTGCGCAGCCTGTATGACGCCAGCGAGAAGCTGCGCCAGCCGGAATACGCCAACCGCCTGAACGAATCGATCCGCACCGAGCTGGAAACCGCCGAGGCCATCCTGGAAGAGATCATCGACAAGGCGCCGTCGATGCTACAGTTTACTTGATGCGATGTCCCTCAGGCGCCGGGCGGGCGCATCCGCGCCCTGGGCTTGTCCTCGATTTCCAGTCCGCCTTCGGCTCCCCGGAAATCTCCGGCGGCTGCGGTCGCAGCCTAGCGGCATGAGTTAAGATCTCATGCTGCGGGCTTCGCGCCGTTCAGGTGTCATCCGGCACTTTTGAGGCCGGCGGGCACGCGCGCCACGTCGCGGTAGGCGTGCCAGCTGGCGTGGCCGATCAGGGGCAGCAGTGGCACCAGGCCCACGAACAGCGTCACCATACCCAGGACCACGGCGCCGCTGATCAATCCCGCCCACAGCAACATGGCGCGCGGGTTGGCGCGCACCGCCGTCACGCTGGTGGCGACGGCGGTGAAGACGCCGACATCGCGGTCCAGCAACAGCGGCAGGGTCAGGACCGACAGGGTGAAGGTCGTCAGCGCCAGCCCCGCCCCCAGCACCGTGCCCACCACCAGGAAGGGCAGGGCCTGCGGCGTCAGCAGTTCCGCCGCCAGCCCCTCCGGCCCGGCATGGGCGTCGCCCAGCAGCAGGGCGTACAGCAGGGTGGCCAGCCGCACCCAGAACAGGTGGATCAGCAGCAGCACGATGCCGAAGGTGGCGATGGAGGGCAGGTTGGACCGCCAGGCCAGCAGGCAGGCCCGCGCGTCCAGGGGCAGGCCGCGTTCGCGCCGGCGGCTGGCCTCGTAGAAACCCACCGATAGCAGCGGCGCCAGCAGCATGAAGCCGCCGGTCAGCGGCAGCAGCAGGGCCAGCCAGCCGTTGAGGAGGGCGATGGTGGTGGCGCCGAATCCGATGCCGGCCAGCACCAGTCCCTGGCCCAGGCTGAGGGGCCAGCATTCGGCCAGATCCTCGGCGCCCAGGCGCAGCCAATGCCAGGGCCTGTCCATCGCCACCCGCCGCACGGCGGGGGACGGGGTGGTGAAGACCGGGACCAACGGCCCGTCGTTGGATAGCGTCGTCGTCATGGCTTGCCGCCTTCCTCCCAGAAGTTGCGCACCACTGCCCAGGGAACCTGTCTTTCCGCGGCCCTTGTTGCGCCGGGCCGTCGCCGTTCCTTCGTCCACCCAACCATACGTTCGGTGGAAGGGTCATCCGCGTTGACGCAGGTCAATGCGCCTTGGCCATCCCCTCTCCACAGTGTGGACGCTAAGGAGCATCGGCTGTCTTCGTCCCTTCCGCAAAGGGAATTCGACCAACCGGTGCCCCGCCATCGTTGGTCTTGGGGCCATGGCCCGGTTCCGCCGGGCCGATGCACCCCGAGCACATTCTTCGGGGGGTGTCATGAGTGTTGCGGTTTCCGGGGGGGTGCCGATCTCGGCCGCCCACCCCGCCAGCCGGGAAGTCTATGTGGAGGATGTGGTTCGCGCCTTCACCATCGCGACCATGTTTTGGGGTATCGCCGCCTTTACCGTCGGTGTCCTGATCGCCTTCCAGTTGGCGTTTCCCGCGCTGAATTTCGGATTGGAATGGACCAGCTTCGGCCGGGTCCGGCCGCTGCACACGTCAGCGGCCATTTTCGCGTTCGGCGGCAATGCGCTGCTGGGCACCTCCTTCTTTGTGGTCCAGCGCACCTGCCGCGCGCCGCTGTTCGGCGGCGCCCTGCCGGCCTGGTTCGTGTTCTGGGGTTATCAGCTGTTCATCGTGCTGGCCGGCACCGGCTATCTGATGGGCATCACCCAGGGCAAGGAATATGCCGAGCCGGAATGGTACACCGACCTGTGGCTGACCATCATCTGGGTGGTCTATCTGGTGATCTTCGCCGGCACACTGTTCAAGCGGCGTGAGCCCCACATCTACGTGGCCAACTGGTTCTACCTAGCCTTCATCATCACCATCGCCATGCTGCACATCGTCAACAACCTGGCGATCCCTGTCAGCTTCACCGGCACGAAGAGCTACGGCGCCTTCTCCGGTGTGCAGGACGCGATGATCCAGTGGTGGTACGGCCACAACGCGGTGGGCTTCTTCCTGACCGCCGGCTTCCTGGGCATGATGTACTACTTCATCCCCAAGGCGGCGGAGCGGCCGGTCTATTCCTACCGCCTGTCCATCATCCACTTCTGGGCCCTGATCTTCCTGTACATCTGGGCCGGCCCCCATCACCTGCACTACACCGCGCTGCCGGATTGGACGCAGACCCTGGGCATGGTGTTCTCCATCATGCTGTGGATGCCCAGCTGGGGCGGCATGATCAACGGCATCATGACGCTGTCGGGCGCCTGGGACAAACTGCGCACCAACCCGTCGCTGCGCTTCACGGTCACGGCCGTCGCCTTCTACGGCATGAGCACGTTCGAAGGCCCCGTCATGTCGGTGAAGCCGGTGAACGCGCTCAGCCACTACACCGACTGGACCATCGGCCACGTGCACTCCGGTGCCCTGGGCTGGGTGGCCTTCGTCACCTTCGGCGCCATGTACTACCTGATCCCGGTGCTGTGGCGGCGTAAGGCGCTGTGGAGCCAGGCGCTGGTCGAATGGCACTTCTGGACCGCCACCCTGGGCATCGTCCTCTACATCACCTCGATGTGGGTGTCGGGCATCATGCAGGGCCTGATGTGGCGCGCCTACGACGACATGGGCTTCCTGCAGTACTCGTTCGTCGAGACCGTGGCCGCCATGCACCCCTACTACATCATCCGCGGCACGGGCGGCGTCCTGTTCCTGACCGGCGCCCTCATCATGGCCTTCAACATGATCCGCACCATCAGGAACGGCCAGCCGCTTGAAGCCGAACGGCCCGCCGGCCTGGTCGCGGCCGAGTGAGCGGAGGGACATCCAATGAAATTCTCTCACGCCATCATTGAAAAGAACGTCATCATCCTGGCGCTGCTGACCCTGATCACCGTGTCCATCGGTGGCCTGGTGCAGATCGTGCCCCTGTTCTCCATCGAAACCACCATCGAGCGGGTGGGCGGCGTGCGCCCCTACACGCCGCTGGAGCAGATGGGCCGCAACATCTACATCCGTGAAGGCTGCTACGTCTGCCACAGCCAGCAGATCCGCACCTTCCGCGATGAGGTGGAGCGGTACGGCCCCTACAGCCTGGCGGCCGAGAGCATGTACGACCATCCCTTCCAGTGGGGTTCCAAGCGTATCGGTCCGGATCTGGCCCGCGTCGGCGGCAAGTATTCCAACGACTGGCACGTCGCCCACCTGAAGGATCCGCGCGCCGTCGTGCCGGAATCCATCATGCCGACCTACGCGTTCCTGGCCAGCCGGCCGCTGGTGGTTCCCAACATCCAGGAACACCTGAAGACGCTGCGCCAGGTCGGGGTGCCCTATACCGACGACATGATCGCCAACGCCGAGGCCGACCTGAAGGCCCAGGCCAACCCGGACGCCGACACGACAGCCTTGCTGAAGCGGTATCCGAAGGCGGTGGTGGGCAAGTTCAACACCGAAAGCCCCGAGCTGACGGAGATGGACGCCCTGGTGGCCTACCTGCAGATGCTGGGAACGCTGGTCGATTTCAGCAAGCTGCAGCCCGAAGACCTGCGTCAGTGAGGTCGCCATGGAAGAGCTTCAATCCCTGATCTCTCAGGTATGGCTGGTTTGGTTCCTGGTCCTGTTCAGCGGAATCCTGGTCTGGGCCTATTGGCCCTCCCGCCGGGCCAGGCTGAACAACGACTGCGCCAAGATCCCCCTGCTGGACGACGCCGAGCCTCTGCCCCTCCGGGGGCGTGGCGCGGCCCAGATGAAACGCTGAGGTCACCCGCCCATGTCCACCCAAATTGAAAAGGACGCCCATACGGGCCGGGAAACCACCGGTCACGAATGGGACGGCATTAAGGAACTGAACACGCCGCTACCGAAATGGTGGCTGTACACCTTCTATGCCTGTATCGCCTTCGCCCTGGTCTACACCGTGTTTTTCCCGGCTTGGCCCGGCCTGCATTCCCATACCAAGGGAATCCTGGCCTGGACCCAGCGCGACACGGTGAAGACCGCCCTGGACGAGCGTCAGCAGAAACTGGCCCCCATCAAGGCCAAGCTGCTGGCGACCCCCATCGGCGACGTGGAGAAGGATCCGGAACTGCGCAGCTACGTGCAGGCGGCGGGGCACATCGCCTTCGCTGAGAACTGCGCGGCCTGCCACGGCGCCGGTGGCGCCGGCGGCAACAAGGGCTTCCCCATCCTGGCCGACGACGATTGGCTGTGGGGCGGCACGCCGGAGCAGATCCTGCAAACCGTCACCTACGGCGTGCGCAATTCCAACGAGAACTCCCGCGTTTCCGACATGCCGCGCTTCGGCGCCGACGGTCTGCTGACCCCGGCCCAGATCAACGACGTGGCGGAATTCGTGCTGAGCCTGTCCAACACCGGCACCGACAAGGACGCGGCCGGCCGGGGTGCGCAGATCTTCGCGGACAACTGCGCCGCCTGCCACGGTGAAAAGGGCGATGGCAACCAGGATGTGGGGGCACCCCGCCTGAACGACGCCATCTGGCTCTATGGCGGTGACAAGGCCACCGTGGTCCAGACCATCACCTACGCCCGGCGTGGCAGCATGCCGGCGTGGAGCGAGCGCCTGGACCCCGCCACGGTCAAGTTGCTGGCAGCCTACGTGCACGCCCTGGGTGGTGGTAAGTAGGTCCTTCCCCCTACATCCCATCGCCAACGGGCGGTTGCCTTCCCCGGTACCCCATGCCTCACCGGGGAAGGCGCCGATCCGCCCACAGGTTGCACGGAAGAACCCCCGCCGAGTCCCCACCCGGCGGGGGTTTTCTTTTGCCCGCGATCCGGGTTTTCAGGATTGGCAAGCGGTTGTTTGCGCCGCCGTGACCTGCTGTCGCGGGTCCGTGGGGGCATCCGTCAGTTGATCTAGCGCAAGGCGGCGAGGGGGGCGGCGGCCTAGTTTCCCTCATATCCGCGTAGGTGGCCCAACCATTAAGGCTGCCCCGCGTATCGTCGGAAATGGACACGACCCATGGACACGAAGTCAGAGGACAGCGAGACGTTGGCCCGTCCGCCTGCCGAGCCCGGAACCGAAGCGCGCAAGGCGCCGCTTCGCGAAGGGCGCCCCCGATCCACCAAGGTGGATCTGGAAAACGCCACGGGCGGCACCCTGTATGCCGAACACGTCAAGGTCTATCCCAAGGCCGTGTCGGGACCCTATCGCACGCTGAAATGGGCCGTCCTGGCGGTCTGCCTGGCCATTTACTACACCGTGCCCTGGCTGCGCTGGGACCGGGGGCCGGACGCCCCGCACCAGGCCATCCTGATCGACCTGCTGTCGCCGCGCGCCTATTTCTTCGGCATCGAGATCTGGCCGCAGGAGGTTTACTACATCACCGGCCTGCTGGTGCTGGCCGCCGTCGGCCTGTTCCTGGTGACGGCGCTGGCCGGCCGCGTCTGGTGTGGCTACGCCTGCCCGCAGACGGTGTGGACCGACCTGTTCATGGCGGTGGAACGCCTGGTCGAGGGGGATCGCGGCGCCCGCATCCGCCTGGACCGCCAGCCCTGGAGCCGGGAGAAGCTGCTGCGCAAGACGGCCAAGCACGCCGCCTGGCTGGCCATCGCGGTGGCCACGGGCGGTGCCTGGGTCCTGTACTTCGACGACGCGCCCACCGCCTTCCATGCCCTGGTGACGGGCCGGGCCTCGGTCGAGGAATATTTCTTCGTCGGCATGTTCACGGCCACCACCTACATCCTGGCCGGCTGGGCGCGGGAACAGGTCTGCACCTACATGTGCCCGTGGCCACGCATCCAGGCCAGCATGCTGGACGTGCATTCCCTGGTGGTGACGTACGAGGCCTACCGGGGTGAGCGGCGCGGCCCCCACAAGGCCGGCACCAGCTGGGAAGGGCGGGGCGACTGCATCGACTGCGGCCAGTGCATCGCCGTCTGCCCCACCGGCATCGACATCCGCGACGGCCAGCAGATGGAATGCATCGGCTGCGGCCTGTGCATCGACAGCTGCAACACCATCATGGAAAAGGTGGGCCGCCCGCCCAACCTGATCCGCTTCGACACCCTGGACAACCAGGAGGCCAAGGCCGCGGGCCGGCCCAGCCGCTATCGCCTGGTGCGGCCGCGGGTGATCATCTACGCCGCCGTGCTGGCCGTGGCCTCCGCCGTCATGCTGTTCGCCCTGGAAACGCGTTCCACCATGGGCATCAGCGTCCAGCGCGACCGGGCGCCCCTGTTCGTCACCCTGTCGGACGGTTCCTTGCGCAACGGCTACACCATCAAGGTGTCGAACAAGCAGCGCGGCGTGGCCCAGTACAGCCTGGCCGTGGTGGGCCAGCCCGGCGCCACCCTGTCGGTGCAGGATGTGGGCGATGCCCATGGCGCCGACGGCGTGGCCCTGCCGGTGCACGGCGACGCCCAGGCGACCTTCCGCGTCTTCGTGACCCTGCCGCGCCCGGCCCTGGTGCGCGACGGCGGCGCCCAGCCCAGCATCCCCCTGGTGTTCAGCCTGAAGGAGGAGGGGCCGGCCCAGCCCCACACCACCTTCTACGAAGGGGTCTTCATGGGCCCCGGCGCCAAGCCCTGATGATCCGATAGAGGAGAGACATCCATGACCGTCGTGGAACTGCCCAGCCGGGGCCAGCCCAAGCCCAAGCGTTCGCTGATCCCCTGGATCTTCGTAGGTTGCATGGGCGTGGTGATCGTGGTCAACGGCATCCTGATCTATGAGGCCGTGAACAGCTGGACCGGCCTGGCTACCGCCAAGCCCTATGAGCGCGGCATCGAATACAACAAGGTGCTGGAGGCCCAGGCCCAGCAGGACGCGCTGGGCTGGACCTTCGATGCCGATATCGAGCCGACGGCCGCCACCGCCGACGGCGGCGTACTGACCGTGCGGATTACCGACAAGGACGGCCAGCCGCTGGAGGGCATGAGCCTGGACGGCCGGCTGGTCCGCCCCATCGACATCCTGCCGGACGTGCCGCTGGCCTTTCAGGACCAGGGCGGTGGCCGTTACGTCGCCCCGGTGGCGCTGCCCAAGCACGGGCAGTGGGAATTGAAGATGAAGGCGGTCAAGGGAACCGATTGGTACCACCTGACCCGGCGCCTGTTCGTGAAATGACCCCTGCCTAGGTGTCCGCCATGCCCTTCGACTCGCTGCCCATGACCTGCCGCCACTGCGGCCAGCCCCTGATCGGGGCGGCGACGGAGGAGGGCGCCTTCTGCTGCCACGGCTGCGCCGGTGCCTATGCCCTGATCCACGATCTGGGGCTGGATGCCTATTACGACCGCCGCCCGGTGGAGGCCGCGGCCCCGCCGACGGCGGCCGGCCAGGCGGAGGAGGATGGGGCCGATCCGTTGCTGGGCCTGCCCGAGGCGGTGTCGCATGCGGCGGACGGCGATTGCGTGCTGCGCCTCAGCGTCGATGGGCTGACCTGCGGCGCCTGCGTCTGGCTGATCGAGGCGGCGCTGGCCAAGAACCATCCGGAGGTGCGCTCGGCCCGCGCCAACCTGACGGGGCGTAGCCTGACGCTGTGCTGGTCCGGCACGCCGGACCAGGCGGTGACCTACGCCCGCCTGGTGACGCACCTGGGTTACCGCGTCGCGGCCTACGGTGTCGCCGGCGGCAAGGATGCCGGTGCCCCCGACCCGGCGGCGGCGTTGGAGCGCGACCTGCTGCGCCGCCTGGCGCTGGCCGGGTTCGCCGCCGCCAACGTCATGCTGCTGTCGGTGTCGGTCTGGGCCGGGGCCGATGCCATGGGCGACGCCACCCGCACCCTGCTGCATTGGGTGTCGGCCCTGATCGCCCTGCCGACGGTGGCCATCGCCGGCCGGCCCTTCTTCCGTTCCGCCCTGACGGCCCTGCGCGCCGGGCGCACCAACATGGACGTGCCCATTTCCGTCGGCGTGCTGCTGGCCACGGGCATGAGCCTGGTGATGACCGCCACGCATGGCGAGCACGCCTATTTCGACAGCGCCGTCATGCTGCTGTTCTTCCTGCTGATCGGGCGTTACCTCGACAGCCGGGCACGGGGCCGGGCGCGGTCCGCCGCCGCCCATCTGCTGTCCCTGAACCAGGCGCCGGTGACGGTGCTGGGTGCCGACGGGCTGGCACAGGTGGTGACGCCGGCGCGGGTGCCGCTGGGCGCCACCGTGCTGGTGGCGGCGGGGGAGCGGGTCGGCGTCGACGGCGTGGTGGCCGACGGCATCTCCGACCTGGATGCCAGCCTGGTGACGGGCGAGACCATGCCCCTGGCCGTGGCGCCGGGCGCCCAGGTCTTCGCCGGCATGGTCAACCGCACCGCCCCCTTGCGCCTGCGCGCCACCGCCAGCGGCGAGGGCACCCTGCTGGCCGAGATGGTGCGGCTGCTGGAGGCGGCGGAGCAGGGGCGGGCACGCTACGTCCTGTTGGCCGACCGCATCGCCCGCGCCTACACCCCGGTGGTGCACGCCGCGGCGCTGACCACCTTCCTGGCCTGGGTCTTCTTGGGATCCATGGCCTGGTACCACGCGCTGCTGATCGCCGTGTCGGTGCTGATCATCACCTGTCCCTGCGCGTTGGCGCTGGCGGTGCCGGCGGTGCAGGTGGCGGCCAGCGGCCGTCTGATGCGCCAGGGCATTTTGCTGAAGTCCGCCACCGCGCTGGAACGGCTGGCACCGGTTGATACCGTGGTGTTCGACAAGACCGGGACGCTGACCCTGGGCCGGCCCGACCTGCTGGCCGATGCCGACCGCACGGCTGAGGAATTGGATCTGGCCGCCCGGCTGGCCCGTACCTCGCGCCATCCCCTGTCGCGGGCGCTGGCGCGCGCCGCCGGCCCCGGCCTGGTGGCCGACGGCGTGGTGGAGGTGCCGGGCGGCGGCCTGCAATGGATGGGGCCGCAGGGTTTCGTGCGCCTGGGCTCCCGCCAGTTCTGTGGCATCACCGAGGTTGAGGGTGGGCATATCGGGCCGGAGTTGTGGCTGACCCGGTGCGGCCGGGCGCCCCGCCGCTTCCGCTTCGCCGACCGGCCGCGTCGCGATGCCGCCCAGGTGGTGGCGACGCTGAAGGCCCGGGGCTATCGCGTCGAACTGCTGTCCGGTGACCGGGTGGCCACGGCGCAGGCGCTGGCGGCGGAGGTCGGCATCGACCGGGTGCGGGCGGAGGCCAAGCCGGCCGACAAGTGCGCCCACCTGGCGGACCTGCGGGCGCAGGGCCGGCGCGTGCTGATGGTCGGCGACGGCCTGAACGACGCTGCGGCGCTGGCCGCCGCCGATGTGTCCCTGAGCCCGTCGGGGGCCGTGGACGTGACGCAGACGGCGGCCGACGTGGTGTTCCAGGGGGACGGCCTGGCGCCGGTGCTGGAAACCCTGACCGTGGCGCGCCGCGCCCGGCGGCTGGTGCGCCAGAACCTGGGTTTCACCCTGCTTTACAATCTCTGCGCCGTGCCCATCGCCATGGCCGGTTTCGCCACCCCCCTGGTGGCGGCGGTTGCCATGTCCGGGTCGTCGCTGGTGGTCATGGCCAACGCCCTGCGACTTGCCAACAGACAAGCCAACCAACATCAGGAAGGCCCATCATGAACAGCCTGCTTTTCCTCATCCCGGCCGCCCTGTTCCTGGGCGGTCTCGGTCTCTGCGCCTTTCTCTGGGCGGTGCGCAACGGCCAGTTCGAGGACCTGGAAGGGTCCGCCAGCCGCATCCTGTACGACGACGACCAGCCGCTGCCCAAGCGGCCGTCCTGATTCTTCACCGTTTGATTTGATTGGAGCCTTGAACATGAAATCGTCCAATACCGTCCCGGCCATCCTGATCCATGGCTTCGGCATCATCGTCGCCGTGCTGGGCATTCTTTTCGCCGCCGGGTCCGACAATTTTGCGGGCTATGTCGACGGCCTGCTGTTCGTGGCCTTCGGCGTGCTGATCAACTTTTTCATCATCACCCGGACGGTCGGCGCCCATCGGGACGAACTGGCCGAGATCCCGTTGAAGTGAGGTCTGGTCTCCGGGGCGGCTGGATCCTATCCTCCGCCCCATGACCGACCTCATCCTGCCCGACGTTCTGGTCCCCGGCCTCGACCTGGTGTTCTGCGGCACGGCGCCCAGCAACGCGTCCATGCGGGCTAAGGCCTATTACGCCAAGCCCGGCAACGCCTTCTGGCCCAGCCTGCATGCCGCCGGCTTCACGCCGACGCGCATGGAGCCGGCGGCCTTCGCCGGCCTGCCGGCCTTGGGCCTGGGCCTAACCGACCTCAACAAGACGCAGTTCGGCAACGACGTCGACCTGGACCCCGCCGCCTACGACGTGGCGGGCCTGGTGGCGAAGATGCGGCGCTTCCGTCCCGGCGCCATCGCCTTCACCAGCAAGACGGCGGCGGCGGTGTTCCTGGCCGGCCACCATGCTCAGGTGGGCAACCCGCCCTATGGCCGCCACGCCCTGGACCTGGACGGCATCGCCCTGTTCGTCCTGCCATCGCCCTCGGGGCAGGCCCGGCGTTTCTTCACGCTGGAGCCGTGGCGTGAGGCGGCGGGATTCGTGTCGGAGAGGCGCCAGGGCGCCTGAAGAATTTTGCCCGGATGGGAACATCGGCCACCTTCTCGGAAGGGGGGTGCCGACCATTCGTATAGTCGCGCGCGAATGAATGTCCGTGGCCTTGGATTGATACTTTCCTTAGAATAGGTGGTTGCCTATCGCAGGGGGTGTCGAATGCTGAGGGGGTTTGTCGATCGCGTGAGCCGGTCACTGGTTTGCGGATGGGCAGCTGATACTGATAATCCGGATCAGGCGATTGAAGTTGTCATCAGGCTGAACGGATATGATCTTGGTGTGGTCCTTGCCAATCGTGAACGCGATGACTTGAGGGCAACAGGTGAATTTGGTGGCGGTCGCCATGGGTTCGTTTATCGCTTCGACTACCCGATTCCTTTGAACCTAATTGGGGAAATTACTGTAGAATTTCTAGAAGACCGGTCAATTCTACCACCCGGTCCCTCAAAAATTCTGGCTGTACCGGAAACAGAATCGCATTCAGGCGCCCAAGACGCGCGCCAGGGGCGCCCGAATTTATTGCTCATGACCACCATGGGCCGCTCGGGCGGCACCATGGTCATGGAAAAGATCGGAACAAACCCCGAAGTCATTTTGGCCGATGTCTATCCATATGAGACCAGGGTGCTGGCATATTACGCGGCGGCCTATCGCGCATTGATTTCACCAGCGGATCATTCCAACTCGATAAATCCCGATGATTTGATGAAATCAAATTTGCGACTGGGATTTAATCCATATTTTCATTCCGACCAAGAGTGGCGATACGATCAGCCGGAATTCATGTATGACTTCTTTGAAATAACGGCTGCACGCCATCTTGCTCAGTCATTTCGTGATTTGGTCTCTGAATATTATGAACGTCGCGCGACGCTTGTTGGTAAAAAACCCCGCTACTTTATTGAAAAATGCGGGGTTGATGATCCCGCGCGCCACATCGGCCGGGCTATTTTTCCTGATGCGAGGGAGCTGGTGTTGCTCCGCCACCCACGGGATGTGATCTGTTCCCAAATGGCCTTTTGGGGCAGCGACTTCCACGGTGCGCTGATGGGAATGGCCGTTGCCACGGAGGCCATGATGCTCATTAAACAATCTGGCCGGTCGGACACGTTCTTCGTAAGATATGAAGACATCATTGCGACACCGGATGTGTGTGCCAATGATGTCGCCCGCTTCTTGGGTGTGGGGACTCCGATCAATTTTGAATCAAGTGGCCGGGAAGGCATTCGCGCCGTGCATGCGACCACCAAGTCCGCGGCGGATTCGGTTTCTCGATGGAGGAAAGACTTGAATGCATTCCAAATATCAGAATGCAGGAGGGTGCTTGGGAAATATGAAGAATATTTTGGCTACGGCGACTGACGTTGCCGGGTTGATGGTTGAGACAAGCCGGTGACAAGCGGCGTCTCATTTTTCCGCGAGAGCATCATGAAAAACTTCCCGCCGCCGATGTCCTTGTTTGAAATGGATTCGGAGAGCATTCAGGTCGATGGCCAGATTAAAATTCTGGTCAGCCAACAAAGATTGCGAAACTTTGTTAGCATGCTTCTGGACTTCATCGACGTCGACGAGGCTTGGTATCTGGAACAATACCCAAATGTCAGGAGGAGCATACTATGCGGGGAGTATGCTTCCGCCCAGGAACATTATCGAGAAGTGGGGTATTTCTCGGGCCATCTGCCATTCGCGATCGCGGTGGATGATGAATGGTACAAGAACGAATATGGCGACATACGCAAGGTCGCGGAAGCGGGCAATCTGCCATCGCTGGAGCAGCATTTCGTAAAGTTCGGCTACAGTGAGGGGCGTTTCCCGAATGGTCGGATCGCGGCGAGGCTTTCGCAGTTACAGGCGACGCCTTCCGTGCCGACGGTGGGCAAGATCAACATCGCTTTGATCGGGCCGCAAACCGGGGAGTGACACGTCTTGCCCGGGCAGACTACGGGGAGGGGCGAAACACCTCCCGCTCTGCCCTGCTGTCATGATAGGGTCGCACTGTATCCCATGGTGGGGACTGGATAAATTCCGGACGGGTGCGGGCATGAGCAACCAGGACGACATCGATGCCATGTTCGGCGGCAGCGGCGGTTCCTCCGCGTCGTCTTCCACTGAACTGTCGGCCATCTACGACACGGCGGTCGAGGTGTCGGTGGTGCTGGGCACCTCCACCATCCGGGTGCGCGACCTGCTGAAGCTGGGCCGCGGCGCCATCGTGGAACTGGACCGCAAGATCGACGACCTGTCCGACATCATCGTTTCCGGCCGCACTGTCGGCCGGGGCGAGGTGACGATCGTCGAGGACAAGATCGCCGTCACCTTCCGTGAATTCACCCGCGCGAACAGTTAAGGCTGGGGATACGGGGCAGCGACCATGGCCGACAGCGGCGCCAGCGAGGTGACGACGGAGGGCTGGGCGCTCTGCCCGGTGCAGCCTGGCTTCGTCGCCCATATCGGCCCTTTCTGGGAAGGGCGGCCCGCCCGGGGCGGTGGGGATGGCGGCTGGGTCCGCGCCTTCGTCGCCGACGAACGGCACCTGGCGCCGGGCGGCCAAATCCACACCTCCGTGCTGTCGGCCTTCGCCGAATTCGTCTGCCTGAAGACCCTGGCGGATGAAGGCGTGCCCGACGGGGACGCCGCGTTGCTGGGCCTGACCCTCAATCACCTGGGCAGCGGCCCGCGCGGCACCCTGGTGCAGGGGGAGGCGCGGATGATCCGCCGCAACTGGTCGCAGCTGTGCACCGAGGTGCGCGTGCATGACGGCGACCGCACGCTGGCCACCGGCAGCGCCCTGTGGATTCTGGCCGGGGTTTGATTTTTGGATTCCCTAAGGCGAGGCCTATAGGGTAAGGGCGCCCTTGCGGGCAAAAAAACGCCGGCTGTCGAGCGACAGCCGGCGAAGATGAAGGGAGCCTCATAAGGAGGTTGAAGGCTTGAGAGTGTCAAATCCGTCACGGTCAAGCCCCTCTTATATAACTCCGACGCCGATTGATGAAAAGTTAAAAAACCGTGGCAAGCGTGTCACACTCCAAAAAACTGACCTCGTGGTTAACCCTAAGGTGTCAGTCGCCCCGCACTTCCTCCACCATTTCCTCCAAACGGGCGAAATCGCACACGAGGAGGGAGCTGTCCTGGCGGATGACCAGCTTGTCGCGTGACAGGTCGCCCAGGACGCGCGCCACCGTTTCGCGGGTGGTGCTGACCCGTGCCGCGATGTCGCTGTGGATGGGAATCGGCGAAATGGCGGCGGTGTTGTTGTCTTTCAGGTTGGGCTTGGCCAGGCGCAGCAGTTCGGCGTGCACCCGGTTGTTGGCGCCCAGCGTCGACAGATCCATGATCCGTCCGGTTGCGGAACGAACGATGCTGGCCAGGCGCGTCATAACGCCCCAGGCGATGTCGGGGTTCTGGGTCACCACCTGCTGGAACAGGCGCGGCGACATGAAGGCCACCATCACCTCGGTCAGGGCGACGATGCTGGCGGACCGCGCCTCGCCGTCGATGGCGGACAACTCCCCCAGGTAGCCGCCGGCCTCGACATCGTCGAAGGTGACCTCGCGGCCGGACAGGGAATAGTTCACCACCCGCACGCGGCCTTCGACGATGAAACAGACGTCGCGGCTGTCCGACGCGCGGTCGATCACCTGTTCCTGCGGGTGGAAGTGGCGCCAGCTGCACTGCTTGGCCAGATTGGCGCGCTGGTCCGCCGTCAGGGGGGCCAGCAGTTCTATGCTGTCGAGGGACGCGGCATCGATCACGGGGATACGCTCCGGATAAGGTCGGTGGGGGCACCTGACGTCGGCGGCCCGCCACCAAGGTCGTGTTGGGCGGGGCCGATTAACAGGGGGCCCCTTTTACACGGGTAGGCCGGACAATAACGGCCCGGACGCCCGCCGTAAACGGCGGCACCGCCATAGGTGGTGCGGTTCTTCACTGGACGGGACGTCAGGCCGTCCGCCGGCGCGGCGCCAGTGCGGCTTCCTCCACCCGGATGCGGTGGGCCAGCAGCAGGGCGTTGGCCAGCGAAAAGGCCAGGGCCAGCCGCCAGGCGCCGAAGGCCAGCGGCACGGCCGCGATCTCCGCCACCACGACGCAATAGTTGGGATGGCGCAGCAGGCGGAAGGGCCCGCCGTCGATCAGCGGCGCCCGGGGCAGGGTGATGATCCGGGTGGTCCAATAAGGCCCCAGCGTGCGGATCACCCAATAACGCGCCAGTTGCAGGGGGATCAGCAGTGCCGCCAGCGGCCAGACCACCGGCGCGTCGGCCGGGATGCCGAAGAACAGGGCGGCCAGCCAGGCGCTGTGCAGTAGGATGAACAGCGGGTAATGCGCGGCCCCCACCTCCTGCCCGCCCTGGGCCAGCAGGCGGGCCGTATTGCGGTTGGCCACCCGCAGTTCCGCCAGGCGCTGGATGGCCAGCAGGATCACCACGCCCTGCGGTGGTCCCATGGGGATGTTCAGGGTCATCGGGGGCCCTCCCTCAAAGCCGCATCAGGCCCAGGGCGGCCACGAAGCCGGGGCCCAGGGCGGACAGCATGTGTGGCCCCTTGGCGCCCCGCCGCAGCCGGCGTTCCAGCACGAACAGCACGGTGACGGCCGACATGTTGCCATGGTCGCGCAGCACGGTGCGGGCGTCATCCAGCCCGTCGGCGCAGGGGCTCAGCACCGCCGTCAGCGCGTCCAGCACCTTGGCGCCGCCGGGATGGCAGATGGTGCCGGCCAGATCGCGCAGGCCCAGGCCCTGGCGATCCAGGAACCCGCCCACCACCGCCGGCAGCGCGTCGCGCACCAGGGTGGGGATGCTCTGGGCGAAGATCACGCCCAGGCCGTCATCCTCTACCTGCCAGCCCATGATGCCCAGGCTGTCGGGCCAGCGATGCTCGGCCGATGCCAGGAAGGCCGGTCCTTCATCCCGGCCTGCCGGGTCGGCGCGCAGGACCAGGGCGGCGGCACCGTCGCCGAACAGGGCGGTCGCCACCACGTTGGCCTTGGACAGGTCGCCCGGGCGGAAGGTCAGGCCGCACAGCTCCACCACCAGCAGCAGGATGTTGGCCCCCGGCCGGGCGGTGGCCCAGGTCGCCGCCCGCGCCAGGCCCAGCACGCCGCCGGCGCAGCCCAGCCCGAACAGGGGCATGCGCTCCACATCCGGCCGCATGCCCAGGCGCTGCATCACCAGGGCGTCCAGGCTGGGGGTGGCGATGCCGGTGGAGGAGACGGCGACGATGGCGTCCACGTCGCCGGGCGCCAGGCCCGCGCGCTCCAGCGCTTGGGTCGCGGCGACGGCCAGCAAATCCACCGCGTGTTCCAGGTAAAGGGCGTTGCGCTCCGCCCAGCCATGGGGGCGCAGATACCAGTCCAGCGGCACGCAGGACGCGCGGCCCTCAATGCCGGCGTGGGTGAAGACCGGCGCCATGCGCTCAAAATCGCGCAGGCGGTGGGCGAAAATCTCACGGGCGCCGGCCAGCGCCTGTTCCTGTGTGAAACGATGGGGCGGCAGGGCGGTGGCGATGGACAGCAGGCGGGGTAGGGGCCCGGACGGCGGGGCGTAGGGATCGCGGGACATGGTCTTTATCCCTCCCTGGATAATCCCTGCCTTGAGTCTTGCCACCTTGGGCGCCCGGCCGCCGGCCGTCAACCAGACCTCAGTCTGGGGATCCGGCGGCAACGGGTCGCATCAGAGCACGGCCAGGACGGCGAGCAGCAGCACGGCGACCACGAAGGGCAGGCACGCCAGGGTGAAGCCCACCGGCCCGAATTTGCTGGGCCTTTCGACCGGGATGGTCTGGGCCCGCCGGGTGCCGAACGCGGCCAGCGCCGCGGCCCCGGCCAGAGTGCCGCCCAGGATGGTGCTGATCAATTCCGCGCGGTTGTGCGCCTGGCGCGGCGGCATCACCGCCACCACTGCGGGGATCGCGCCCAGCATGAAACCGATCATCGCGTATTTCAGGACCGTCAGGGCCCGCAAACTGACCTTCATGCCCATGGCTTGGGCTCCCGGCGTCGACGCTATTGCAACCGCAATGTGAGGTACGCCGCCGCCGTCATGCCGCAACTGTACGGACGGGATAGCCGCTGATCGTGCTGAACCGGATCAGGGCATTCGTGCCGTTTTCGCCTGAGGAAGCCATGCTCCAGGGTGGAGGTGACAATGGCCGACCCCGGAAAGCATAAATGCCAGGATGGGGAATCCGTAAATGGAAACTCCACCAATAATATCTATCATTATAAACTTAAGGATAGGAATTTACGTCGACCTCCTTAAATTAATATTTACGTGCCCTGGTGCTTTTTATTTCTGGTATTTGTGCCGAAAGCGGCAGTTCGTGATTCTATTCCAGAGTGGGGATGTGATGTTTGTTTTGCGTGGCGCGGTGAAGGAGCTGATGGAAAAGGTCGAATGGCTGGACATTCTGGCCAGCCATTCCGGTGTCGGGCTGTGGGATGCGGTCCTGTTCAACGGTGACGCCATGCACGCAAAGGCGCGTTGGACCTGGTCCCCGGAATTCCGTCGCCTGTGCGGTTTCTCCAGCGAGCGGGAATTTCCCAACGTCGTGCACTCCTGGTCGGACCGCCTGCATCCCGAGGACGCGGGGCCGACCTTTGACGCCTTCGCCGGCGCCTTGAAGACCGGATCCGGTTACGACGTCACCTATCGCCTCAAGGTCAAGGACGGCAGCTATCGCTGGTTTCGCGCCACCGGCGGCGTGATCCTTGACGAACGCGGTGTTCCCCGGCGCGCTTGCGGTTCCCTGGTTGATGTCCATGCCGTCAAGCAGGCGGAAGAGGACCGCCGGGCGGCGATGCAGGCCTTGGCCGCCAAGTTCGAGGCGTCGATCAGCGCCATCGTCACCAACGTCAGCGCCCAGGCGACAGACCTGCACGGCACGGCGCAGTCGATGGCCGGCACCGCCAGTGAAACCGCACGGCAGTCGGCCGTCGTGGCCACGGCGGCGGGAACGGCCACCAACAACGTCACCACCGTCGCCGCCGCGATCGAGGAACTGTCCGCATCGGTGCGGGAGATCGCCCAGCAGACCAATCAGGCTACCCAGATGATGGGGCAGGCCGTGGTGCGGGCCGACGGCGCCAATTCCCAGGTGCAGGGGCTGGCCACCACGGCCCAGAAGATCGGCGAGGTGGTGCAACTGATCAACGGCATCGCCAGCCAGACCAACCTGCTGGCGCTGAACGCCACCATCGAGGCGGCACGGGCGGGGGAGGCCGGCAAGGGCTTCGCCGTCGTGGCATCCGAGGTCAAGGCCCTGGCCAACCAGACGGCGGCCGCGACCGACGAAATCCAGGCCCAGGTCACCGCCATCCAGCAGGCCACCGGTGTTTCCGTCCGCGCCATCCAGGACATCACGGAAACCATCGCCACGATGAATGAGACGACGCAGTCCATCGCGGCCGCCGTCGGCGCCCAGGGGCAGGCCACCCGCGAAATCGCCGAAAACGTGGCGCAGGCGGCCGAGGGCACGGCGGAAGTGACGACCAACATCGCCGGCGTCAGCGACGCCGCCCGGCAGACCGGCGCCGCCGCCACCCGGGTGCTGGCTTCGGCCGGCGATCTCAGCCGCAGCGGCGACGCGCTGAAGGCCCAGGTGGACACCTTCCTGCAGGAGGTGCGGAACGCGTGAGGCGCAGGCCCCGGTAGTCGGTCCGGGTCAGCCTGAGCGCAGGGTCCGTACCGCCTCATCCCGCTGGAACAGGTACAGCAACACGCGCAGGGCCTGGCCGCGCGGGCTTTCCAGGTCGGGGTCGCGGGCCACCATCAGGCTGGCGTCGTCGCGGGCGGTCGCCAGCAGGTCGGCGTGCACGGTGATGTCGGCCATGCGGAATTCCGGCAGGCCGGACTGGCGCGTGCCCAGCACCTCGCCAGCCCCCCGCAGTTCCAGATCCTTCTCCGCGATCAGGAAGCCGTCCTCCGTCGCGGTCATCACGTCCAGGCGGGCGCGGGCGGTCTCACCCAAGGGGGCGGTGTACAGCAGCAGGCAGGCGGACGCGCGCTCGCCACGGCCCACCCGGCCGCGCAACTGGTGCAACTGCGCCAGGCCGAAGCGCTCGGCATGCTCCACCACCATGATGGTGGCCTCCGGCACGTTGACGCCCACCTCGATCACCGTGGTGGCGACCAGCACGGACAGCTCGCCGCTGGCGAACCGCGCCATGACCGCGTCCTTCTCCGTGCCCTTCATCTTGCCGTGCACCAGGCCGACGCGATCGCCCAGCCGTTCCATCAGGGTGGCATGGCGCAGGGTGGCGTTGGCCAGGTCCACGGTTTCGGATTCGTCCACCAGGGGACAGACCCAATAGACCCGCTGGCCGGTCTTGATGGCGGCGGCCACCCGCTCCACCACCTCCTCAATGCGGTCGGCCGGGGCGGCGCGGGTCACCACCGGCTTGCGCCCCGGCGGCTTTTCCATCAGGCGGCTGACGTCCATGTCGCCATAGGCGGTCAGCGTCAGGGTGCGGGGAATGGGGGTGGCGGTCATGACCAGGGTGTCCACCCCGCGCCCCTTGGCTGCCAGGGCCAGGCGCTGGTGCACGCCGAACTTGTGCTGTTCGTCGATGATGGCCAGCGCCAGATCGCGGAACGCCACGTCCTCCTGGAACAGGGCGTGGGTCCCGATCAGGATGTCGATCTCGCCCGACACCAGTCTGTCCAGCACCTGTTGGCGCGCCTTGCCCTTGTCACGGCCGGTCAGCAGGGCCAGGCGGATGCCGGCGGCGTCGGCCAGGTCGGCCAGGCTTTCGGCATGCTGGCGCGCCAGGATCTCGGTGGGCGCCATCAATGCCGCTTGCGCGCCGGCCTCCACCGCCGTCGCCATGGCCATCAGCGCCACGATGGTCTTGCCGCTGCCGACGTCGCCCTGCAGCAGGCGCAGCATGCGCTCGGCGGCACCCATGTCGGCGTCGATCTCGGCCAGGGCGCCCACCTGCGCGCCCGTCAGCTGATAGGGCAATGCCGCCTGGATGCGGGCACGCAGGCGGCCGTCGCCCACCGTGGCCCGGCCGGCCAGGTGGCGTTGATGCCAGCGCACCAGGGCCAGGGCCAGCTGGTTGGACAGCAGTTCGTCGTAAGCCAGGCGTTGGCGGATGGGCGACAGCGGGTTGACGTCGCCTTCGCTCTTGGGATCATGCGCCGCCGCCAGTGCCACCTTCCACGCCGGCCAGCCCTGGCGCTCCAGCCAGGCGGGGTCCTGCCATTCCTCCAGTTCCGGCGTGCGCTCCAGCGCCGCGGTGATGGCGGTGCGCAGCGGCTTGGGGTTCAGGCCGCCCGTCAAGGGGTAGACCGCCTCCACCTCCTGCGGCGGGGCGCCTTCCTCGACGGGGGCGAAATGGTCGGGGTGGGGCATCTGCAACAGGCCGTTGAAGCGTTCGACCTTGCCGCTGACCACCACCATGGTGCCCTGGGGCAGTTTCTTCTCCAGCCAGTCGCCTTTGATGTGGAAGAACACCAGTTCCATCTCGCCGGTATGGTCGGTGCAGCGCACGCGATAGGGGCGGTGGCGCTGCACCGGCGGCATGTGCCCGTCCACCCGCACCGTCAGGGTGACGATGCGGCCTTCCGGCGCCTCCGCAATGCTGGCGGCGTTGGCGCGGTCCAGCACGCCGGTGGGCAGGTGCCACAGGATATCCGCCACGTGCGGGCCGGTCAGCCGCTCCGCCAGCTTGCCGAGGCGGGGCCCCAGGCCCGGCAGGCTGGTGATGGGCGCGAACAGGGGATAAAGGACGGGCGGACGCAAGCGTGGGCTCCGGGACTGAAAACACTGACGCGTATGCCTATATCCTACCGGGCGTCTCTGTCGACCGCCTACCCTCGTGCCGGGGCGTGTTTACGATGTGTTCTGCATCATGTATCTTGGGCGTCACTGTAGGAGCCGCCATGACGAAGACATCGCTTGATATCCATCTGGGGCCAGACCTGAGCGATCAGGTGACTGCGATTGCAAAGGTGTTGGATCGCCCCGCGTCCTGGGTGGTCGATCAGGCGATCCGGGATTTCATCGCCGTGCAGGAAGGCCACCTGCGGGCCATCGAGGAAGGAATACGGGCCGCCGATGCGGGAAAGGTTGTTCCGCACGAGGATGTTGTGGCCTGGGTGAATTCCTGGGGGACGGATAACGAGTTGCCCATGCCTTCGGCTGACTGAGGCCATGCGCTTTATCTGGACGGAGCCTGCGGTGCGGGATTTGGTCAGCGCGCGCCGCCACATCGCGCTGGAAAATCCTGTGGCGGCGAATGCCCAAATTCAAATGGTCATGTTGGCCACCGCCCAATTGGTTCATTTCCCCCGGATGGGGCGGGAAGGGCGCTGGCCCGGCACGCGTGAACTGGTCGTCCAAAAGACGCCCTACATCGTCGCCTACCAGATCCAAGATGACACGATCTCGATTCTGCGCGTACTTCATGGCCGCCAGCTTTGGCCGGACCCGGTAACTGATTGAGGCTCGCCCCTGCCCCTTCAGGTTTTGTCCATGCTTAAATTATCAAGGTTCCTCGTCATGCCCACCGACGCCGCTATCAATGCTTCTCCCGAAGACGCCCTGGCCATTCGCCGCAAGCGCCTGATCTTCCGCAGTTGGCACCGCGGGATGAAGGAGATGGACTTGCTGATGGGCACGTTCGCGGAAAAGCATGTGCCGGGGTTCACGGTGGACCAGATGGACAAGTATGAGCATCTGCTGGACCTGAACGACCCAGACGTCTTCGATTGGCTGCTGGGCCGCACCCCGTTTCCCGATGACCTGGACGTGGACCTGATGGCCCTGCTGCAGGCCCACCGCGTCGCCTGATTTCGACTCCCACCATCCTGAGCCTGGTTCCCGTTCCCATGCCCGATACCGTGCTTCCCGCCGCCGTCCTTTCCGGTTTCGACCCGGACCAGCCCCGCCGCCTGGTGGTGTCGGGCGCGCCGGAGGGGCACGACGCCCGCGTCCTGGCCGATGTCGCGCGGCGGGCGGGGGCGGCGGGCCTGCTGCACGTGGCGCTGGACGACGCCCGCATGGCGCGGGTGCAGGAGGCCTTGGCCTTTTTCGCGCCGGACGTGACGGTGCTGCCCTTCCCGGCGTGGGACTGCCTGCCGTATGACCGGGTGTCGCCCAACGGCGATATCGTGGCCCAGCGCATCGAGGCCCTGACCACCCTGCTGGGCCCCAAGCCCAAGGGCCCGTTCATCGTCCTGACCACCCTGAACGCCGCCTTGCAGAAGGTGCCGCCCCGCCTGGCCTTCCGTAACGCCACCTTCACCGCCAAGGTGGGCGGGCGGGTGAACGTCGACACCTTGCAGCGCTTCCTGGCCAACAACGGCTATACCCGCGCCCAGACGGTGCGTGAGGCGGGCGAATACGCCGTGCGCGGCGGCATCATCGACCTGTTCCCGCCCGGCACGCCGGAACCGCTGCGCCTGGACCTGTTCGGCGATGAGCTTGAGGGCGTGCGCGCCTTCGACCCCATGACCCAGCTGACGACGGAAAAGCGGACCGGCATCGACCTGAAGCCGATGTCGGAGATTTTCCTGGACGATCCCTCCGTCCAGCGCTTCCGCACCGGTTATCGTGAGCTGTTCGGCGCCGTCACCGACAGCGACCCGCTGTATGAGGGCATCAGCGCCGGCCGCAAGATGCCGGGCATGGAACATTGGCTGCCCCTGTTCCATGCCGGCCTGGACACGCTGTTCGACTACGTCCCCGGCGCCGCCGTCAGCCTGGACCCGCAAGCCGAGGAGGCGCGCGATTCCCGCCTGACCCAGGTGGCGGACTTCTATGAGGCGCGCCGCACCTTCCAGGAGGTGGAGAAGAAGTCCGGCACGCCGGTCTACAAGCCCGTGCCCACGTCCACCCTGTTCCTGGACGGCGATGTCTGGGACCGGCAGTTGAGCTTCCGCGCCGTGGTCCAGCTGTCGGCCTTCGCGGCGGTGGAGGGCGGATCCAACCGGGACCTGGCGGACGCCGGCGGCCGGCGCGGCCATGATTTCGCCGAGGCGCGCGCCAACCCGGACGTCAACGTCTTCAACGCCCTGGCCCAGCATATCGACCAGTTGCGCGCCGATGGCCGCCGCGTGGTGGTGGCCGGCTACAGCCAGGGGGCCCGCGACCGCCTGGCCAAGATGCTGAAGGAACACGGCATCGACCCGGCGCCCACCGCCGACGCCTGGGCTGAGGTCCAGGGCCTGGCCGCGAAGGCCACGGCCGTGGTGGTGCTGGGCATCGACCATGGCTTCGCCACGCCCGACCTGGCCTTCATCACCGAACAGGACATCCTGGGCGACCGCCTGGCCCGTCCGGCGCAGAAGAAGCGCCGCGCCGCCAATTTCATCGCCGAGGCGGCTAGCCTGGCCACCGGCGACCTGGTGGTGCACGTCGACCACGGCATCGGCCGGTACGACGGGCTGGAGACGCTGACCGTCACCGGCGCCCCGCACGACTGCCTGCGCATCATCTATGACGGCGGCGACAAGCTGTACGTGCCGGTGGAGAACATCGAGGTCCTGTCCCGCTTCGGGTCGGAGGATTCCGGCGCGCAGTTGGACAAGCTGGGCGGCGTGGGCTGGCAATCGCGCAAGGCCCGCGTCAAGAAGCGCCTGAAGGACATGGCCGACGCGCTGTTGCGCATCGCCGCCGAGCGCGCGCTACGCAAGGCCCCGCCCATCGAGGTGCCGGACGGCGTCTATGACGAGTTCGCGGCCCGCTTCCCCTATGCGGAGACCGAGGACCAGTTGCGGGCCATCGAGGACGTGCTGGAGGATCTGAACTCCGGCCAGCCCATGGACCGCCTGGTCTGCGGCGACGTCGGGTTTGGGAAGACCGAGGTGGCCCTGCGTGCCGCCTTCGTCGCGGCGATGAGCGGCCTGCAGGTGGCGGTGGTGGTGCCCACCACCCTGCTGGCGCGCCAGCACAGCCGCACCTTTGAGAAGCGCTTCGCCGGCCTGCCCATCCGCATGGGCCAGCTGTCGCGCCTGGTGACCGCGAAAGAGGCCAACCTGACCAAGGCCGGCCTGGCCGACGGCACCATCGACATCGTTGTGGGTACGCATGCCCTGCTGGCGCAAAGCATCCAGTTCAGCCGCCTGGGCCTGGTCATCGTGGATGAGGAACAGCATTTCGGCGTGAAGCAGAAGGAACGGCTGAAGCAGCTGCGCACCGACGTGCACGTGCTGACCCTGACCGCCACGCCCATTCCCGCGCACCCTGCAACTGGCGCTCAGCGGCGTGCGTGAGCTGTCGCTGATCGCCACCCCGCCGGTGGACCGCCTGGCGGTGCGCACCTTCGTGCTGCCCTACGACCCGGTGGTGATCCGCGAGGCCATCCTGCGCGAACATTACCGGGGGGGGCAGAGCTTCTACGTCTGCCCGCGTATCGAGGATCTGCCCAAGTTGCAGGAGCGGCTGGCCGAACTGGTGCCGGAGGTGAAGATGATCACCGCCCACGGCCAGATGCCGGCCGCCCAGCTGGAAGAGGTGATGACCGCCTTCGATGAGGGCAAGTACGATCTGCTGCTGGCCACCAACATCATCGAAAGCGGCCTGGACATCCCCAGCGCCAACACCCTGATCGTCCACCGCGCCGACATGTTCGGCCTGGCGCAACTGTACCAGGTGCGCGGCCGCGTCGGCCGGTCCAAGGTGCGCGGCTACGCCTACCTGACCTATCAGCCCAAGACGGTGCTGTCGCAGACGGCGCAGCAGCGCCTGCACGTCATCGAGACGCTGGACAGCCTGGGGGCGGGCTTCCAGCTGGCCAGCCACGACATGGACATCCGGGGCGCCGGCAACCTGCTGGGTGAGGAGCAGTCCGGCCAGATCCGCGAGGTCGGCGTGGAACTCTACCAGCAGATGCTGGAGGAGGCGGTGAACGCCGCCCGGGGCGGGCTGTCGGAGGCGCAGGCGGCGGCGGAGCAATGGACGCCGCAGATCAACCTGGGCATGCCCGTGCTGATTCCCGAAAGCTACGTGGCGGACCTGGGCATCCGCCTGTCGCTGTACCGCCGCGTGGCCGACCTGGTGGATAGGGCGGAGATCGACGCCTTCGCCGCCGAGATGGTGGACCGCTTCGGCACCCTGCCGGAAGAGGTGGAGAACCTGCTGCGCCTGGTGGAGATCAAGCGTCTGTGCCGCGAGGCCGGGGTACAGAACCTGGACGCGGGCCCCAAGGGCGCCGTCATCGGTTTCCGCGACAATCTGTTCAAGAACCCGGCGGCCCTGGTGGGCTTCATCCAGGGCCAGGCCGGCACCGCCAAGATCAGGCCCGACCACAAGCTGGTGCTGCTGCGCCCTTGGGACAGTGCCGAGACCCGCATGGACGGCGTGCGCAAGCTGATGAGCGACCTTGCCCGCATGGCGGCCGGTGAGATCGTGAAGGCTGATCCGCCCCCGCCGCCACCTCCACCCCCGCCGCCCAAGACCCCGGGCAAACCCGTCTCCGCCTGGGGCCACAAGCCGCCGCTGCCGGCCAGCAAGCTGGGGCGCCCGGGCTTCTCCACGCCGCCACGCAGCCGGCGGTAGGGGGCTGCGCTTTTATTTGGCGAGGGCCGCGCGTAAGGTGTCGTCGTAGTGGCTCGTGAGATCGACATGCTGCGCTTTGAGCGCCGCATTCAGCGCGGGAGCGCCACCGAAAGCCGTGCGGTAGCGCCTCACGAGATCATCAATCAGATGGGGCGCCATGTCGGCCGGCAGGTCAGTGGGAGCTTGGAGTGTCTCGCGGGCCGGTCCGACCAAATCACACTTTTCGGGTGTTACGGCGATGATCGCGCCGATTGGGTTTGGCTTTGATCGGCCTGTCGCCTTTTCCACATAAAGGCCGCCAACAATTAGGTATTGGGTCCCCGCTTCATCCTGCTGACCATAAATCCACAGGCGGTTGTCCCATCTGTCGTTCGCCAGATTGGGGCATCGCGTCATCAACGACGTCGGCGCCTCATCAAATTTGACGTGGGCTGGATCATATTTAAGGCCAAAGACAGGATCGGTAAGGTGTGGAACTTCCTTGGCGAATGCGAGGAACGGCCCAAGAATGAGAAGGACGCTAAAGATTCCAGCGATAGATCGCATAACTAGGCTTCTCCAGGCGGTAAATGGGGCCTGGCCAAAAACCTTGGGGTTGGACGAAGTCGGAAACCCAATGAGTCCCATCATAACCCTCAATGTGTCCTGGTTTGCTGGTCGATGTTTGTTGAATGACCGCGATGTCGCCCAACATTGGCGTGTAGTTGTCATTTGAAATTATTGTAAACCCGAGACGAATTAGGGTTGGCCCCCAATCTTTTGCGTCGATGGGATGGCCGACAGGATTAAGCCCCGCTGCTTCAATGGCTTTACGAACATGCGTTGCGCACTTGCCCTCGCCATAGAGCCCGGTGGTGTGTTTGTTCAAATAATCGACGAACTTTTTCTTATCGAATTGTGGCAACGACGTTCTCCGTTAACAAATTAACGCGCGTCCTTCCGAAGGTTGTCGCCACTAAAATGAAGTGGCGACAGTCGGTGCCAATATATGCTGAAGGGATATCTCGATTCAGGGTGGTTTCTGCAAATCTTCGGGCTGCTGACGGGGGCCTGAAGATTCACTCCAGCGATCGTGCCAACCGGAACCCGCCGAACACCGAGCGGTCGCCGGTGTTCATCATCACCCGGCTGGCGGAGCGCATGCTGCCCGGGTGGGGGCTGGTGGAACCGCCGCGCGCCGCGTGCTGGTGGCAGTCGCCCCCCAGCCACGCGCTGCCGTCGGTGGGGGCGCCGTCGTAGGTGTCGTGCCAGCAATCCTGGGTCAGCTCATAGACATTGCCCAGCATGTCGTACAGGCCCCAGGGATTGGGCGGGAAGGCATCGACGGGGGAGGTCGTAAGATAACCGTCGTCGCAGGGCGCGCCGTACCATTTGGGCACGCGGTCCTTGAAGCGTTCCACCACCGTCTGGTCGCTGCCGTTGGCGTATTTGCACTGCAGTGCCACGTCGTCGCCCCAATAGCGCGAGGTGGTGGTGCCGGCGCGCGTGGCGTATTCCGTCTCCGCCTCCGTCGGCAGGCGATAGGTCAGGCCGGTCTGGGCGGAGTACCAGGTGATATAGGCTACGGCGTCGTCGTGGGAGACGCAGACCACCGGGTCCTTGTCCGTCTGCTTGAAGCCGGGGTCGCGCCAGTCGGCGGTGGCGCTGGGGCCGAACTTCACCGGATCGACGGCGAAGTTGTAGGCCCAGCACTTGCCGGCGACGGCGTAGCCGGTGGCATAGACGAACCGGGCGAAGTCGGCGCGCGTCACCAGATATTTGGCCAGCTTGAACGCCTTGACCGTCACCGCGTGCTGCGGCTTTTCGCGGGGCGCGAAATCATCGTCCAGCGGAATGCCCGTGTGCATGGTCTGGCTTTGCTCAAGGGTCGTTTCCGCGTCCGATGAGCCCATGATGAAACGCCCGGCCGGGATGGTCAGCATGTCGGGGGATTCCGGTGCGGCGTGGGCACCCGCCATGGCGGCCAGACCGGTGGCGAGAACCGCCAGGAGCGTGATGACGACCCGCATGAAAACCTCCCCCTTCGCGTCCGCGCCGCTGCGCGGACAGGGAGAGTTTCCAGGCGCCCCCCGGATCGGCACCCGTCAATCCGGGACGCTGTCCACCTGTTGGTGGCAGGGGGGGAGGCGGCGGCGTTTCCCCGTCTCAATCATTCATCGGAAAACATGAAATAAATTAATATGTTAGAATATCCGGGTGCAATTTTCGGTAGGCGCGGCACAATCAGCGCCATCTAAAGAAAAGGATGGGAGAACGCCGCCATGGCCACCGACAGCACGCACCCCGAAACCCTGGTCCTGCACGCCGGTTATCGCGCCGACCCCACCACCCACGCCGTGGCCGTGCCCATCTACCAGACCACCAGTTACCAGTTCGATGGGACGGAACATGCCGCCAACCTGTTCGCGCTGAAGGAACTGGGCAACATCTACACCCGCATCATGAACCCCACCACCGACGTGCTGGAACAGCGCCTGGCGGCGGTGGAGGGCGGGGTGGCGGCTTTGGCGGTGGCGTCGGGCCAGGCGGCCAGCACCTTTTCCATCCTGAACGTGGCGCAGGCGGGTGACAACTTCGTCACCTCCACCGACCTGTACGGCGGCACCTGGAACCTGTTCGCCAACACCTTCAAGCAGCTGGGCATCGAGGCCCGCTTCGTCGATCCGTCGGATCCGGAGAATTTCCGCCGTGCCACCGACGCCCGCACCCGCGCCTATTACGCCGAGACGCTGCCCAATCCCAAGCTGCGCGTCTTCCCCATCGCGGAGGTGGCGGCCATCGGGCGTGAACTGGGGGTGCCGTTGATCGTGGACAACACCGCCACCCCCATCCTGGCCCGGCCGCTGGATCTGGGTGCCGCCGTGGTCGTCTATTCCACCACCAAGTACATCGGCGGCCACGGCACCAGCATCGGTGGCGCCATCATCGACGGCGGCAATTTCGATTGGGAGGGGCATGCCGACCGCTTCCCCCTGCTGAACCAGCCGGACCCCAGCTATCACGGGGCGGTGTGGACGCAGGCGGTGAAGCCGCTGGGCCCCATCGCCTATATCCTGCGGGCCCGGGTCACCCTGCTGCGCGACATCGGCGCGCCGCTCAGCCCGTTCAACGCCTTCCAGATCATCCAGGGGCTGGAAACCCTGCCGCTGCGCATCCGGGAGCATAACCGCAACGCCGCCGCCGTGGCGGCCTACCTGGCGGAGCATCCCAAGGTGGCCACCGTCATCCACCCCTCGCGCCAGACCGGCGAATTGCGCCGCCGGGCCGACGCCGTGCTGAAGGGCGGTTACGGCGCCCTGGTGGGCTTTGAGCTGAAGGACGGGGCGGAGGCCGGCCGGCGTTTCATCGACGCGCTGAGGCTGTTCTACCACGTCGCCAACATCGGCGACGCGCGCAGCCTGGCCATCCACCCGGCCAGCACCACCCATTCCCAGCTGTCGGCGGAGGACCAGGCGGCCACCGGCGTCACGCCGGGTTATGTCCGCCTGTCCGTCGGCATCGAGCACATCGACGATATCCTGGCCGACCTGACCCAGGCGCTGGACCAGGCATAAGGGCTACACCACCAGCCGGCGGTAGAGGTGCCAGGTGCTGTGCCCCAGCACCGGCATCACCACGATCAGGCCGACGAAGGCGGGCAGGGTGCCCAGGAACAGGCTGCCTGCCACGATCAATCCCCACACCGCCATCGTCAAGGGGTTGGTCCTGACCGCGCGGATTGAGGTGGCGACGGCGGTGTGCAGCGGCACCTCGCGGTCCAGCAGCAGGGGGATGCTGATGGCGGCGATGGCCAGCACGACGGCGGCGAAACAGGCGCCGACGCCACAACCCACGGCCACCATCGTCCAGCCGGCGTGCGTGCCCACGATGTCGGCCGCGAATTGCGCCGGTGAGGCCGGCGGCTGCGGTCCCAGGGTGGCGTCGTAGATGGCCTGGGCCGCGTACAGCCAGGCGAAATAGATCACGGTCAGGATCAGGCCCAGCGTGGCGATGGCGGCCACGGCGGGGCTGCGCAGGGGGCCCAGGGCTTCCCGCCAGCTGGGCTGAACGCCGCATTCACGCTGGCGGCTCATCTCCAGCAGGCCGATGGCCGCGATGGGGCCCACCAGCACGAAACCCGATGCCAACGGGAACAGCAGCGGCAGCATGTTCAGGTTCACCGCCGCCCGTGCCAGCACGCAGCCCAGGACGGGATAGATGATGCACAGCGCGAAGACGTCGGTGCGGAAGGCGCCGAAGTCGCGGAAGCCGGCGGCGATGGCCTGGCCCAGATCAGCGACGCCGATGCGCCGCACCGGCGGCACCTCATGCGCCCGCATGTCCTCCATATGCCCGATGGCCCGGCCGACGGACGCCACGCCGGACGCGGCTTCCCCCAGGCGCGCCCATGTCCATTCCACGGGGTTGCGTATGGTCTCTTGTGTCATGACCCGTTCCTCCTGAACCGTTGCGGTCGCTTCAGGCAGGGGCCCAGAAATCACCGGGGCCCAAGGCGGGATGCCGCTGTTCTGCGCGTGGGTCCGGGCACCGACGATGCGCCGGCCCGCGCGGGGTTATTGGCGGGGAGTTTACGCCGATTGCGGGCGGATGTCGCGCCCAGCGCTCATCCCGATCACCGTAACGCCCCCAACACCCCCAGCAAAATCTCCTGCGAACGCTTCTGACCATAGCCGTGGCCATAGGCGCTGGAGGTGATGGCGACCACCATGTCGGCGGCGGGGATGAGGTAGATCTTGTTGCCGCCGTTGCCTGACGCGAAGTGCACGGGCAGGGTGGCGCCGCCGGGGATGGGCAGGGCCCGGGCGTACCACATGTACCCGTAGTGGTCGGCGTACGGGTCGGTGGCGCTGATGTCCACCAGGTCGGACAGGCTGGCCTCCACCCAGGGGGCGCTGACCAGCTGGCGGCCCCGGAACCGTCCCTCCGCCAGGACCAGTTGGCCGAGGACGGCGACGTCGCGGGCGGTCAGTTGCAGGTTGCCCTGGCCGGTGGCATGGCCGGGCGCCACGTGGCGCCAGGGATGGCGATGGATGCCCAAGGGGCCGAACAGCACGGCATCCGCGAACTGGTCCAGCGGCTGGCGGGTCGCACCCTCCACCACAGCACCCACCAGGAAGGCGTTGAGCGAGCAATAGAGGTAATGGTCGCCCGGCGGATGGGCTGGCGGCACGGCATAGGCGGCGGCGGTCCAGTCCGGCGCCTGGTCCAGCTTGTCCTCATTGCCGGGGGAGGTCGGGTCGTCGTCGTCCGCCGCCAGGCCGGATCGCATGGTCAGCAGGTCGCGGATGGTGATGGTGGCCTTGTCCGGCGGCAAGCCCGGCAGATAGCGGGCGATGGGATCGTCCACGCCGCCGACCAGATGCCGGTCGATGGCGATGCCCATCAGCAGGCTGGTGATGCTTTTGGTGGCGGAGCGGATGTCGTGCAGGCTGTCGGCATCGTCGCCGTTGAAATAGGCCTCCGCCACCCGCCGGCCATGCTGAAGGATGACGATGCCCTTCAGGTCCGGATGCGGATCGGCGCGCAGGCTTTCGAACAACGCCGCCAGTTTGGCCGGATCGGGCGCGTCGGCCGCGGCCCACGCTGGTGGGGCGGTAAGGCCGGCCAGCAGCAGCGCGCACGAGGCCAGGCGGGCCAGTTCCACCCCCCATCCGCGATGCCCCATGCCCAACGCGCGTGCCATTCGGCTCCCCCTTGATGACGCTCCCCGGCGCGTACGGTGGCGGGAATGGTAGCGGGCGGCAATGACCGCCCCGGCCACCGGACGTGGTGCCACTTCCGTTGAGGTGTTATCAGGGGATCAGAAACGGGGCAGGGGACGGCCATGACCGGCGGCGGAACGGGCAAGCATTTCTGGGTCGCGGCGCTGGCGGGATTGCTACTGTCTGCAACGCCGGCCCTCGCCGATCCCGCACTGGACGTCGTATTGGCCGGTGACCCGCCGTTTCGGGCGCAGTCTTTGCGCCTGGTGGACGTGCCGGCGCCGGCGGGGCCGGCGATCAGCCTGTTCAATGGCCATGACCTGTCGGACTGGGACGGCTGGCTGGGCTATCCCGATCCGGCGCGCACCTACCTGCCGGTTCCCGGCCAGGCACCGGTGGGGGCGGACAAGGATGCCCTGGCCCGCATCTTCAGCGTGGCCATGGCGGATGGCGAACCGGCCATCCATGTCGATGGCCGCGTCTGGGGCGGCATCGTCAATCGGGGCGACCACGGCAATTACCACCTGCGCCTGGAATACAAATGGGGCACGGCCCGCTACGCCCCACGCCAGGACCTGCCGCCCAACAACGGCCTGCTGTACCACAGCCATGGCGCGCCCGGTGGCGTCTACGGCACTTGGATGGCGTCGGTGGAGTTCGAGATCATGGGCGGGTCGGTCGGCATGGTCGTGCCGGTGGGGTCGGCTGTGACCGCCGTGACGGAAGTGGGGCGCGACCCCACGCTGATTGATCCGCAGCGCCGCTACATGCTAGGCGGCCGCCCGATCATCGTGCGCCCGCCGGCCTGGAACGTGGAGGCCGCCAGCGATGCGGAGAGGCCGGTGGGCGAATGGAACGTGCTGGACCTCTACGTCCTGGGCGACCGCGCCATCCATGCGGTGAACGGCGTGCCGGTGATGGTGTTGCACGACCTGCGGGCCTGGGTCGGTGATCGTTCCAGCAGTCCGCTGACCCACGGCCACATCCAGCTTCAGTCCGAAGGGGCGGAGACCTGGTTCCGCCACATCACCCTGGAGCCCATCACCAACCTGCCGCGGGTGGAGGTGTCGCCAGCACCTATTCCGCCAGGAAATCCAGCAGAAGGCGACTGACCTCGTCGGCCGCTTCCCGCGTGGGGAAGTGGCCGATGCCGGGCAGTACGTCGCGCCGATAGGGGCCGGTGAAATGGCGGTCCTTGCCCTCCGTGCTGGCGGGCAGGGTGCAGCGGTCGTCGCCACCCTGGATCATCAGGGTGGGCACGGACAGGGTCTTGGCGGCGCGTTGGCGTTTTTCCAGCTCGGCATAACGCGGGTCAGGCTCTGCCTCGTTCCAGCGCACCCGGTAGGAATGCAGGGTGATGGCGGGCCAGTCGGGATTCCCGAACGCCTCGGCCGTCTTGGCGAACTCGGCCTCATCGTACCAATCCTGCGGGCTCCAGGTGTCCCACTGGAAGCGGGCGAAGGCCTTGCCGTCACGACACACGGCCTCCGCACCCCGTTCCGTCGTCATGAACCATTGGTACCAGTAGCGCTGGGCCTGGCTGAGCGCGGGTGTGGGCAGGCTGCCCGGCTCCCACCCCACCGACAGGGCGGCGATGCGGCACAGGCGGTCCGGCGCCACGGCGGCCAGGAAATAGGCGATGCGCGCACCCCAGTCGTGGCCGATGACGGTGAAGCGCTGCCAGTCCAGCGCGTTGGCGAGATCCAGCGCATCCTGCGCCAGCGCCGCGATCTGGCCGGAGCGCGTGGTCTGGCTGGACAGGAAACGCGTGGATCCGAAGCCGCGCAGCCAGGGCGCCACCGTCCTGTACCCCGCGTCCCACAGCTTAGGCGCCACCCGGTCCCAGGTATGGGCATCGTCCGGCCAGCCGTGCAGCAGCATCACCGGCGGCCCGTCGGCAGGACCGCCCGAGAGATAGGCGATGTCCAGCAGCGGGGTGGAAAGGTGGGCGATTTCAGGCATGGCGCATACCGACGTTGTTGCGACCTATGGCACTAACCGCCGTTCCAACACCCCGGTTCCGGTGGTGGCGCGAAGTTCACCTCGCGCTGGCCACCACGCCCTCCGCCCCCGCCAGATCCAGCAGCGGCAGGAAGGCGCCCGGCTCCTGGGCGCCGGACAGGGAATAGACGCGGTTGAAGATGAAGCAGGGCACGGCCTGGATGCCCAGCTGGCGCATCGTGGCCAATGATTGGCGCAGCGCGTCGCGGTCGGCGTCGCTGGCCAGGAAACGGGCGGTGGCCTCCCGGTCCATGCCGGCGGCTTCCGCCAGGTCGGCCAGCACGTGGCGATCGCCGATGTCGCGGCCGTCGCGGAAGAAGGCCCGTTGCAGGGCGTCGGCCAGGGCGGGGGCCACGCCCTGGGCGTCGGCATGGCGCAGCAGGCGGTGGGCGTCCAGCGTGTTGGGGGTGCGGCCGATGCGGTCCAGGTTCAGGTCCAGCCCTTCCGCCGCCGCCGTCTGTTCCAGCAGGGCCGCCACCTGGCGCACACGCTCCACACTGCCGAACTTGGCCAGCAGGTCGATCATGCGGTCGGTGCCGCCCAGCGGCGTTTCGGGGTCCAACTGGAAGGGCAGCCAGCGCACCTCCGGCTGTATGGCCGGGCGCTGCGCCAGCGCGCGATCCAGCCGGCGCTTGCCGATGTAGCACCAGGGGCAGACGAAGTCGGCGACGATCTCAATCAACATGGGGCACACGCAACCAGGAAAGGGCGGCGTCGGGATGGCGCCGGACTATAAGGCGGGGTCGCGACCGGGGCGAGCCCCATCGTGGGCTTATGCACCTTGGCGGAGGTGCCGGGGCAGGGCACGGAAGTGTCCGGTCGTGCCCAGGGTTTCTTTTTCGTTCCCGTCCTCATGCCTCCTGCGCTAAACTTTCCGCCGTATCCGCCTCATATAGGCACGGTGTGGGCGCTGGTCGATGCGGCACCCCGCGGTGATTTTGGAATAGGCCGGCCGGAGGGAACCGTTCCATGAGCGAAACCTACGTCACCATGAAGATCCGCGAGGCGATGGCCCAGGCGCAGGGCCGCCGCGCGCAGGCGCAACGCATCCTGATGGCCTGGGCGCTGTCGGACGAACAGCTGATGATGGGCCTGTGCAAGCCCTACCTTAAGGGCATCACCGGTGCCGCCCTCGACCGCGCCACGCGCGGCCCGGGCACGCCGGCCCCGGCCATGGGTAGCGGGACCATGGGCACCGGCGCCACCGGGGCGGTGCGCCGCCCGCCGGCGCCCCAGCGCCTGACCCCGGCGCAGCTGGATGCCATCGTCGCCCGCATGGGCGGCACCCGCCAGGCCGACCAGCCGCCCATCCTGAACGGCGCCCCGCCGCCCAAGGCGGAGGGCACGGTGAAGCAGGCGGCCTCGGTCAAGGCGCTGGCCGCCGCCTTCCACCGCAAGAAGTTCTGAGGCGGGCGCGCCGCTGCATCCGCCCGGTCATTGGGTCGGCGATTCCTTGGTCAACTGGCCGGCCGCGATCTTCCAGTCGCCATCCTTGGCGGTGGCGACCAGGATCAACGCGCGCTGCAGGCCGGGCACTGGTTGACCATTCATCAGAAAATTCATGTGGAAGAAGATCGTGGCCACGTCCGGGCGCAGAAGATGCACCTCCGGTACGTCCTTCTTCGAGATCGTCGTCTTCATCGCCCACCCGCCGCCGGTATGGATCTTCGTGAATTCGGCGATGATGGCGTCGCGTCCCTCGGTCCGTTCCTCCGCAACCGGAACCCACACCGCGTCAACTGTGTAGAGTTTCTCGAAGGCCTGCGGGTCGTGCGTATTCCAGGCGGCGGTGAACTGGTCCGGCAGCGACTCCGGCGTGGCCGCTTGGGCCATGGTGATGGTCAGGGACAGCAGCAGTGCCAAGGGCAGTGATAGCCGCATGTCGGCCTCCGGTTGATTGCGGTCCAGCGGGATCGCAAATTATGGCGGTGGTGTTTTTTTTGCACAATCCACCAATAGTGGTCATGGGTGGGGTTCTTCCGGGTGTCCCGCTGGAACGCGAACCCTTTGGTTTGGGCCCGCTTCATGCTATCGCTGCCGACCCCTGATTTCGCTTTGCTGGCATAAGGCTTTTCGTTCCCATGAGCAGTGTCGCCGTCCGTTTCGCGCCCAGCCCCACCGGCCGCCTTCACATCGGCAACGCCCGCGCGGCGGTGATGAACTGGCTGTTCGCCCGCAAGATGGGCGGCAGCTTCATGCTGCGCATGGACGACACGGACAGGGAACGTTCCACCGCCGAATACGCGGCGGGCATCGAGGAAGATCTGGCCTGGCTGGGCCTGACCTGGGACCGTTTCGCCCGCCAGTCCGACCGGCTGGAGCGTTACACCCTGGCGGCGGAACGGCTGAAGGCCGAGGGGCGCCTCTACCCCTGTTATGAGACACCGGATGAACTGGGCTTGAAGCGCAAGGCCCAGCTGGCGCAGCACCGGCCGCCGCTGTACGACCGCGCCGCCTTGCGCCTGACCGATGCTGATCGTCAGCGGCTGGAGGCGGAGGGCCGCCGCCCCCATTGGCGCCTGAAGCTGGAACACACGCCCGTCGTCTGGGACGATCTGGTGCGCGGCACCCAGCGCTTCCAGGGCCAGGATTTGAGCGACCCGGTGCTGATCCGTGAGGATGGCCAGCCGCTCTACACCTTCGCCTCGGTGGTGGACGACATCGAACTGGGCATCACCCACGTCATCCGGGGTGAGGATCACGTGGCCAACACCGCCGTGCAAATCCAGCTTTACCAGGCGCTGGGCGGCCCGGTTCCCGGCTTCGGCCATTTCCCTCTGATCACCGACGCCGCCGGCGCCGGCCTATCTAAGCGGCTGGGCAGCCTGAGCCTGAAAAGCCTGCGTGAGGAAGCGGGGCTGGAGCCCCTGTCCATTGTCTCGCTGCTGGCCAAGATCGGCACGTCCGACGCCGTGGAGGCCAAGGGCACGCTGGATGAACTGGTGGCCGACTTCGACCTGGCCAAGGTGGGGCGCGGCACGCCCAAGTTCGATGTGGAGGAACTGCACCGCCTGAACGCGCAGATCCTGCACCACATGCCCTACGCCGCCGTGGCCGACCGCCTGGGCGCCCTGGGCATGGCGGGGGCGGATGAGGCCTTCTGGCTGGCCGTGCGCCCCAACATCGCCCACGTGGCGGAAGCCCGGGGCTGGTGGGACATCACCCACGCGCCGCTGGCGCCGGTGATCACCGATGCCGCCTTCCTGAAGGCCGCCGCCGGCCTGCTGCCCGCCGTCCCCTGGGGACCCGACACCTGGGGCCAGTGGGTGGACGCGGTCAAGGCCGCCACCGGCGCCAAGGGCAAGGCCCTGTTCATGCCGCTGCGCCTGGCGCTGACCGGGCTGGAACATGGACCCGAACTGAAAACCCTGTTACCGCTCATCGGCCGGGAACGGGCGTTGGCGCGGCTGTCGGGCGAGACCGCCTGATACCGCAATTCCTTTTTAATTCAGCTATCCAACTTCCAGGTTCATTCGCCATGGCGCTGCAGCTTTACAATACCCTGACCCGCGCGAAGGAAGTCTTCACGCCCGTCGACGCCAGCCATGTGCGCATCTATTGCTGCGGTCCCACCGTCTACAGCTATGCCCATATCGGCAACGGCCGCACCTTCACCGCCTTCGATTTGCTGGCGCGGGTGATGAAGCACCTGTACCCGAACGTCACCTACGTCCGGAACATCACCGACGTCGATGACAAGATCATGGACCGGGCCAAGGCCCAGGGCCTGACCATCGAGGAAGTGACGGTGCCGCCCACGGTGCAGTTCCACGCCGACATGGACGCCCTGAACCTGCTGCGCCCGGATGTGGAGCCGCGCGCCACCGATCATATCGGCGCCATGATCACGATGATCGAACGGCTGATCTCCTCCGGCCATGCCTATGCGGCGGAAGGCCACGTGCTGTTCAACGTGCCGTCCATGCCCGACTACGGTCGCCTGTCGCGCCGCAGCCAGGATGAGATGATCGCCGGCGCCCGCGTCGAGGTGGCGCCCTATAAGCAGAGTGCGGCCGACTTCGTCCTGTGGAAGCCCTCGGCCGACGACCAGCCGGGCTGGAACAGCCCCTGGGGTCGCGGCCGCCCCGGCTGGCATATCGAGTGCAGCGCCATGGCCGACGCCCATCTGGGCAAGGTCTTCGACGTGCATGGTGGCGGGCTGGACCTGATCTTCCCCCACCATGAGAACGAGATCGCGCAGAGCCGCTGCGCCCACGGCACGCAAGTCATGGCCAACTATTGGGTCCATGCCGGCTTCCTGACCCTGTCGGGCGACAAGATGTCCAAGTCGCTGGGCAACATCTTCACCGTCGCCGAACTGCTGGACGAGGTGCCGGGCGAGGCCCTGCGCCTGGCCCTGCTGCAGGCCCACTACCGCCAGCCGCTGGACTTCTCCAAGGATGGGCTGAAGCTGGCCAAGACGACGCTGGACCGCTGGTACGGCGTGCTGCGCGCGGCCGGCGATATAGGCGCGGGCGCGGTGCCGGCCGACGTTTTGGCGGCGCTGGAGGATGATCTGAACACGCCGCTGGCTTTCAGCCTGCTGCATGAACTGGCCAACCGCTTCCGCAAGGAAACCGATCCGGCCGCCCGCGCCGCCGTGGCGGCCGACCTCAAGGCCGCCGCCAACCTGATGGGCCTGCTGTCCCAGGATGCCGAGGCCTGGTTCCGCTGGACGCCCAAGGGGACCGATGGCCTGGATGAGGCGGCGATCGAGGCCGCCATCCAGGCGCGCAAGGATGCCCGCGCATCGCGGAACTTCGCGGAGGCCGACCGCATCCGCAAGGAGCTGCTGGACCAGGGCGTGGTGCTGGAGGATGGGGCGCAGGGCACCACCTGGAAGCGGGCGTAAGGCGAACCTGCCGCCGATTGCCGGTCAGCCCACCGGTGCGCTCACCCGTGCGGCCCACGCCTGGGCCTCTTCCATGCGGCCCAGGGTGCGCAGGCAGGTGGTGCCGGCGCGCAGGATGGCGGGCAGGCCCAGCGGGTCGCCTTGTTCCGCCGTTTCGGCGGCGTAGCGCAGCCAGTCCATGGCGGCGTCGGGATAACCCATCGTCGCCAGGATGCGGCCCATGGCGTGCAGGCCATGGCTCAGGCTTTCCAGGTTTACGCGGCCGGCGGCGTCGCCATCCTCCGCCGCCTTCACGGCGGCCTGGGCCCAATGCAGGGCATCCTCCGCCCGGCCCAGATCCATCAGGCAATCGCTGACGCGCAGCATGCTGCGGCTGACGTCGTCGTGACTGACGGGCATGTCGGGCGCACCCCGTTCCAGCGCCTGGACGGCACTGTGGAACCAGGGCAGCGCCTCGGTCACATGGCCCAGGCTGTGGAGGCAGTCGCCCACCAGGTGCAGGCCGGCGCCCAGGGCCGCGTGATCCACGCGACCTTGCACGTTGCCCAGTTCCGCGGCGGCCACCGCCTGCTGGAAACCGGTCAGCGCCTCTTCCCGCCGGTTCAGATGGACCAGGCAGGTACCAGCCTGGTTCAGGCTGCGGCCCACGCTGTCGTGATCCACGCGGCCCTGAGCGTCGCCTTGGCGCGCGCTTTCCGCCGCTTGGTGGAACCAGGCCAGCGCTTCCTCATGCCGGCCCAGCCGGGCCAGGCAGATGCCGGCCAGATGCTGGCAAGCCGCCAGATTGTCGCCATGGATGCGGCCTTGGGCGTCGCCCAGTTCCGCCGACGCCACGGCGCGCTGGAACCAGGCCAGCGCCTCATCCACCAGGCCAAGGTCCAGCAGGCAATAGCCCGCATCGTAGAGGATGCGGCCCAGCGCATCGGGGTTGGCGGCCGCTTTCCGCAAGGGCAGGCGGGCCTGGAACAGTTCCGCCGTGGCGGCGGCGTGCTGGAACAGGGCCAGGGCCTCATCCGTGCGCCCCTGGGCCACCAGGTCGCGGCCCTGGCGGTGCAGGTCATCAGGTTCGGGGAAAGGCAGGGGGGCAGGCACCGGCATGCGGATCGCTCCTGCAAGGTAAAGCCGGGGCCAGGGTGGGCGTCCCGGCGGGGCCTGTCAACCCGGGGGCGCCTTCTGGGCAGGCGCGCGCAACCGCTGATATGGAGGAAGGCATAAGCACGGCCGTATGCCTTTTGATGCCAAGCACTTACGGGAAAGAAAAGGGCCGACGGCATCGCTGCCGCCGGCCCCCTCGGGACACCTGCTTTCCCCCGAAAGGGCGTCGCCTTGATACGCGTTGCCTTTGATCGTGACCGATCAAGGCCCTTCAATCGCCGGGCACCGGCATCCGCCGGCTTAGCTTCCTCATTGCGCCCTGCGGTGCTCATTGCGGGGCCGGCGGTCGCCGGCCGCCAAGGGCACGAGCCAAAGTCTCGTGCCCTTGGCCTCACATCTTCCAGCTCAGCGTCACCGTGCCGTTGGTGCCGGCGCCGTAGTAGCTCTGCGACCAGTACAGGCTGGTGAAGTACTTCTCGTTGGTCAGGTTGTTCAGGTTGCCGGTGATCGACCAGTTATTGTCAAACTCGTAGCGCGCCATCAGGCCCAGCAGGGCGTAGGCACCCTGCACGGTGACGATCTCGTCACCCGTGGTGGTGCTGGTGACACCCTGGTCGTAATAGATGCGGCTCTGCCACGACAGGGTGGCGCCCAGCTTCAGCCGGTCGATGGGCTGGTAGTTGGCGGTCAGGCGCAGCGTCTGGCGTGGCACGTAGGTGCGGGCCGCACTGCCGTCGTCACCCTCGATCTTCATCAGGGTATAGCCGGCGGTGACCTGCACCTGCGGTAGGATCTGGCCGGAAACCTCCGCCTCGATGCCCTGCGAGGTGGCGTTGATGCCCTTGTAATAGTACTGGCCGGTGTCGGTGTTGAACCCGGCGCTTTCCGCGGTGTTGTTCTGGCGGGCCTGGAACAGCGCGAAGGACGCGTTCAGCTTGCCATTCATCCAGGCGCCCTTGGCGCCCACTTCGACGTTGTCGCCGTCGATGGGGGCCAGGATCTTGTTGTTGATGTCCAGCTGGGTCTGCGGATTGAAGATCTGGGCGTAGCTGGTGTAGGCAGAAATCTCCGGCGTGATTTCATAGACCAGGCCGGCATAGGGCAGGGCGCGGGTGATGTCGTAGCTGTTGGGCGTGTCGTAGCTGTCGCCCGACATCTTGGCGTGGGTGACGTTGGTGCCTACGATCAGCTTCAGCGGATCCAGCAGGCTGATGCGCGCCGCGACGTAGCCGGTTTCCCGCGTGTAGTAGAGGTGCGCCTCCTGGGTGTAGGCGTCGTAGGCCGGCTCGGGATAGCTGCCGTCGAAGGCGGAATAGCCGGGCAGTTCGGTGCCGATGCCCTCGCCATAATCGGAATGCTCAAAGCTGTTGCTGCGGCCCCAGTTGCCGCCGGCCACGATGTCGTGGGTGCGGCCGAAGGCCTCCACCGGGCCGGAGACATAGGCCTCGGCCGTCCACTGCCGGTCATGGTTGTGATAGGCCGAGGGGTAGGAATAGAGGCCGTCGCCGGTGGCCTTGTCGGGCGTGCCGTAGACGTAGAACAGGTCGCTGTTGCCCTCGGTCACGGCGTGCATGACGCTGGCCTTGGCGGTCCAGCCGCTGCCCAGGTCGTGGCGGATGTCGGCGAACATCTGCTGGGTCTGGATGTCCCAGCGGCTCCAGTCGGCCGAGGTGCTGGTGCTGCGGCTGTAGTTGGTGGGCGTGCCGTCGGTGTAGAACAGCGGCAGGGCGCCCCACAGGCCGCCGGTGGCCAGATCGTCCTGGAAGTGATAACCGACCGACACGGTGGTGCGGGGGTCCAGGTCGGCCTCCAGCACGCCGTAACCGACGCCGCGCTTGTCCTTGTAGCGGTCCAGCTGGTTGCCGGTGTCCTCATAGGCGCCGACCACGCGCATGCGCACGGTGCCCGAGGCGTTCAGGGGCGAGGACACGTCCACGTCGCCGCGCTTGTCGTCGTAGGAGCCGCCGGAGAACGAGGCCTCGGCCATCAGGGCGTCGGTTGGGCGCTTGCGCACGAAGTTCACGGTGGCCGACGGGTTGCCGGTGGACGACATCAGGCCATTGGCGCCGCGCAGCACCTCGATATGGTCGTATACGGAGGTGTCGATGTTGCCGTTCTGGATGCCATCGACGATGGGCAGGCCATAGCCGTCATACTGGAAGTTGGAGATGTCGAAACCGCGGGCGCTGTAATAGGTGCGGTTGGTTTCCACTTCCTGCACGTTGATGCCGGTGGTGTTGGCCAGGACCTGGTTGATGTCGCGCAGGTTGAAGTCGGTCATCTGGTCACGGGTGATGACGGTGATCGACTGCGGCGTGTCCTTCAGGTCCAGCGGCAGCTTGGTGGCCGACCGGCTGCTCTTCACGGTGTAGGAACCGGTGCCCTCGGTCGCCTCGTCCTTCTGGCCGGTGATGACCACCTCGGACTGGGACTGGTCCGTCGTGACGCTGTCGGCCGCCGTGCTGTCGGGCGCATCCGGGGCCGGGGCGGCCAGGGCAGCGAGGGGCGAGGTGGTGGCCATCAACATGAGGCACAGGGCGCGGAGCTTCAACGGTTCCTCCGGGAACAGGGTGGTCAAGACACAGGGTTGAGCGGCCCCGATCTATCCACCCTTTGCGGGAGTTGCAAGTCATTCTCGTTATCGAAAATAACGAAACAGTTATAATGTGTCTTTGGCGCAACATGCCCTGATGGGTTGGGGGCGACACCCCGCAGCCACGGCCGGTAGTGGGTGGCGATTAACGGCAAAGATGCAATGATTTCGTCGTCCGCACAGGCTTCGATGGTCGGGCGGGGGGCAACGGCGCCGCTGGCGGGGTGTAGCGGCACCGCCACACCCCGCGAGAGGCCGCGCTTCAGGGGCCTTGCCGCCGGTCTTACCAACCGGCCTGGTCGGCGTGATGTGGTCAGGCCAAGGCGGCATCGCCAACAACCAGAAGGGCTTGCGCGAACTGTATCGGGGCACCAAGGCTGTAACGCGCCGCTGACTATCCAGGGCGGCCCCCCGGCCTAGTGAACGTCCTGCCTGTGAAGCGGGTGGCGGCCGGCCTGCAATACCTGCCCTGGCAGGGGGCGGCGGTTCCCTGGTGACATCGTTCGCGAAGCACCTATGAGTTTTGCATTGTTATATTTTTGCTAATATATGGCTTCGCGGAAAGTCGTATGCAATCCTGTCGCATTGGCAATCGATAAGGTGGATTATGCGATTCAAATCTTTATTCCTGGCTTCTGCCCTTCTGTTCACCGGTGTTGCCGTGGCCAAAGCCGAAGAGCCGGTTGGTGCACGATATTTTACTCAAATAATGCCGGTAAACGGGAGTGCGACGGTTTTTACTGCCGCATCGAATGTGAACGGCGCCATCATTCGCACGACCGCGATATGGACTACCGCCAACGGATTGATTCATCTGGTGGCGAGCTATCCTGATGGAAGCCAGCGGATACTTTTCACCAACCTGGCGACGCCCGCCCAGAATAGTTCCGACAACCTGGGATTCAGCCTTCGTTTGCCGGCGGGGGTAGGGCTGTTGATCGTATCTTCCGGTGGTGCCAGCGGATATGGCGCTGGTGGTGCGGCGATCACTTACGACCTGCTGTAAGTTGATTATAGGGCTGCCCCATCAATGGCCGGTCAGGCGCCATTGATGGGGCAGTAATTTCCCTCACGCCACTGCGCGCACCGTGCCCAGGAAACGCTGCACCGCGCCGGTCAGCACGGTGGCGTTCTCCGCCAGCTTGCCGGATGTGCCCAGGATCTGGGTGGCGGCACTGCCGGTCGTGGCGGCGGCCGCACTCACCGCCGTGATGTTGCGGGACATGTCCTCGGTCCCAGTGGCGGCTTCGTTGATGCCGCGGGCGACTTCCGCCGTGGCGGCGGTCTGTTCCTCCACGGCGGAGGCGATGGCCATGGCGATATCGGCCATGCCGGTGATGGCGCCCTGCATGCCGCCGATGGCGCCGGCCGTGCGTTCGCTCAAGACCTGGATGCGCTGCATCTGGGCGGTGACATCCTCCGTCGCCTTGGCGGTTTGGGTGGCCAGGGCTTTGACCTCACTGGCCACGACGGCGAAGCCCTTGCCGGCCTCCCCGGCGCGGGCGGCCTCGATGGTGGCGTTCAGGGCCAGCAGATTGGTCTGCGCCGCGATGCCGGCGATCATCTCCACCACCGCGCTGATCTTGGCGGTGCTGTCCTGCAACTGGCCCACCACCTCGGCGGAGGTGGCGCAGTCGGTGATGGCGTTCTGTGCCTGGGTGCGGGACCGTTCGACCTGGCGGCCGATCTCCTGGACGGTCGCCGCCAGCTCTTCCGACGCGGTCGCCACCATCTGCACGTTGGCGGAGGTCTGCACGGCGGCCCCGGCGACGGAACTGGAGCGGTCACGGGTGATGCCCGCCGCCTCCGCCATGCTGTCCGCCGTGTCCTTCATCTCGCGCGCCGCCCCTGCCAGGGCGTCGATCAGGCCGGACACCTGGGCCTCGAAGGCGTCGGCGATGGCGTCCTGTGCCGCCTTGGCATCGCGGGCGGCCTGCGCGCGCAAGCTGGCCTGCTCCGTCTCCAGCCGCTTCACCGCCAGGGCGTTGTCGCGGAACACGGCTAGGGCGCGGCCCAGCACGCCGACCTCGTCCCGGCGATCGCTGTTTTGCAGGGCCACGGTCAAGTCGCCCTGGGCGAGACGGCCCAAGGCGCCGGTCATGTCGGTCAGGGGGCGGGCGACGGTACGGGCCATGGCCACGATGACGGCGATGCACAGGATCAGGCCGGCGCCCAACGCCGCCAGCACGGTGGTGCGGCCGGCGGCCTGGGTGGCCGCCGCATCCCGTGCCAATTCCTGGCCTCGACGGCCCTGCGCCTCCAACGTGTCGGTCAGGGGCGTTATGACGGCGCGGAAGGCCTCCTTCAAGGGGCCGGAGGCGAAGCCCTGCATGCCGGCATCGTCATGCGCGTCGATGAAGGCCACCAGCTTGGTCGTGGCGGCGGTGTAGTGCTGCCAGGCATCGGTGAAGGTGCGCAGACGGTTCGCCTCCGCCGTGCCGGGGGCGACCTCTCCTGCGTAGAGACGAACGGCCGCGTCCACCGCCGCCTTGGTCTTCGGCATGTCGGCCTTGGCGCCCTGCACGTCCCCGGAATCGTGCGCCACGGCGGCCAGGGCCAGGCGCAGGTCCAGACGGCGGTAGCGGTTCAGGCTTTCCATCAACTGGCCCAGATGCACCGACTTGGGCAGCGCGTCCCGGGCCAGCGTGTCCGTCGCTTGCCCCAGTGAGCCCAGGGACCATAAGGCGGCGCACCCTAGGGTGGCGATCAGCAGCAGAACCGCCAGGAAAGAGGCGAGGACCTTGCCGCGCAGCGAGAGGTTCAGCCAAAGGGTCATGGGTACCAAGCTCCTACAATGCGGCGGACGACGGACAAGGGCCAAGCCCGGGCTGCCCGGGTCGGCGCTCCGCAGTCCATTTAAATAAAATTTTATGCAAATATTTTGAGAAGCACTCAATAGTGAGCCGGCCGCTCAAAATACGTATCTACCTCCAAAGTAGATGTTTCGTATGTTGCGACGCAATATGGAAATGCATTCATTATGAAGTTTACTTGGTTAATGGTGCCGGCATGCTCGGGCTATCGGCGAAAACTGCCTATGATCGCCGCGCCATGTCTGATCCCTGCCGGTTTCCCGACGTTTCTTTGGCGCACGCACAAAAAAAGGCCGCCCCTGGTGCCAAGGGGCGGCCTCTGGCCAATGGGATGAACCCCGAAGGGGTCAGGCGGCGGCGCGCACCGTGCCCAGGAAACGCTGCACGGCACCGGTCAGGACGTTGGCGTTTTCGGCCAGCCTGCCCGACGTTCCCCGGATCTGGGTGGCCGCACTGCCGGTCGTGGCGGCGGCGGCACTGACCGCCGTGATGTTGCGGGTCATGTCCTCGGTACCGTTGGCGGCCTCGGTGATGCCGCGGGCCACTTCGCGGGTGGCGGCGTTCTGCTCCTCCACGGCGGATGCGATGGCCATGGCGATGTCGGCCATGTTGGTGATGGCGCGCTGCATGCCGGCGATGGCGCCCGCCGTCTGCTCCGTCAACGACTGGATGCGCACCACCTGGGCAGTCACATCCTCCGTCGCCTTGGCGGTCTGGGTGGCCAGGGCCTTGACCTCGGATGCCACGACGGCGAAGCCCTTGCCGGCCTCCCCCGCTCTAGCTGCCTCGATGGTGGCGTTCAGGGCCAGCAGGTTGGTCTGGGCGGCGATGCCGGCGATCATCTCCACCACGTCGCTGATCTTGTCGGTGCTTTCCTGCAGCTTGCCCACCACTTCGGTGGAGGCGGCGCAGTCGCTGATGGCGCCCTGCGCCTGCTCGCGGGAGCGTTCGACCTGGCGCGCGATCTCCTGCACCGTGGCCGCCAGTTCCTCCGACGCGGTCGCCACCATCTGCACGTTGGCGGAGGTCTGCACGGCCGCCCCGGCGACGGAGGTGGAGCGGTCGCGGGTGACGCCGGCGGCCTCGGCCATGGCGTCGGCCGTGTCCTTCATCTCCCGCGCGGCCCCCGCCAGGGCGTCGATCAGGCTGGCGACCTGGGCCTCGAAGGCGTCGGCCACGGCGGCCTGTGACGCCTTGCGCTCCTGCTCCGCCTGTTCGCGCATCGCCACCTGTTCCCGCTCCAGGCGTTTCACCGCCAGGGCGTTGTCGCGGAACACCGCCAGCGCCCGGCCCAGCAGGCCGACCTCGTCCCGGCGGTTGGTGGCGGCCAGGCTCACGTCCAGGTCGCCATGGGCCAGGCGCCCCAGCGCCCCCGCCATGTCGGTCAGCGGCCGGGCGACGGTACGGGCCATGGACACGATGACGGCCACGCACAGCAGCAGGCTGGCCCCCAGCACCACCAGCACGGCGGTGCGGGCTGCGGCTTGGGTGCTCGCGGCGGACGCCGCCAGTTCCTGACCGTGTGTGCCGTTCCATTCCAGGGTCTTGCCCAACGGCGTGATCACCCGCAAGAACGCGTCCTTCAACGGACCGGAGACGAAATCCTGGATGGCGCCACCGTTGCCGGCGTCCACCAGGACGGACAGTTGGGTGGTGGCCGGGATGTATTGCTGCCAGGCGTCGCTGAAGGCGGCCAGCAATTGCGCCTCCTCGGTGGCGGGGGCCACGGTGGCGCGGTATTGCGCAAGGATGGTGTCCACCTGCTGCCGGGTTTCGGCCAACTGCTTCTTGCTATCCGTGATGTCGTCCACGTCGTGGACGGCGCCGGCCAGGGCCATGCGCAGGTCGAGGCGACGGTAGCGGCTGAAGGTGTCGATCAATTCACCCAACATCACCGTCTTGGGCAGGGCTTGGTTGGCCAGGGTGCCGGTGGTCCGCCCCAATGAGTGTAAGGACCACAAGGCCGTGCCGCCCAGCGTGGCGATCAGCAGCAGGACGGCCAGGAAAGAGGTCAGCACCTTGCCGCGCAAGGTCAGGTTCAGCCAAAGGGTCATCGGGTGCTCCATAAGCGGTCGGCGCTGGTCGGGCCGCGGCGTGGAAATTGATCGGGGAGCCAATGGCGTCGGGCGCATCATTTGCTTCTGCCGCCAAATCAATAAAATTAAATGCGGGCGATCGATTTCGATGTTCATGTCAAGGACGGCGACGTCTGGTCTCGCTTCCGTATCGGAAGTATAGGAACGGAAAATATGGGGACAATGAAGGGGAGCGAATATTTTGAATGTGGGACCGGATTTTATGATTTGTTAAAATGACATTCACGGTGTCTTCGCCATGTCGGGTACTTTATCTGGCTAGTTTGAATAACCCAGGATGGGTAAGACTGTTTGAGGTACGTACTTTGCCCGGTGACGGCGCCGGCGGCGGCGGCGTCCTCCGGCAGGGCCGCCATGCCGCCGCCTATGGCTTGCCAGGGTTGCTTCGTTGCGTGTGATGGGCCATTGTCGCAACTCCGTTTCGTTATTTGGCCCGGTTATGACTGCTCGCACCCGCATCTATCTCTATGACACCACGCTGCGCGATGGCGCGCAGACCCAGGGCGTGGACTTCACGGCGTCCGACAAGGCCGCCATCGCGCGGGAGCTGGATGCGCTGGGCATTGATTATGTCGAGGGCGGCTGGCCGGGCGCCAACCCCACCGACGATGCCTTCTTCGCCGACCCGCCGGTGCTGAAGCGCGCCCGGCTGACGGCTTTCGGCATGACCCGCCGCCCAGGGCGCAGCGCCGGCAACGACCCGGGGCTGAACGCTCTGTTCAACGCCACCAATGGGATCGAAGGCGCCGGCGTCTGCCTGGTGGGCAAGACCTGGGACTTCCATGTCGACGTGGCGCTGAACATCCCGCGGGGCGAGAACCTGGATCTCATCCGCGACAGCGTGGCGGAAACCGCCAGCCGGGGTCGCGAGCCGCTGTTCGATGCGGAGCATTTCTTCGACGGTTACAAGGCCAACCCCGACTATGCGCTGGCCTGCGTGCGCGCGGCCTATGAGGGCGGGGCGCGCTGGATCGTGCTGTGCGACACCAACGGCGGCAGCCTGCCGCATGAGGTGGAGGCCATCGTGGCCGCCGTGGCGCAGGTGATCCCCGGCGACCGCCTGGGCATCCATTGCCATAACGATACCGAGAACGCGGTGGCCAACAGCCTGGCGGCGGTGCGCGCCGGCGCCCGCATGATCCAGGGCACGCTGAACGGGTTGGGGGAGCGGTGCGGCAACGCCAACCTCATCTCCCTCATCCCCACGCTGTCCCTCAAGATGGGCTACGACATCGGCGTGGATGAGGCGGGGTTGAGCCGCCTGGTCCATGTCAGCCGCCTGCTGGATGATCGGCTGAACCGCGCGCCCAACCGGCACGCGGCCTATGTCGGCGAAAGCGCCTTCGCGCACAAGGGGGGCCTGCACGTCTCCGCGGTGGAGAAGGACCCCACCAGTTATGAGCATGTGCGGCCGGAGCAGGTGGGCAACCGCCGGCGCGTGCTGGTGTCCGACCAGGCCGGCCGCGCCAACGTGCTGGCCCGCCTGCGCGAGGTGGGCATCGCGATCGAGCCCAACGACCCGCGTGTGGGCGCGCTGGTGGAAACGGTGAAGCGGCGGGAGTTCGAGGGCTACGCCTATGACGGGGCGGAAGCCAGCTTTGAACTGCTGGCCCGCCGTGAACTGGGCCAGCTGCCGGACTATTTCCGCCTGATCTCCTTCCGCGTGCTGGATGAGCGCCGCTGGAACCTGCGCGGTGAGCTGGTCACCCTGTCGGAGGCGACCGCCAAGCTGGAGGTGCCGGGCGTGGCCGACGCCCTGATGACGGTGGCGGAGGGCAATGGGCCGGTGAACGCGCTGGACACAGCGCTGCGCAAGGCCCTGCTGCCGGCCTACCCGCAACTGGACGGCATGCGGCTGGTCGACTACAAGGTCCGCATCCTGACCCCCCAGGACGGCACCAAGGCGGTGACCCGCGTCATGATCGAAACGCGGATGCCCGATGGCGCCCCTTGGGTTACCGTCGGGGTATCCGCCAACGTCATCGACGCGTCGTTCAACGCGCTGTTCGACAGCATCACCTATTGTCTCTACCGCGCCGGGGCCACCGTCCCCACCGCGTGAGGGGCCCAGTCAAGAGACCCGTTCGCCATGAGTGGAACCGACCGCCGCATGCTCGCCAAGTCCCAGGCCTCCCAGACGGAGGCGGAGGGCAGTGAAGGGACCGGCGGCGGCCCGGCCGTCATCCTGGTGGAACCCCAGCTGGGCGAAAACATCGGCACGGTGGCGCGCGCCATGCTGAACCACGGCCTGACCGACCTGCGCCTGGTGAACCCGCGCGACGGCTGGCCCAACGAGAAGGCGGTGTCGGCCTCGGCCGGTGCCACCCTGGTGCTGGACAAGGCCCGCGTCTATGAAAGCACCAAGGACGCCATCGCCGATTTGCAGAAGGTCTACGCCACCACGGCACGGCCCCGCTACATGGTCAAGACCGTGCTGACGGCGCGCGAGGCGGCGACGGAGATGCGGGCGCATGCCCAGGTGGGGCGTGAGGTCGGCATCCTGTTCGGGCCGGAACGCACCGGCCTGGTGAACGACGACATCGCGCTGGCCGACACCCTCATCACCATTCCCCTGAACCCGGGCTTCTCATCCCTCAACCTGGCGCAATGCGTGCTGCTGGTGGCGCACGAATGGTTCCAGGCGGAAGAGAAGGGGCCGGCGCGGCAGCTGTACACCGGCAACTCCCGCCCGGCGACCAAGGAGGAACTGGTCCATCTGTTTGAGCATCTGGAGGCGGAACTGAACGCCACCGGCTTCTACACCGTTGAGGAGAAACGCCCCAGCATGGTGCGCAACATCCGCAACCTGCTGCAACGCGCCCATATGACGGAACAGGAAGTGCGCACCTTCCACGGTGTCATCGCGGCGCTGACCGGCCGGCGCAAGGACGGCGGGCCGGTCAAGGGGCACTGACCCTACGCCACGACCGGCACGTGGAAATCGATCACCGCGCCGGGGCGGGTGGGCGCGAATTCGCTGTCGTAGAGTTCGAAATCCGGGCTGTCCGCCACGTCAAGGCCTGAGGCCGGGATCAGGTCGCCCCAGATCCGGGCCATGGCCGTCTTCACCTGGGGATGCAGCGCGCCGCCGTTCAGGGTGATGCGGAACACGGCATAGCGGGCGGCGGGGATGGCCAGCGCGGTGAAACCCGCCGGCGGGGCGATATCGGCCCGGACACGGACGCCGGCCATGTAGTCGAAGCTGCCCTCCGCCCGATCAGCACCCCACACCACGCCATAGGTGGCCCAGCTGGGTACCTGCCCAGCGAAGGGCAGGGCGCCGATCAGCGCCGACCACAGCTGGGGAATGTTGGCCTTGCTGGCCCCGTCGAAGCGGCGGCTGGGGCCAGCGACGGTGAAGGCCTCCAGTGCGACCAGGTCGGGCAGTTGGGCGACGCTGACCTCGACGGCATCGGGCATGCTCATGGGATATTGTCCTTCCAATGGGGTGACGGCGAAGCCCTTGCGGAAGCGGCCGGGCGCCACGCCGAAGACGCGTCCGAAGGCGCGGGTGAAAGCCTCTTGGGACTCAAAGCCGCAATCGAACGCCAGGTCGATCAGGCGTATGTCCGGATCGCGTGCCAGGCGCTGTGCCGCCCTGACCAACCGCCGGCCCCGCACGTGCGCCATGACGCTGCGCCCCAGGCGGGCCGTGAACAGGCGGGAAAAATGATAGGGCGACAGCGCCGCGCGGTCGGCGATGGCCTCCAGCGTCAATGGCTGGTCGAGGTTGTCCTCAATCCAGGCAAGCAGGTCGGCAAGGCGGTCGGTGCGGGGCGGTGGCTGGTTCATGCCGGCACTATGGCGGATGCCGGTGGCGCCGTCCTGACAGGTCTTGCTGTTGTTGAACCAGGCGATGCACCCTGTTCGTCCGCCGGTGGGGCGGGCCGGTCACGATGAACGGGGTGGGGATCATGCGGGCAAGTCTGGTGCTGCGGGCGGTCTTGGTGGCCGCCGGTTTGATGGGCGCACCCTTGGGTGTGGCGCAGGCGGCCGAGGCGGCGAAGCCCGCCGCCGTCCGGCCGGAAGGCGATCCGCAATCCATCGCGTTGTTCGGCGCCAACATCCGCTATTACGAGGCCGGACAGGGCCCGACCCTGGTGCTGGTCCATGGGCTGGGCAGCAGCGCCATGGGTGACTGGGGCCGGGTGGTGGGGGATCTCGCAAAGACCCATCACGTGCTGGCCATGGATCTGCTGGGCTTCGGCGCCTCGGACAAGCCGCAGATCGATTACGCCATTCAGACCTGGGTGGATTTCCTGGGCGAATTCCTGCGGCAGAAGGGCGTGAAGGGCGGCTTCACCCTGATGGGCGAATCCCTGGGCGGCTGGATTTCGGCGCAGTACGCCATCCAGGCGCTGGGCGGTGTCGCGGCCGACCCGGCGCTGGCCCTGCCCAAGCCGTCCAAGCTGGTGCTGTGCGACGCCGCCGGCCGGCACGAGACCATGGCCAAGGCCTTCGGGCCGAAGCCGGCGGGCCAGCCGCCGTCGGCCTCGCTGGCCGGGCAGAAGGCCCTGCTGGGTGCCATCTTCCATGACCCAAGCTGGAGCCAGGGGGCCGATGCCCTGAAGCGTGGCCTGGCGTGGAGCATCGCCAAGGGCGACGCCTGGACCATCCATTCCGTCTACGGCAACCCGGCGCTGCTGGATGAGGCGGTGGATGGCAAGCTTGGCGGCATCACCATTCCCACCCTGGTGGTGTGGGGGGCGGAGGACAAGCTGCTGCCCCCGGTCGATGGCCGCTTCTACGCCGACGGCATTCCCGGTGCGAAACTGGTCACCATCCCCGACAGCGGCCACGCCCCGATGATCGAGGCGCCCAAGGCCTTCCTGGCGGCGGTGGCGCCGTTCCTGTGATTTGACCGCAAGCTTTTCCGCTGTACCCTGGTGCCAACGAAACCGGGGGTTTAGGGGGAATGATGGCGGGCAGGCGTCTTTTGGCGGCGGTGTCGGCATTCGTATTGCTGGGAACCCAGGCCCAGGCGGCACCAACGCTGCTGGTCAACGCCCGTATCCATACCGAGGATCCGGACCATCCTGCTGCTACCGCCCTGGCCTGGGATGAGGCCGGCACCCTGCTGGCGGTGGGTGATACGGCCGACCTGGTGAAGCGTTATCCCGGTGCCGCGACGGTGGACGCCAAGGGCGCCCCGGTGGTGCCCGGCCTGATCGACGCGCATGGCCATGTGCAGGATGAGGGCGGGGCCTTGCTGACCGCCGATCTGTCCGGTGCCAATTCCAAGGCCGAAATCCTGAGGCGGCTGAAGGCCCAGGCGACCAAGGTCGCGCCGGGCGATTGGCTGGAGGGCTGGGGCTGGGACCAGAATCGTTGGCCGGACAAGTCCTTTCCCACGGCGGCCGACCTGGACGCCGCCTTTCCCGACCGGCCCCTGCGGCTGGATCGGGTGGATGGCCATGCCGTCTGGGTCAACAGCGCCGCCTTGCGCCTGATGGCGCAGCGGCCTGATGCCAAGGGCCTGGACGGCGACTGGCAGCCGGAAGGCGGGCGCATCGTGCGCGCCGGCGCCAAGGCGAGCGGCGTCTTCATCGACAACGCCATGGACCTGGTGAACGAGGCCATGCCCGCGCGCACCGACGTGCAGATCCGCCAGGACTACAAACTGGCCTTCGCCGAGATGGTGTCGCTGGGCCTTACCGGCGCGCATGAGCCCGGCATCAGCCTGCAGTCCTTCCGCGTGCTGCAGGATATGGCGGCCAAGGGGGAGGTGCCGGTGCGCCTCTACACCCTGGCCGATGGCGACCATGAGGCGCTGGACTGGTTGTGCGGTCTGGGTAACGGCGGCTACACCGATCCCACGGCCCGTGTGCGCATGCGTGGCGTGAAGCTGTACATCGATGGCGCCCTGGGCAGCAGGGGCGCGCGGCTGCTGCGGCCCTACAGCGATGACCCTGGCAACAGCGGCATCTACGTGACCGACCCCGCCGACTATGCCCGCATCGTGGCCAAGGCCAAGGGCTGCCACCTGCAGGTGGCGACGCATGCCATCGGCGACGCCGGCAACCGCACCGTGCTGGACACCTACGCCCAGGCGCTGGGCGCCGATGCCAAGGCCACCGACCACCGCTGGCGGGTGGAGCATGCCCAGATCGTGGCGCTGGAGGACATTCCCCGCTTCGGCCAGCTGGGCGTCATCGCCTCCATGCAGCCCACCCACGCCACCTCCGACATGCCGTGGGCGGAACGGCGGTTGGGCCATGACCGCCTGGCCGGCGCCTATGCCTGGCAGCGCTTCGTCCAATCGGGCGCGCGGCTGGCGCTGGGCTCCGACTTCCCGGTGGAGAAGGTCAATCCCTTCCTGGGTCTCTATGCCGCCGTCACCCGCCAGGATCTGAAGGGCCAGCCCCCTGGCGGCTGGCTGCCGGACCAACGGCTGACGCGGGAACAGGCGCTGGCCGGCTTCACCCGCGATGCCGCCTACGCCGGCTTCATGGAGGGGGAGGTGGGGATGCTGAAGCCCGGCCTGCATGCCGACTTCGTCATCCTCAGCGCCGATCCCCTGACGGTGGCATTCCGCCGGATCGCGGACATCAAGCCGCGCTCCACCTGGGTGGATGGCCGCAAGGTTTATGAGGCGGCGAAGTAGCGGAACAGGCTTGTGCCCCTGGCGTGCCATAACCGTCCTGATAGTATGGTTGCCATTCTGCAATCTTGCGTGATTGCGGGATGGGGAACCAGAGCCGGGGGGCGCGGATGAGGGGCACAACGATTGCTGTTCTGATGATGGGGGCGGTGCTGTCGACCGTGCAGGCCTGGGCGCAGGACCAGCCGGCACCGTCTGTGGTGCAGCCGGCGATACCGGTTGACGCGGGCGCGCCGCCCCCTTCCGGTGAGACGGCGTCAAAGGCGGTTGATCCGAAAAAGGCGGCCGAGGATGCGGAAGACCAGGCCATGGTCCGGACCATCGCCGAGGGGGTGCAGTTGATGCGCACCGGCCAGGTACGCCCGGCCATCGAAGACTTTGACAAGGTCATCGCCACTTACGATGCCCGTTACAAGGACAGTGCGGAGACGCTCTACTGTGCCGGCGACGGTATGGAGGCGATGGCATACATGCTCCTGGCCGCCGCCAGCAAACACTCGGCCCGGGCCCTGCCGCCCATGTGGGCGGCCGCCTACTTCTTCAGGGGATTCAGTTTGGTGGAACTGCGGGACCTTCCGGCCGCCCAGGCGGCGTTGGAACGTGCGCGCGATCTTTCACCGTACAACTCGCACTACCTGAATGAGTTGGGCAATCTCTACAAGACGCAAAAGAATTGGGCCCTGGCGCTGGAAACCTACCAGGCGGCCAAGGAACATGTGAACTTTCAGCGCCAGAACGCCACCAGGGAAGAGGCGGTCACCCAGCACGGCATCGCCTATATCTATTCCGAAACCGGCAAGCTGGACGATGCCGAGGCCATTTATAAGGCCTGCCTGGAAAAGAACCCCCAGGATGCCTACGCCCAGCACGAACTGGCATACGTCCAGCAGCAGAAGGCCAGACAACCCCATTTCCAGTGAAGGGGCGGCATGTGCAACCTTGCACTTTGGAGACGCATCGCGCTGGTCTTCTGTGTGGCCGCCCTTCCATGGACGGGTGCCGCCGCTGGCGCCACGATGGCAACGAATGATTTGCCTATGGCCGACCTCACACCCGACCTGGGCCTGCATCATTGGCTGATGGAAGGCTTGCTGGCGGTGCGGGCGGGGGATGCGCGCCGGGCGGTGGATGACCATTTCAGCAAGATCATCGTGATCTACGAAGGCCGCTACCGCGCCGTCCAGGGACGGTTTTACTGCGCCCGTACCGCGGAAGAGGCCACCCGCTACATGCAGCAGGCGTTGGCCCAGGGGCAGAAGGCCCGGGTGGTGGAGGCGGGGCTGTCCATGGCCTACTACCACAAGGGCCGGGAACTCCTGACCCTGGATGATGTCGCCGGCGCGGAAGCCAGTCTGGAACGGGCGCGCGTGCTGTCGCCGGCCAACGCCCCCATCCTTGTCGAGATGGGCGCCATCTATAAGGCGGAACACAAAATGCCCCAGGCGCTGGAGGCCTATCAGGCGGCCACCGCCGCGCTGGACCTGGCGCCCATGGAGGAGCGGGGCCGGGAAAGCCGCGACGCCTACGATGGGCTGGGTGGCCTTTACATGGCCATGGATCGGCTGGATGAGGCGGAGGCGGCCTATCGCCAGGCTCTGGCGGCCGTTCCCGACGATGAACTGGCCGCGATGGAATTAATCTACATCCAGCAACAACTGCGCACCCAACCCCAACCCCCGGTACGCTGAAAACACCGCACTTCACGCCGGCCAATAAGGTGATCAAGGATTCCTCGGGTTTTTCCAAGGCTTTCCCCTGCCACAGTGGGAAGAGCCCACCCCCCGAGGCTGGAGATCGCCCGTGAGCCAACCGTCCATTACGCCCGAGCCCAGCCTGACCCAGCTGTTCGCCGACCTGCATGCCCACCGGGTGGCGACCATGGATCCGGCGCAGTTGAAGGTGAACATCGACCAACGGCGCGAACTGGTGGAAACCGCCGACGTCGAGGCCTTCGTCAAGGTGGGGGACCGGCTGGACGGCGTGGTGCTGGCGGATGTGGAGGGCGCGCCGCTGGCGCTGGATGCGCTGCGCGCGCCGGGACCGGTGGTGCTGGTGTTTTTCCGTTTCGCCGGCTGTCCCGCCTGCAACATCGCGCTGCCGTATTATGAGCGGCACCTGTGGCCGGGCTTGAAGGCCCTGGGCGCGCAACTGGTGGCCGTCAGCCCGCAGGTGCCGGAGCGCCTGGTGGAGATCAAGCGGCGTCACGACCTGACATTCCTTGTCGCCAGTGACCGTGACAATGCGCTGGGCCGCCTGCTGGGCATCCTCTATACCGCCAACGCGGCCTCCCAGGCGTCGTTGACGGCCAAGGGCGTCTCGCTGGGCGACATCATCGGCACGGGCACCTGGGAATTGCCCATGCCGGCCGTGGTGGTGGTCGACCGGGACGGCGTGGTGCGATACGTCGATGTCAGCCCGGACTGGCTGGCGCGGACCGAACCCGGCCCGGTACTGGAAGCCGTGCGCGCCGTGGTCGGCCAATCGGCATCCCGCGCGGCGGAATAGGGGACAGGCTCCTGGGGCGGCAGTTCCTCCGCCGCATGGGCCGTCTGCGGCCGGCGCTGGCCGGGGGCGGCACTTTCCGTTGACTTCAGGGCCGTGCCGCTTATAGTGCCGGCCTTCACTTCCCGGGAAGGTGGGTCCGGGGGATCTCTCCCCTTAACCCCGTCCATGCGTTCCGATCGGCGGAGCGGCATGGAACTACCGGGACAATAAGCCGCGTCAGCGGTGTTTTGGAGCTTAGAGATGAGCAAGCGTTTAGAGTCCAAGTACAAGATTGACCGCCGCCTCGGCGTCAACCTGTGGGGCCGCGCCAAGAGCCCGGTCAACCGCCGCGAATACGGCCCCGGCCAGCACGGCCAGCGCCGCAAGAAGCCGTCGGACTTCGGTCTGCAGCTGATGGCCAAGCAGAAGCTGAAGGGCTACTACGCCAACATCGGCGAGCGTCAGTTCCGCCGCATCTACCAGGAAGCCGTCCGTCGCAAGGGCGACACCGGTGAGAACCTGGTGCAGCTGCTGGAGCGCCGCCTGGACGCGGTGGTGTACCGCATGAAGTTCGCGCCGACCCCGTTCGCCGCGCGCCAGATCATCAACCACGGCCACATCCTGGTGAACGGCAAGCGCCTGAACATCGCCTCTTACCGGGTGAAGGACGGCGACACCATCGAAGTGCGCCAGAAGGCCAAGCAGTTCGCCATCATCCTGGAGGCCTCCGCCTCGGGTGAGCGCGACATTCCGGAATACGTGCAGGTCGACACCGGCGCCCTGAAGGGCACCTTCGTCCGTGGCCCGGGCCTGGCCGATGTGCCGTACCCGGTCACCATGGAACCGAACCTGGTCGTCGAATACTACTCGCGTTAATCCAGGTCCGCGTTTCGGCTCCCCGGGCATCCGGGGGGCCGCTTTCAAGATCAGGCCGCATCCCTTGGGTGCGGCCTTTTCTTTTGCGCGCGCGGGGCGTGTGATTTGGCCGTGCCGGCCCATACAACATTAGGCGTACGTGAATATAACGAACAGTATAACAGTAACATGCATAACTGCAATGAACGTATTTAACATCCTGATTTCATTGATATTCCAATAAATTTTTTACGACTTTGGTAATGCTGGGAGGAACTGAAAGAAGCCAATTTTCTTCGTCCAGTGGAGATAGGGTTCTTCATCGCGGAACGTAATAGGAAGGTCACAAAACGTCCTGTGACTACAAGCCGCACAATCACCTGGATTGCTCCGGGCGTGGGGAGGTGCGGCCGTTCACTGTGATGGGGCAAACTCTTGTCGAACGCATATGCCAAGAATTGGGGGACGCAGTCCCAGGCCGCCGCCGTGGCGCCGGCCCGGGTACGTCAGGTCGCCAATCAGGGCGGAACGATCGAACGGCTGCGGCGCCGCTTTGCCGACCTGCCGGCGCCCGTGGTGGTCTACAACAAGTCGCACTCCGGCAGCCGCCTGCTGGCGCAGATGCTGGACGACCAGGGGATATTCATCGGCGGCAAGCTGAATGAGTCCAACGACGCCATGGCCATCCTGCCGCTGATCGAGCGGCTGGTGGAGGACTACTATCCGAACTATCAGGTGCTGTGGGACGAGGAATGGCCGGCCGATCTGGAGGCCCTGTTCGTCACCGCCATCATGGAGCACCTGACGGGCTATGACGGCCGCTCCCCCTGGGGCTGGAAGCTGTGCGAGAGCACCTACATCGTGCCCATCATCGCCGCCGTTTTCCCCAAGGCGCGTTTCGTCCACCTGCTGCGCGACGGCCTGGACGTGGCCTTCAGCGACCATGTGCCGCCGCAGACCAAGTTCTGGCGCAAGGTCTACTTCAACAATGCCGAGATCGAAGGCTGGCGCGGCCTGTCCATGACCAACCGCGCCTATGTTCGCCGGCCGCACATCTATAACGCCCTGCATTGGCTGAACAGCGTGGAGGTGGGGCGCAACTATGGCATCATGCTGCCCGGCCGGTACCTGGAGGTGCGGTATGAGGATCTGTGCCGGGACTTCATCCCCGTCTCCCGCCGCATCCTGGCCTTCCTGGAGCGTCCGGTGGATGAGGCGGCCCTGACGGAACGATCCAAGTCCGTGCGCCGCGGCGCCATCGGCAAGCATGTGCGCCACCGCCGCCAGCGACGCCAGGTGCTGCGCCTGATCGAACCCACGCTGCTGTCGCTGGGCTATCTGGAAGAGGCCACCCACCCGCCGGCGCTGTGGAGTGTCCGGGAGCGCTGGTACAGCGTCCTGCGCCAGGCTGGCAAGACGTGGTCCCGGGTGCGCGGCAGGGAATAAGGCCAGCGGTACGAGACCTTGGCTCGTGCCGCTGTAGGCCCCGACTGGGGCCGCCGGAAGTTTCCGGGGAACGCAGTGGACTGGAAACTGAGGAAGCCAAGCCAGCGGATGCTGGCGCCCGGCGATTGAGGGGGGCTTTGATCGGTCAAGATCAAAGGCCATTGCTATAACAGCATGGGGAAGGCGCTATCCCGCCTTTCCCAGCCGCCGCCGGTTGGCGCGCACCTTGCGGCGGTAATGGGCCAGCACCTTGGCGGTGGCCCCGTGGGCGTCCATACCCAGGTCCCCCGTCATGGCCCGCAGCTGCAGGTCCAGGCCGGCCGCGATCTTCTCCGTCACCATGCGTTGCGCCTCGGTCTGTGCCGCCGCACCGCCGGCCGCCAGCTTCCAGGTGCGTAGCGTGATGACCTGCATGGCCTCCACACCCAGCATCCAGCTATCGAAGCCGGTGCGCAGCCACGGGTTTCTCGACATGTCGCCTCCGAAGCGGGAAAGACCATCCGCTCAAGCGTGAGCGTGGACTTTTGTTCCATGGCGATTGCTGGAACAAAACCGGCGCTCCAACGTTTCCCTCGGTGTCAGGGCCAATGAAACAGGCCCTATCCCAAGAACTGAGGGGAGATCGTCGCGATGAGGTACGGAATTCTGTGGCTGCTGGGTGTTCCGCTTCCCGTTCTGATCATCATCTACCTGATGTTCCATTGAGGAAGCACGGCCCCTGGGGCCATTAAAAAGGGCCGCGCCCGGTTTCCCGGGGCGGCCCTTTTCACGTGAGTGCGCGGCGCTGTCGCTTAGGCGGCGGCCTGCGAGGCGACGCCCTTTTCGGCCAGCAGCTGCACCAGCTCGCCCGACTCATACATGTCGCGGACGATGTCGCAGCCACCGATGAATTCACCCTTCACGAACAACTGGGGAATGGTCGGCCAGTTGTTGAATTCCTTGACGCCCTGGCGCAGGGCCGGATCGACCAGGATGTCGATGCCCTTGAACTTCACGCCCAGGTGGCTCAACACCTGCACGACGGCGGCGGAGAAGCCGCACTGCGGGAACACGGGCGTGCCCTTCATATAGAGCACGACGTCGTTCTCGGTGATGTCGCGGCGGATGCGTTCTTCGACGGTCTTGTCCATGTACGATCGATCCTCTGGTGCCATCCCGCCGCTCAAGATAGCGGCGACCGGCGGTCAAACCTGAACCGGGCAGGGGCCCGGATAGCGCTGGCAACCATGTTACCGTTCCCGGTGAACAAGTTCATCCAGCAACCCACGTGCAATAAATGAGCGCGCGCGGGCCGTCTGTCCAGTGGGAACAACCGGTATACCGCTGCGCGATCTTCTCAGATCAGTCCTGCGTCGCCGCCGTGGTCAGGGCCAAGGCATGGAGTTCATTGCCCATTTTGCCACCCAGCGCCGCGTAGACCATCTGGTGCTGTGCCACCCGGCTCTTGCCCTTGAAGGCCGCCGCGGAGACATAGGCGGCGTAATGGTCGCCATCGCCCCGCAGGTCCTCGATGCGCACTTCGGCGCCCGGAATGCCCTCCCGGATCAAACGCTCGATCTCAGACGCGTCCATGGCCATGGGTTTGTTCCTTTCAGTGTTCCCTCAAGCACCGGGCGCCGGCATCCGCCGGCTTGGCTTGTCCTCGATTTCCAGTCCGCTGACGCTTCCCAGAAATCTCCGGCGCCTGCGGTCGCAGGCTACGACGGCATGAGGCTAGCTCATGCCGTCGATTGTTGCACGGATGTCAGGCGGTCAGGCGGCGTCGCCGGCCATGAAGCCGGGCAGCCAGCCTTCGTGGACCTTGCGCAGCTCCGCCAGGGGCAGGGCGCCGCCGGCCAGGCCTGTCAGGGCGTCGCCGCCCACGGTGCCCAGGTTGGTGACCGGCACGCCGGCGGCCTTGGCGGCTTCCGTCACCGCCGCCGCGTCGGCGACCGTGGTGGTGACCAGATAGCGGGCCTGGTCCTCACCGAACAGCAGGCCGGCATCGGCACCATCCAGGCCGATCAGGGCGACACCCTTCCGGCCGCGCAGGGCCATTTCCGCCAAGCCGACAGCCAGGCCGCCATCGGCCAGGTCATGGCAGGCGGTCAGGCGGCGCGCCTCGATCAGGCCGCGCACCAGGTCGCCGGTGCGGCGCTCAGCGGCCAAATCCACCGGCGGGGGTGTGCCTTCCTCGCGGCCGAACACCTCACGCAGGTACAGCGACTGGCCGACATGGCCGGCCGTGGCGCCGAACAGCAGGACGGTGTCGCCCTCGTTGCGGAAGCCGCTGCCGATGGCGAGCGTGCTGTCCTTCAGCAGGCCCACGCCACCGATGGCGGGGGTGGGCAGGATGCCTTCGCCGTTGGTCTCGTTGTACAGGCTGACGTTGCCCGACACGACGGGGAAGTCCAGGACGCGGCAGGCGTCGGCCATGCCTTCGATGCAGCCGGCGAACTGCCCCATGATCCGGGGCTTCTCCGGGTTGCCGAAGTTCATGTTGTCGGTGATGGCCAGCGGCAGGGCGCCGACGGTGATGATGTTGCGGTAGGCTTCCGCCACCGCCTGGGCACCGCCGCGCACCGGATCGGCGTAGCAATAGCGCGGGGTGCAGTCGGTGGTCATGGCCAGCGCCTTGGGCGTGCCGTGCACCCGCACCAATGCCGCGTCACCGCCCGGGCCGATGACGGTGTCGGCACCGACCTGGCTGTCGTACTGCTCCCAGATCCAGCGGCGCGAGGCCAGGTCCGGCGTGCCCATCAGGGCCAGCAGGGTGTCACGGGCCGACTGCTTCAGCGGCACGGACGCGGCCGCGATCTCGGCCTGGGCCGGGGTCGCTTCCGTCGGGCGGTGGTACAGCGGCGCCTTGTCGAACAGCGGCGCCAGTTCCAGGTCGCACCAGGTGTGGCCGTGCATACGGATGACCAGGCGGCCGTTGTCGGTCAGCGTGCCGATGACGGCGAAGTCCAGTTCCCACTTGTCGAAGATGCGCTTGGCCTCGTCCTCACGGCCGGGTTCCAGGATCATGAGCATGCGCTCCTGGCTTTCCGACAGCATGATCTCATACGGGGTCATGCCGGCTTCGCGCTGGGGCACCGCGTCCAGGTCCATGTCGATGCCCAGGCCGCCCTTGCCCGCCATCTCGACGGAGGAGGAGGTGAGGCCGGCGGCCCCCATGTCCTGGATGGCGACGATAGCGTCGGTCGCCATCAGTTCCAGGCAGGCTTCGATCAGCAGCTTTTCGGTGAAGGGGTCGCCCACCTGCACCGTCGGGCGCTTGGCCTCGCTGTCCTCGGTGAACTCGGCCGAGGACATGGTGGCGCCGTGGATGCCGTCGCGGCCGGTCTTGGAACCGACATAGACAACGGGCTTACCGACGCCGGCGGCCTTGGAATAGAAAATCTTGTCGGTCTGGGCCACGCCCACGGTCATGGCGTTGACCAGGCAGTTGCCGTTGTAGGCCTTGTGGAAATTGGTCTCGCCGCCCACGGTGGGCACGCCGACGCAATTGCCGTAGCCGCCGATGCCGGCCACCACGCCCGCCACCAGGTGGCGGGTCTTGGCATGCGAGGGCTCCCCGAAACGCAGGGCGTTCAGGTTGGCCACGGGGCGGGCGCCCATGGTGAAGACGTCGCGCAGGATGCCGCCCACACCGGTCGCCGCACCCTGGTAGGGCTCGATGAAGCTGGGGTGGTTGTGACTTTCCATCTTGAAGATGGCGGCCTGGCCGTCGCCGATGTCGATGACGCCGGCGTTCTCACCGGGGCCGCAGATGACCCAGGGCGCCGTCGTCGGCAGCTGCTTCAGCCACGCGCGGGAGGATTTGTAGGAGCAATGCTCCGACCACATCACGGAATAGATGCCCAGTTCCGTCAGGGTGGGCGCGCGGCCCACGCTTTCCAGCATGCTGGCGTATTCGTCGGGCTTCAGGCCATGCTCGGCCGCCAGCTGGGCGGTGACGACGGGTTCCTTGTCGGGGCTGTGGGTGGTCTTGCTCACGACAGGCTCTCCAGCAGGCTGGTAAACACGGCACGGCCATCGGTGTTGCCGTGCTGGGGATCGAAAGCGCGTTCCGGGTGGGGCATCATGCCCAGCACGGTGCGCGTCTCGTTGAAGATGCCGGCGATGTTGTTGGTGGCGCCGTTGGGGTTGCCGGCCGCATTCACCACGCCCTCGGCATCGGTGTAGCGGAAGGCCACGCGGCCATCGCCTTCCAGGCGCTTCAGCGTCTCATCATCCACGACGTAGTTGCCTTCGCCATGGCCGACCGGGATGCCGATGCGTTGGCCCTGGGTGTAGCCCTTGGTGAAGGGGCTGTCGGTGTTCTCCACCTTCAGGTCCACCGTCTTGCAGACGTACTTCAGCGACTGGTTGCGGATCAGCGCGCCGGGCAGCAGCCCCGCTTCGGTCAGGATCTGGAAGCCGTTGCAGACGCCGATGACCTTGACGCCCTTGGCCGCGCGCTCCTTCACCACCCGCATGATGGGCGAGTTGGCGGCCATGGCGCCGCAGCGCAGATAGTCGCCGTAGGAGAAGCCGCCGGGAACGGCGATGACATCGACCTCGGGCAGGTCGGTGTCACGGTGCCAGGCGAGCACGGTCTTGTGGCCGGAAACTTGTTCCAAAGCCACGGCGATGTCCCGTTCGCAATTGGAACCGGGAAAGACGATGACGGCGGACTTCATGGGGCCGCAAATCCAATCGTTGGAGGCCGGGGAAAGGCGAAGATGCGCGCCATTCAGGGCCGGCGGCGCACCCTCACCTTGCGTGCCGGAAGCTAGCCCCGGCGTTGCCCGAATGCAAGGTGCGGGGGGCGAAGGGCAACCCCGCGCGTATGTGGGGGCGAGCCAACCATGATGGAACAGGCGTCATGGGGTCACCGACACGGTCCGTCAAGGCCACCAAAGTCCAGGGTTGGCCTGCTGGCGACCGAATTGTTCCAGGTCAAGGCCGGGGGCCGGGGAAGGTTATTCCATTGGGGTTCCATCGGATTTTCGGCCCGCCCGCGATTTGCGCCGGCCGGCCCGCACCGTTCTAGGGAGCCCATGCCATGACCTATGCGACCACGAACCCCTATACCGGCGAAGTGCTGAAGACCTTCCCCGATGCCACCGACGCGGAAGTCGGCCACGCCATCGACAACGCCCACGCCGCGTTCCTGTCGTGGCGGGAGACGCCCTTCGCCGAACGGGCCCGCATCATGCAGAACGCGGCCGACATCCTGCGGAAGGAGGCCGAGCCCTACGCCCGACTGCTGACGCTGGAGATGGGCAAGCTGTTCACCGAGGCCAAGGCGGAGGTGGAGCTGTCCGCCGCCATCTTCGAATATTACGCCCGCAATGCCGAGACGCTGTTGGCGCCGGAGACGCTGCCGGTGGCCGATCCGGCGGAGGGTGAGGCCACGCTGGTGTGCGAGCCGCTGGGCGTGCTGCTGGCCATCGAGCCGTGGAACTTCCCCTATTACCAGATCGCCCGCATCATCGCGCCGCAGCTGTCGGCGGGGAACACCATGCTGCTGAAGCACGCCTCCAACGTGCCGCAGAGTGCGGCGGCGTTCGAGGTGCTGATGCGCCAGGCGGGCCTGCCGGAGGGGGCGTTCAAGAACCTGTACGCCACGCGCGGGCAGATCGAGACCATCCTGAACGACCCGCGCGTCCATGGTGTGGCGCTGACCGGGTCGGAAGGGGCGGGTGCCGTCATCGCGGCCCAGGCGGGCAAGGCGCTGAAGAAGTCCACCATGGAGCTGGGCGGTGCCGACGCCTTCGTGGTGCTGGCGGATGCCGATTTGGACAAGACCGCGAAGTGGGCGGTGTTCGGCCGGCATTGGAACGGCGGCCAGGTCTGTGTCTCATCCAAGCGCATGATCATCGTCGACGCGGTCTATGATCGCTTCCTGGACAAGTACACGACTGGCGTGGCCGGTCTGAAGGCGGGCGACCCCTTCAACGCCGAAACCACCCTGGCGCCGCTGTCGTCCCAATCCGCCGCCGACGAGGTCAAGGACAAGATCCGCCAGGCCGTCGCCCACGGCGCCACCGCCACTGAGGTGGGGCCGAAGGTTCCCAGCCAAGGCGCCTTCGTCCAGCCCACCATCCTGACCAACGTGGGCGAGGACAACCCCGCCCGCTATTGGGAGTTCTTCGGCCCCGTCTCCATGCTGTTCCGCGCCAAGGATGAGGACGACGCCGTTCGTATCGCCAACGACAGCCCCTATGGCCTGGGCGGGTCAGTGTTCACGTCCGATACGAAGCATGGCGCCGAGGTGGCCCGCAAGATCTCCACCGGCATGGTCTTCGTCAACCACCCGACCATGGTGAAGGCTGACCTGCCTTTCGGCGGCATCCGCCGGTCGGGCTACGGCCGCGAATTGCTGGGCCTGGGCATCAAGGAGTTCGTGAACCACAAGCTGATCGACGTCGTCGATATCGACGCGCCGTTCTGATGCTGGCGGCACGAGGCAGCGCCTCGTGCCGTAGGCCCTGACCGGGGCCGCCGGAGCATTCCGGGAAACGCAGTGGACTGGAATGCGAGGAAGCCCAAGCCAGCGGATGCTGGCGCCCGGCGCGTGAGGGGCCTTTCAGAGTCCCAGCACGCCCGGGTTCAGGGCGTGGACCGGATCCAGCATGGCCTTCAGCGCCTCCAACACGTCCAGGCTGGCGGCGTCGCGGGAGGCCAGATAGGGATAGGTGCGGCCGATCTGGAAATGGGCCAGGCCATTGCGCAGGAACAGGGCCAGCAGGCGTTCCCGCGCCTTTTCCAGGACGGCCGCCGCCGCCGGGTTCGGCGCGTGACGGGGCAGCTTGGCCAGGTGGGTGGGCTCCACCGTCGCTGCGTGCAGTTCCAGCAGCGCGTCCGGCCAGTAGAAGGTCGGCTCTATGATGATGGCGTTGGTGGACATGGTGGTAAACAGATAGGCGTGTTCGACGTCATGCCCGTCCAACTCCGCCCGCATGGCGTCCAGTTCCGCCTCCATGGCGGTGAAGATCTCATGCGCGCGCGACAGCGGGGCCAGGCAATGGATCGGCGCCCAGCGTTCCCCCTGGGGCCCAAGGATGGCGTTGAGGGCGCCGAACGGCTGGGCGCGCATCACCTTGGGGATGGTGTTCTCCACCTCCTGCCCCTGATTCTGGGTGGCGATGGCCCGCGCCGCCGCGATGTCCTCGGCCACACCCGCCGCTGAGCGCCCTTCGCAGACGATATGCAGGGCGTAGTCGTCCGCATCGATGAAGCCGCGGCCGGCCATGGCGACCTTCGCCGCTTCCTTCAAACCGCCCAGCAGGCTGGATTGCTTGCCGATCACGTTCTTCAGGGCGCCCAGGTCGGTCGCCAAGGAGGCCCGCTTCAGGCGGACGCGGGTCAGGCGCGGGTCGAAGCCGCAGATCTCGCACGCGATGCCGGCGCGGACCATGGCGGCCATGGCCGCGAACATGGCACCGTCGGTCTTGAAGGAGAACGAGGCGTAGGCCTCATGCCGGGGCAGGGGCATCAGGCGCAAGGTCACTTCGGCCTTGATGGCGAAGGCGCCGCAGTCGCCTGTGAATAGACCGGCCAGGTCGGGCCCGTAGAACCGGTAGAAGGGGCTGTCGCCGTCGCGGCCCCGTGCGCCGGTGCGCAGGATACGGCCGTCGGCCAGCACCAGGGTCAGCGCCACCATACTTTCGCCGCTGGTGCCGTAGTGTCCCGCGCCGAAGAAGGCGTTGCCCTGCGACAGCCCGCCGCCCACCGTGGACAGCAATCCCGACAGCGGCCCCCAATACGGCGTGCGCAGGCCCAGGGGGGCCAGCGCCTCATTCAGGGTTTTCCAGGTGCAGCCGGCCTGCACGGTCACGACCATGTCGTCGGGGCGTATGTCCAGTACGCGGTCCATGCGGCTTAAATCCAGCGTCACCGTCCGGTCCGAAGCCGGCAGATAGGCCTTGGTGTAACTCATGCCGCCGCCGCGCGGCGCGCACTGGTATCCCCGGGCGGTCGCGGCGCTTACCACGGCCGCCAGTTCGGCCGTATCGGCGGGGGCCACCACCAGGGCGGCGGTATGGGCGGCGCGGGCGTAAATATCCTGGGAATGAAGGATGCGGCTGGCGCTGTCCCCGCGCACGTGCGCCGTGCCGACGATGCCGGCCAGCAAGGATGCCAGTGCCGCCGTAGCCTCGGCATCGGTCATGGATTCAGCCGGATTGCTTGTCGTCATTTGCCCGCTCCCCGTGTTTTGGTCTTGTTCGAATCTTATTGATATAAAGATCGATCTATATATCATTTTACACAAGCGCCACGGGCATAATCAGGCGCGGACTATTTCATAAGTCGCAGGGACGGGATGATGGGGGACGAAGCCTTAATGGGGCGGCGGGACCGAAGACCGTATAGTGCCGCGTGTCCCGGCCGTGCAGGGACGCAACCTTGGCGCCTGTCCGCACAATGGTGCGGGGCCGGGCGTCGCTGGTGGCCGGGTCGCTTTTCCGTCTTGCGCGAACAATTGAAAAACAACGGCTCCCGCGTCGCCGGGCCGCCGACTCCGCCCCATTCAAGGGCCGGATGGGGAGAGCTGTGAACCAACCGAAACGGGAAGGGGACCTGGGGGATGACGGGCAATGCTGGAAAGGGTGAGTTCGCACGCGGGTGGGCTGTGCTGCTGGCGGCGACTTTGGGCACCATGTGCGGGGCGTCGCCGCTGCCTTACAACACCATCGGGTCGTTCCTGCAGCCATTGATGCAGGAATTCGGCTGGAACGCCGGGGCCGTGATGACGGCGATGATGTGTTACGGCCTGATGGGGTGCGTCTGCGCCCCCATCGTCGGCGCGCTGGCCGACCGGTTCGGCGCCCGCGTGGTGGGGCTGGCCTCGCTGGTGGGCTTCGGGGTGGCGTTCGCGGCGCTGGGGCTGGTCAATTCCTTGCCCATGTTCTACGCGGTTTATCTGCTGATCGGCGTCGTCGGCATCGGCTCCACCCCCGTCACCTGGTCGCGGGCCGTCAATCTTTGGTTCGTGCGCCGCCGGGGGCTGGCCCTGGGCATCATGCTGACCGGGACCGGGCTGGCCGCCTTCTTCCTGCCCGCCACCACCGTCTTCCTGATCCAGCATTGGGGCTGGCGCTGGGCCTATGCGGCACTGGCCCTGCTGCCCCTGGTGGTGGCGTTGCCGGTGGTCTGGGCCACCTTGCGGGAACCGACGGTGGCGGAAAGCCGGGCCGCGGACGCGGGCCATGTGCCCTTGCAGAAGACCGGCTATACCCTGGCCGCCGCCGTGCGCGAGCGGCACTTCTGGATCATGATGCTGGCCTTCCTGCTGGTGTCCATCGCCTATGGCGGTTTTCACACCAACCTGCAGAACATGGTCCGCCTGAAGGGATTGAGCCGGGAGATGGGCGCCCTGATCGCCGGCTGTGTCGGTCTCGCCATCATCGTCGGGCGCGTGGGTGCCGGCCTGCTGGTGGACCGGTTCTGGGCGCCGGCGGCGGCTTTCCCCCTGCTGGCCATGCCAGCCATCGGCTGCGCCATCTTCATCAGCGACACGCACTCCACCGGCATGATCGTGCTGGCGGCCGTGCTGCTGGGCGGGGCGGCCGGAGCGGAGGCGGACATGATCTCCTACCTCGCCGGTCGCTATTTCGGCATGGCCTATTACAGTCGCATCTACGGCATGCTGTACGCCGCTTTCGGCGGTGGGGCGGCGGTGTCGGCGCCCATCTACGGGTATGTCTATGCGACGACGGGCAGCTACACGCCCATCCTGACCGCCGCCGCCGTGATGTTCATCGGCGGGGCCGCCCTGCTGTTGCTGGTCGGGCGCTATCCCGCCAGCCTGCCGGTGGTGGAAACAGCCTAATGCCAAGGGCGCGAGGTGCTGCCTCGCGCCCTTGGGAGGCCGGTGACCGCCGGCCCCGCAGCGAGTACCGAAGGGCGCAGCGAGGAAGCCCAAGTCGGCGGATGCCGACGCCCGGCGATTGAGGGGGCATTTGAGCGTTTACGATCAAATGCCGCGCGTGTGATCCGACGCGGCCTCGCCGTTCAGGCGGGCCGCTTCCTCCTTCAGGATGTCGATCAGGTCGGCGGTCACGGCGGCCATGGTGGCGCGGCGGCGGCGTAGCGCCACCAGTGGCGTGGTCCAGCGTCCCTGCGCCAGGTCGCGGCCCATCAGGTCGGGTGTCGCGTCCACCAGCGACTGCGGCAGGATGGCCAGCATGTCGGTGCGGGCCAGCACCGACAGGGCGAAGGGGACGGAGATGGTGCTGATCTGCGGCTGAATGGGGGGCAGGCCGGCCTGGATGAAATGCTCATCCACCGGCGCGTTCAGGCCATCGGGCAGCCGGCCGAACATCCAGTCGGCGCCGGCCAGGCCGGCGATGCCGTGGGCGGCTTCCAGGATTGGATTGCCCCGGCGGCCCGCCACCACCCAGCGCTCCTTGCCCAGGGGGGTCACGATGATCTGGGGATCGACCTCCCCGGTGCCGGTGGTGACGGCCAGGTCCAACTCGCCCGACAGCAGCAGGCGCACGAAGTGGGGTTTGATCCCATCCTCGATATGCAGGCGCAGGCGGGGGAAGCGGCGTTGCAGGCGCACGACGGCGCTGCCGCCGATGCCGGCCGCGGCCACCGGGCTCATGCCCAGGGCGAACTGCGTGGCGCTGCGGCCCAGCGCCACGTCGACGTCGCGGCGGAAGTGCCCGACCTCCGCCAGCACGGCCTGGGCGTGGGTGCGCAGGGATTCCCCCATGCGGGTGGGATGGATGCCCTTGGGCGTGCGCTCCAGCAGCGTCACGCCCAATTCCTCCTCCAGCCGCGCCAGGCTTTTGGACAGGGCCTGCTGGCTCAGGCCCCGCTGGCGGGCGGCCAGGGTGAAGCTGCCGGTGTCGACCACCGCCAGGAAGTATTCCAGGTCACGCAGTTCCATGGATGCTCGTAGGTACGCCCGTGATGAAAGCTCATCCTTATATCAACGGCGCGCGGTTTTGCCTCGCGCCGTTGAAGGCCGGCGACGGCCGGCCCGGGCCGGTCAGGCCCGTGAGCCCAGCTGGCGGATGCCAGCGCCCGGCGCGTGAGGGCATACGAATGTTAAAACGGCTTCACCGTGCCCAGGAAGGCCATGGTGATGATGCCGGCCCAATAGAGGTAGGCCAGCTTGCGCGAGAAGGCCATGATGGCCGTCAGACGCTTCTCGATTTCCGCGTTGGGGCCGCCGGAAACCAGCTGACGGAAGGCCATGACCCAGTCGCGCATGACGAAACGCAGGATCAGGCCGATGACCAGCAGGCCGGAGAACAGCGTGACCTTGGCGGCATACCAATAGGCCGTCAGCGGGCCGCCGGTGACCAGGCTGTAGACGCCGGTGAAGAACAGCGCCGGGATGACGACGTAGCGGATGGCCTCGTCGATCTTGGTCAGGCGGATGCCGATGTCGGTGCCGCGCTTGAAGAAGGCGGACAGGGCCAGCGCCACCCAGAAGGCGACGAAGATCCACATGCCCACCAGCCACCAGCCGCCCAGCGGCTGGACGCCCAAATCATAGCCCATGTGCAGGCCCAGCGGCAGCACCAGGATGATGCCGGTGCGCGGGATGATGTCGATGCGATAGGCGGTTTCCATGTGCCGCCGCCGCTCATCCAGCGACAGCGCCGGATTGACGATGGGACGCGAGGCGTTGAACACGCCCCATTCGCCACCCAGCCAATAGGCCATGGCGATGATGTGCATCCACTTCAGGACCAGATGCTGGTCCAGATACATTCCCCAGACTTCCATGACGCCGAACCCCATCGGTCTTTATCGTTCAACCGGCGGGGCTTTGGTTCATGCGGACGCCCCACCTGCCGCCCGATAGTCAGGGGACGGGCAGGGGGCGTCCAATCGCGGTGGGGACAATCGCCACAAATGATGGTTGTGGGGTGCCAGCGGATGCCGGAGGGGCCTTGCCAGGCGGGTGACATGGATACACATTGCAAGGTCAGTATATCCAGGAGGGCGCCATGCAAGTTGCGAAGTGGGGTAATAGCCTGGCGGTTCGGCTGCCCGCGGCGGTGGTCGAGGCCCTGGAGTTGAAGGAGGGCGACGAGATCGAAATCCACGTCGCCGATGCCAGGGAATTCGCGGTGGCCCGCAAGTCTGGGCGGGATGAGTTGTTGAAACGCCTGCGCGCGTTCCGGGGACGGCTGCCGGCCGACTTCAAGTTCGATCGCGACGACGCCAATGCCCGGTAGCTTTTTCGACACCAACGTCCTGGTTTACGCCGCCTCCGCCGATGCGGCGAAGGCGGACCGGGCGGAGGAGGTCTTGGGCCAAGGCGGGGCGGTCAGCGTGCAGGTGCTGAACGAATTGGCCAACATCGCCCGCCGCAAGATGGGCCTGTCCTGGGCGGAAGTGAGGGGGCTGCTGGACACGGTGCGGGCCCTTGTCACCGTCCATCCCCTCACCGTCGATATTCACGACACGGGATTGGACTTGGCGGAACGGCATGGGCTGTCCCTCTATGACGCCATGATCGTTTCAGCGGCACTTCACGCTGGCTGCGATGTCCTCTGGTCGGAGGACATGCAGCATGGATTGGTGATCGCCGGCCAACTGCGCATCGTTAATCCATTCCGGGTTTGAGCGGGCCGATTTACGCCACGCTTTCCACCAGCGCCGCCTTGTCCAGGGTCAGTTCCACCGTCGCGGCCTTCAGCCCCTCTGCCTTGGCGGTGACACGCACCTTGCCGGCTTGGGGCCCCGCCTGGACGATGGCGCCACATAGGCCCTTGAAGGCTTTGCGATAGGTCGCGTGATCGGGCTCCAGGCTGGTGGGGTCGCCGTTGCCCACGCCCAGCAGTTGGGCGCCCCCCTCGATGGCGAAGGTCACCAGGTCGGCGGCCTCCGGCACCAGATTGCCCTTGGCGTCCACCACGCTGACCGTCAGTACCGCTACGTCGTCGCCGTCGGCGGCCAGTCGGGCGCGGTCGACCGTCAGGGTCAGGGCTTTGGCGGGACCGGCGGTTTCGCGGCGGTCGGTCAGGACGCGGCGGCCGTCCTTGTAGCCGTGGGCCTCGATGACGCCCGGCTGGTAGGGCACCTTCCATTCCAGGTGGCGGTTGCGGGTGACCGTCTGGCGCCCGGCGCTGTGGCCGTTCACGAACAGCTCCACCGCGTCCAGGTTGCTGTGGCACCACACCGCGATCTCCTGGCCTTCCCTGCCGGTCCAGGTCCAGTGTGGGAACAGGTGCAGGTGGGCCTCATTGGCGCGCCACCAGGACCGGTAGTAGTGGTAGTTGTCCTTCGGGAAACCGCACAGGTCCAGGATGCCGAAGTTGGACACGGTGTTGGGCCAGCCGATGAAGGGCGTCGGTTCCCCCCGGTAATCGAAGCCGGTCCAGACGAAGCCGCCGGCCAGGAAGGGGCGGCTGTCGTAGAAGGTCCACCACTGTTCCGCCGTGGCGGCCCACTTGGGGTATTCGGCGTCGTAGGCGGAGACGTAGCGCTTCTCATCGTCATGGGCGTAGACGCCGCGCGTGCACACCGTGCTGGCGGTTTCCGTGCCGATCATGGGCTGATTGGGGAAGCGCTGATGGAAGGCGTCGATCTCATCCATGTAGTAGTTGCAGCCCATGACGTCCAACACCGGGCTGGCGCCCTGGCCGAACTTGCCGTTGAACGCCTCCGTGATCGGCCGTGTGCCGTCCAGGCGGTGGACGGTGCGCTTCATGCTGGCGGCGATGCGCGCACCCTGTTCCGTGCCGCGGTGGATTTCCTCATTCCCGATGCTCCAGATGAAGACGGATGGGCGGTTGCGGTCGCGCCGGATCATGCGTTCCAGCTGGCTGATGCCTTCCGGGTTGCTGGACATCTGGCGGGTTTCCTCCATCACCAGCACGCCCAGCCGGTCGCAGGCGTCCAGCAAGGCGGGGGCGGGCGGGTGGTGGGTGGTGCGCCAGGCGTTGGCCCCCATCTCCTTCAGCCGTTCCACGCGATAGGCGTGCAGGCGGTCGGGCACGGCGAAGCCCACGCCGGCATGGTCCTGGTGGTTGCAGGTGCCCTTCACCTTTACCGGCCGGCCGTTCAGGAAGAAGCCCTGGTTCGGGTCGAAACGCAGGGTGCGGATGCCGAAGCTGGTGCGGTAGCGGTCCACCACCGCGCCGCCGACGCTGAGTTCCGTCACCAGGGTGTAGAGATTGGGTGTTTCCAGCGACCACAGGGCGGCGCTGGACAGGCTGGCGGTCTGTGTCACCGCCCCGGTTTCCCAATCGCCCAGGGCCAGGGGTGTCGTGTCCAGTTGCAGGACCGGCTTGCCGTCCGATCCCAGCACAGTGCTGCGCACCCGCACCTCCGCCGCCGGGCCTTCGTTGGCCAGTTCTGTGGTGATGGTAAGGTCGGCGCCGGTGCCCGTCACCGTGCTGCGCACCACCGTGCCCCATTGCGGCACGTGGGCCCCGGCGGTCTTCACCAGCCAGACATGGCGGTAGAGGCCGGCCCCCTCATACGACCAGGCCTCGCCCAGGGTGGCGTCCACGCGGATGACCAGGGTATTGGCCCCGCCGATGTTGGCGAAGTCGGTGATGTCGGCGCGGAAGGGGGCGTAGCCGCTTTCGTTGGTGGCGACGATGAAGCCGTTCAGCACCACCAGACAGTTGCGCGCGACACCGTCGAATTCCAGCGACAGGCGGCGGCCGGCATCGCTGGCGGGCAGGGTGAAGCTGCGCCGGTACCAGCCCACGCTGGTTTCCGGGAACTGCCGGCCCAAGGGCTTGAAGCCCTGGTAGGCCATGGCCTCCGCCGCCTCTTTCCCCGGCAGGCGGGCCTGGGTGAAGGGCAGGTCCACCGCCCAGTCGTGGGGCAGGGTGACGGTGGCCCAGTCCTTGTCGTCGAAGTCCGCCTTGGCCACCGGGGCGCTGAAGTCACCCGACTTGGCGTAGGTGCTGCGGTCGGCGCCGAAGCCGAAATCCTGGGCCGGATCGGCGGCGTGTCCCAGGTGAAAACGCCAGCCGCCGTCCATGCGCAACCGTTCGCGTGGGCCCAGCCCCTCGGGGACCGTGACCGGTGCCGTGCCGGAGATTGCGGGCGTCGGGGCGGGTGCGGCACCCGCGGGCTGGGCGCCCGGCAGAGACAGCGCCGCCGGGATGGTGGCGGCGGTGGCGAGCAGGCGGCGGCGGGTCAGGTCGGTCATGGCGGCTTCCACGGGCGCGGGCTGGACATTAAGAATATATAATATCCAATCCTGGGCGCGGCGAAACCCCGTTATGGGCAAGGCCTTAAAATGCCGGGGATTTCAGTGCGGGCCCTTTTCCCCCGGACGTAGCGTCAGCACCCGCACGCCCGTCGCCGTCACGGCCACGGTGTGTTCGAACTGTGCCGACAGCTTGCCGTCCACCGTCACCACCGACCAGCCGTCGTCCTTCGTCTCCACCTTGGCCGTGCCCTGGTTCAGCATGGGTTCGATGGTGAAGACCATGCCTTCCTTCAGGCGCAGGCCGGTGCGCGGCCGGCCGAAATGCAGCACCTGCGGATCCTCGTGCATCTCTTGCCCGATGCCGTGGCCGCAATACTCCCGCACGACGGAATAGCCGTTGCGCTTGGCGTGGCGTTCGATGGCATGGCCGATGTCGCCCAGATAGGCACCGGGACGCACCTGGCGGATGCCGTGCCACAGCGCCTCATACGTCGTCTGCACCAGGCGTTTGGCGGCGGGCGCCACCGCGCCGATCAGGTAGGTCTTGCTGGAATCGGCGATGTAGCCGTTCTTCTCCAGCGTGATGTCCAGGTTGACGATGTCGCCGGCGGCCAGGATGTCGTGGGCCGAGGGCACGCCGTGGCAGACGACCTGGTTGCGGGAACAGTTCAGGACGAAGCCGTAGCCGTACTGCCCTTTGCTGGCGGGGCGGGCCTTCAGGTCGTTGACGATGTAGTCCTCGACCCGGTCGTTGACCGCCAGGGTGCTCATGCCCTCCAGCGGCATTTGGTCCAGCATCTGGAAGACGTTGGCCAGCAGGCGCCCGGCCTCGCTCAGCTTCTCGATCTCGTCGGGACGCTTCACCATCACGGGGCCGCCGGTTCCGGTTCCCGCTTGCCGGGCTCCAGGTGGACGGATGCCATCTTCAGCTGGATGCGCAGGATGTCGTTCAGCGACAGGGTGGGGTTGGCCTCCGCCAGCATGCCGATCTTCATCCAGTATTCGGCCTGCGCGTTGATGGACCGGCACAGGACGGTGCTGGCCTTGCGCACCTCCTCATGCAAATCGTCGTCGATCTTCACGATGCCCATGGGGCGATCCTCAATATATGAAACGTATACGCTTCATATATTCACGGCACTGCCGCGTCAATGATCGCGGCGATTCCGGATAGGCCCAATTCGGGATACCGACTCATCTTGACCGGCCGGCCGACTCCGGATTAGAACATAACGAGAACATTTTATCCCCCTCGCGTGAGACCCAAGGCAGCATCCCATGCCCGCCGAACCCAGCCCCATTCCCGAAGAACCGATGGATCGACAGCGCCTGATGGCGATGCTGCGCGAACAGGTGCGCGCGGTGGAGGCGCCGGGGACGGGGCGGGGTGTGGTGCCTTTGGGCGTGCCGGCGGTGGATGCCCACCTGCCGGCGCCGCCGGGCGGGGCCCCCGGCCTGCCGCGTGCCGCCTTGCATGAGGTGGCGGCGGCGGGTGCATTGGATGCCGGTGCCGCCACCGCCTTCACCGCCCTGCTGGCCGCCCGTCTGGCCGAGCGGGTGCGCGGCCCCATCTTGTGGATGACGCGCGCCCCGGACCTCTACGCCCCTGGCCTGGATGCCCAGGGCGTGGGGCCGGGCCAGCTGGTGGTGGTGCACGCGGCCAACGAGGTCGATCTGCTGTGGGCGATGGAGGAGGCGCTGCGCTGTTCCCGCGTGGGCGCCGTGGTGGGGGAGGCTGGCGGCCTGGATCTGACGGCCAGCCGGCGCCTGCACCTGGCGGCGGAGGCCGGTGGCGTGCCGGGCTTGCTGCTGCGCCTGGGGCAGGCCAGGGGCGCCAAGGTTAAAGGGACGCAGGCCAGCGCCGCCGTCACCCGCTGGCGGGTGGCCACAACCCCCATCCAGGACGACGGTATGGCGGCCTCCGCCTTCACCGGCCCCGCCTGGCGGGTGGAACTGCTGCGCTGTCGCGGTGGCCGGCCGGGGGCCTGGACCCTGTATGAGCGCGAGGGCCTGCGGCTGGAGGCGGCGGGTGATGCCGTGGCGGGCACGCCGGAGGCGCCGCCGCCCAGTGCCGCTGTCCTGCCTTTCGCATCCCGGGCGGTGGGCTGACACCATGCGCCGCATCCTCTCCCTCTGGCTGCCCACCTTCGCCACCGACCGCGTGCGCCGGTGTCTGGTCCCGCCGCTGGCCGCCGACGCGCCGCTGCTGACCCGCATGTCGGACCGGGGGCGCCTGACCGTGGCGGCAGTGGACAAGGCCGCGCGGGCCCGGCGCCTGTCGCCGGGCATGGGTCTGGCCGACGCCCGTGCGCTGGAACCGGACGTGCGGGTGGTGGATGCCGATCCCGAGGGCGACGCCGCGGCGCTGGAACGCCTGGCCGACTGGGCCCGGCGCTACACGCCCTGGACGGCGGTGGACCCCAGCGATCCGCCCGGCCTGGGCGGTGGACCGGGCCTGTTGCTGGACATCACCGGCTGTTCCCACCTGTTGGGTGGGGAGCACCCATTGCTGCTGGACCTGGAGGGGCGGCTGGCGCGGGCGGGGTTCGCGGCGCGGGCCGCCATCGCTGACAGCATCGGCGCCGCCTGGGCGCTGGCCCGGTTCGGCGTCCTGCTGGTGGTGCCGCCGGGTGGTGCCGCGGAGGCCTTGGCCGACCTGCCCCTGCCGGCCCTGCGCCTGGACGGGGGGATGGTCGCCAGCCTGCGCCGGGTGGGGCTGCGCCGGGTGGGTGAACTGATGCGGCAGGGTACCGGCGCCAAAAGTCGTGCCGCCCTGGCCGTCCGCTATGGCGCCCAGGTCTCCCTGCGCCTGGACCAGGCTTTGGGTTGGGTGGAGGAGCCGCTGTCGCCCCGCCGGCCGCCGTCTCGCCATACCGCCCGCCTGACGACGGTCGATCCCATTTCCACGCCAGAGGGTTTGGCGCGGGCGGTGCGCCACCTGCTGGGCCAGGTGGCGGCCAGCCTGACGGCGGCGGGTGAGGGCGCGCGCTCGCTGGAGTTGGAGGCCTGGCGCATCGATGCCGGCCACGACGCCCCGCCGCAGGTGCTGTCGGTGGGCGCCAGCTGTCCCAACCGCGATCCCGCCCATCTGTGGCGCCTGCTGGAACCGCGCATGGACCAGTTGGAGCCGGGAATGGGCTTTGAGGTCATGGCGGTTTCCGTCACCCATGCCGCCCCCTTCGATGGTGTCCAGGCGACCTTGAGCGGCGACGGGCTGGCTGACCTGGCGGGACCGGTGAAGGCCGGCGATGAATCCGGGACCGGCAATCCCATCGTGGCTGACCCACCCATCGCGGAACTGGTGGATCGGCTGGGCGCCCGGCTGGGCCAGGGCCGTGTGCTGCGCCTGCTGCCCCGCCAAAGCTGGATTCCGGAACAGGCGGTGCGCGCGGTGCCGGCGGAGGTGCAGGACAATACTCCCCGTGTGGCCCCACCGCTGCCCGGTCCCGACTCCTGGCCGGCCGACCGGCCGCGCCCCATCCGCCTCCTGCCTCGGCCGGAGGCGGTGGAGGTGGTGGCCCCCATCCCCGACGACCCGCCCGTGCTGTTCCGCTGGCGCGACCAGACCTATCGCGTCGGCCGGGCGGAGGGGCCGGAGCGCCTGTTGCCGGAATGGTGGGAAGGGGGTGAGTTCCGGCCCAACCCCAATCCGGAGCCCCGCGATTATTACCGGGTGGAGGATGGTGAGGGCCGCCGCTTCTGGCTCTACCGCCTGGGTCTCTACCGCGCTGACGGCCCGCCGCCGCGCTGGTTCCTGCATGGTTTTTTTGGCTGACACCGCCGGAACACGAGAGCAATGCCGGAGCGTAGCGACAAGGCCCCGACCGGGGCCGCCGCAGTTTTCCGGGGAGCCGCAGGCGGACTGGAAAACGAGGATGCCCAAGGGCGCGGATGCGCCCGCCCGGCGTTTGAGGGCACGCGACCATGACTCAATACGCCGAGTTACAGACGGCCAGCAATTTCAGCTTCCTGCGCGGCGCCTCCAAGGCCAAGGACCTGGTGCTGGCGGCCAAGGCGCTGGGGCACCGCGCCATGGCGCTGACCGACCGCAACAGCCTGGCGGGGGTGGTGCAGGCGTATGCGGCGGCGCGCGACCAGGACTTTCGCCTGGTGGTGGGGGCGCGGTTGGATTTGACGGACGGGCCGTCGCTGCTGTGCTGGCCCACCGACCGCGCCGCCTATGGCCGCCTGTCCACCCTGCTGACGGTGGGCAAGCGCCGGGCGCCGAAGGGCGAATGCTTCCTGACGCGCGCGGATGTGGAGGCGCACGCGGCCGGCCAGATGATGGCGGTGGTGCCGCCCGACGCCCTGGATGCGGCCTTCACCGCTGATCTGATCGATTACCGCCGTCGTTTCGGGCGCACCCTCAGCCTGTGCCTGACCCACCGTTACCAGGGGGACGACGCCCGCCGGCTGGACCGGCTGGCGGCCCTGGCCGATGCCCACGGCCTGTCGCCCGTCGCCACCAACGACGTGCATTACCACCACCCCGGCCGCCGCGCCTTGCAGGACGTGATGACCTGCATCCGGGAGCATTGCACCATCCAGACGGCGGGTTGGCGCCTGGCCGCCAACGCGGAGCGTCATCTGAAAACGCCGGAGGAGATGGCGCGCCTGTTCCACCGTCATCCCCGCGCCCTGGCCCGCATCCGCGACATCGTGGAGACCTGCACCTTCTCCATCGCCGAACTGCGGGCCGACTACACCTATCCGGCGGAGGTCGGGCCGGGGGAGAACCCGCAAGGTCGTCTGGCCAAGCTGACGATGGAAGGGGCGGCGAAGCGTTACCCCGGGGGCGTGCCGGCCGACGTGCAGGCCCAGATCGACAAGGAATTGGCCCTGATCGGGGACCTGGGCTACGCCTCCTACTTCCTCACGGTCTATGAGATCGTTGCCTTCGCCCGCAGCCAGAACATTCTCTGCCAGGGCCGGGGGTCGGCCGCCAATTCCGCCGTCTGTTATTGCCTCTGGATCACCTCCATCGACCCGGTGAACACCGGCCTGCTGTTCGAACGCTTCATCTCCACCGCCCGTAATGAGCCGCCCGACATCGACGTGGATTTCGAGCATGAGCGGCGGGAGGAGGTGATCCAGCATATCTACGCGAAGTACGGCCGCGACCACGCCGCCATCGCCGCCACCGTCATCTGCTACCGCTCGCGCGGGGCGGTGCGTGATGTGGGCAAGGCCATGGGCCTCAGCCAGGACACGGTGGCGCGGCTGTCGGCCATGATCTCCGGCTGGGGTACGGGCACGCCGGAAGATGACCGGGTGCGGGAGGCGGGGATGGACCCCGCCGATCCCCTGATCCAGCAGACCCTGGCGCTGACGGGCGCCATCTCCGGCTTTCCCCGCCATCTGTCGCAGCATGTCGGCGGCTTCGTCATCACGCCCAAGCCGCTGGCCACCTTCTGCCCCGTCATGAACGCGGCGATGGAGAACCGCCAGAACATCGAATGGGACAAGGACGACCTTGACGAGGCCGGGTTGATGAAGGTCGATGTCCTGGGCCTGGGCATGCTCAGCTGCCTGCGCCGGGCGTTCGACCTGCTGCGGGCCCATTACGGCCTGGATTTGGACCTGGCGACCATCCCGCAGGGGGATGAGGCGACATACGACATGCTGTGCCGGGCTGACAGCCTGGGGGTGTTCCAGGTGGAAAGCAGGGCGCAGATGTCCATGCTGCCCCGCCTGCGGCCCCGCAAGTTCTATGACCTGGTGGTACAGGTGGCCATCGTTCGCCCCGGCCCCATCCAGGGCGGCATGGTCCACCCCTACCTGCGCCGGCGGCAGGGTCTGGAGCCGGTGGACTACCCGTCGCCAGCGTTGCGCAAGGTGCTGGAAAAGACCCTGGGCGTGCCCCTGTTCCAGGAACAGGCCATGCAGATCGCCATCGTCGGCGCCGGCTTTACCGGGGCGGAGGCCGACGGCCTACGCCGCGCCATGGCCAGCTTCCGCAAGCTGGGGGAGATCGACACCTTTCAACAGAAGTTCCACGCCGGCATGCTGAAGAACGGCTACACCGCCGAGTTCGCGGAGCGCTGCTTCAATCAGATCAAGGGCTTCTCGACCTATGGCTTCCCCGAAAGCCATGCCGCCAGCTTCGCCCTGCTGGTCTACGCCTCTGCCTGGCTCAAGTGCCATTACCCCGACGTGTTCGCGGCGGCACTGCTGAACAGCCTGCCCATGGGGTTCTACGCCCCGGCGCAGATCGTGCGCGACGCGCGTGAGCATGCCGTGATCGTGCGTCCGCCGGACGTGAACCATTCTGACTGGGACAGCCGGCTGGAACCGCCGGAACGGGGCGAGCGCTTTTTCGTCCTGCGCTTAGGCTTGCGCCTGGCCAAGGGCCTGAGCGAGGCGGCGGTGCGGCCCCTGCTGGACGCGCGGGAGGAGGATGGACCCTACGCCAGCCCGCATGAGTTATGGCGTCGCGCCCGGCTGGAGCCGCGTGTCCTGGAGGGGCTGGCGGAGGCCGACGCCTTCCAGTCCATGGGGCTGGACCGGCGCCAGGCGCTGTGGGCGGTCAGCGCCCTGCGCGACGCGCCACCGCCCCTGCTGGACCTGGCGGATGCGGAGTTGGAGGACGGGGCGGGCAACCCGTGGGCGGAGGATCCCTCCATCGCCACCCTGCCGGCCATGACCCTGGGCGAACATCTGGTGGAGGACTACACCCGCCTGTCGCTGTCCCTGAAACGCCACCCCATGAGCCTGGTGCGCGACGGCGTGCTGGCCCGCCTGGGGGCTGAGGACAAGTCGGCCCGCCGCTATCCGCTGAAGCGCATGGACACGCTGGAGGAGGTGGCGGACGGCACCCGCGTGGCCCTGGCCGGCCTGGTGCTGGTGCGCCAGCGGCCGGGCAGCAGCAAGGGCGTGATCTTCGTGACCCTGGAGGATGAGACCGGCATCGCCAACCTGGTGCTGATGCCCGACACCTTCGCCGCCTTTCGCCGCCACATCCTGGGCAGCCGCCTGCTGCTGTGCCTGGGAAAGGTTGAGAAGGTGGTGGCGGCCACCAAGGATGGCGGCCCCAACCCCACCCCCGTCATCCACATCCGCGCCGAACGCCTGATCGACTATTCCGACCTGTTGTCCCACCTGGACGAACCGATCGGCGATGCCATCCCCCGGCGGGCGGACAGCACCTTTCCGGATGGGCGGAATTTCAGGTGAGGGCGGCAGATGATATGGTGCGAGGATGCCGGGTATGGAGGAAGTGCGATGTCTTCAACACGCCGGGTCAGGCTGCATAGAAATGCCGATGGTCAGGTAGTCCATATCCCCTCTGAATTCGCCCTGCCCGGTGAAGATGCGGTCATGCGCAGAGACGGGAGCCGGCTGATTATTGAACCGCTTGGGCGCCGCCAGAATTCCCTGTCGGCGCTGCTCGCCGGTTGGGAATCTTTGAACGATGGGCTTCCCGCCATCCCGGATCCGCCACCGGACGCGGTGGATCTTTAAGGACTCTTCCTGAACGCCGCCGCGAACTCATCCGACGCCACCAGCGCCAATGCGCGCCGCAGTGCCGCGGACTCCTCCGCGCCGAACAGGGCGTCGAAGCGGCTTTGCGCGATGCGCCACAGGGCGGTCACCTCTTCCTGCTTGGCCTGGCCCTTGGGCGTCAGGCGGGCGCGCTTGGCGCGGCGGTCCTGGGGATCGGGGGCCAACTCGACATACCCGTCGCGGATCAGGGGCTTCAGCGTGTGGCCCAGCGCCGACAGGTCCATGACCACGGCGGACGCCATGTCCTGCAAGGTGGGGCCCTGGCCGTCGGGGCGGGTGGCCAGCAGGATGTGGGTCAGCAAGGCGTGCTGGGTGGGCAGCAGGCCGGCGGGGGCGGAGATGTCACCGTAAAGCTGGCCCAGCCTGCGGGCGGCGCGGCGCACCGCCGTGTTGGTGCAGTAATCCCAGCCGCGTAACGCCGCCTGATCCGGCGTGGCCGTGGCGCCGTCCTCGGAAATCGGGTGCGTGGGCTTGTTCATCTGCGGGTGATCCTCTCGGGCGCTGGGGAAAGCGGCCTCTTCTTCCATATGGCAGTTCGCATGCCGCCTGTCCCGGCGATCCCGCCGCCTCTGGGATGCGGCCGGCGCGGGCGTCGGCGGGAATGTCGCTGATTGACTATCATCATAATAGTGGCATATACCAGTAAATGCAAACGACGACACCGGCCTCAACGACATCGGCGCCCAACGCAACGCCTTCCGTGGCATCTTCGGCACCGAAATCCTGGGCCTGGCCTTTCGTTTCCGTCCTTTCCACTTCCCGCCATCAAGGAAGCGTTCCCATGAGCACGCAGTCCAAATCCACCAAAGGTACCGCCCTGGTCACCGGCGCCTCATCCGGCATCGGCGCCACCTATGCCGACCGGCTGGCCCATCGCGGCTACGACCTGATCCTGGTGGCCCGCAACCAGGGCCGGCTTGAGGAACTGGCCGCCCGCCTGCGGGCCGAGGCCGGCGTGGTGGTGGATGTCCTGCCCGCCGACCTGACGGTGAAGGCCGACGTGCTGAAGGTGGCGGATCGCCTGCACACCGACGCCGCCATCACCCTGTTCGTGAACAATGCCGGCCTGGGGCCACAGGATCCGTCGGTCGGCGCCGATGTCGATTATCTGGACACCATGGTGCAGGTGAACGTGACGGCGGCCAACCGCCTGGCCATCGCCGCCACCAACGCCTTCGCGGCCAAGGGGGCGGGCACCGTCGTCAACATCGCCTCGGTCGTGGCGCTGATCCCGGAGATGTTCTCCGCCACCTACGTTGCCACCAAGGCCTTCGTCCTGGCGCTGACCCAATCGCTGAACGCCGAGGCCGGCAAGCTGGGCGTGCGTTTCCAGGCGGTGTTGCCGGGCCTGACGCGGACCGAGATTTTCGAGCGCGTCGGCAAGTCCTTCGACGATCTGGACCAGAAAATGGTCATGGACGTGGGTGAGATGGTGGAGGCCGCATTGGCCGGCCTGGACCAGGGTGAACTGGTCACCATCCCCTCGCTGCCCGACCCGGCCGACTTCGATGCCGTGAACAAGGCCCGCTACGCCCTGGGGCCCAACCTGTCGCACAACCACGCCGCTGATCGCTACAAGGCGGCGTAAGCGCGAATCCAATACCCGCCCCGCTTGACTTCAAGGATTGCAGGTCAAGCGGGGCGGTCTTGATTAGGGTCGTTCAGTACTGAACCTGCAGGCGCGCGCCGTACATGCGGGGTGGGCGGATGCTGGCGGAGTTGTAGCCGTTGCCGAAGAACTGCGCCGGCTGATAGCCGCTTGTGACCACCGCCGCGTTTTCCACGTTGTTGACGTAGCCGGTGATGCTCCACCGCTCGCCACCCGGCGTGTAGGTCAGGCGCAGGTTGGTCATGTGATAACCACCCTGCATCTGCTGCGGATAGTAATCGTAGGCCGTGGCATAGGATGACGAGAAATAGACATCGCCGCCAGCCGTGACGACGGTGCCGTCATTGAAGCGGAAGTCGTGCTGGTAGCCGATGTTGGCCGACCAGCGCGGGGCGTACAGCGCCGGTTCCCCCGCGCAGCTGACGGCGAAGATCTTGGTGGCGCCGGCCGGCTTGGGCGTCACTTGGGACGAGACGTTGGTGTAGGGGCAGCCCACCGGCGGTGTTGTGCCCAGCGCGCTGTAATACTGGTAGTCGAAGTCGGTGTACTGCGTGAACAGGTACTGCGCCTTGGTGGTCAGCAGATCATCCGCCGTCACTTTCCAGCGGCCCTCCACCTCCACCCCGCGCATATAGGCGCGGCCGGCGTTCTCCGTGATGTACAGCGAGGTGTAGGGCGCCTGCGGGATGCCGGTCAGCGCCGGGCTGACGTGGGAGATCTGCTGGTCGCGGTATTCATAGTCGAACGCCTCGACGTTCAACTGCACCGCATCGTCGAACAGCCGGTTCTTGATGCCCACGGTGTAGGCGGTCAGGCGTTCGGGGTCGTAATAATCCTTGCGGCCGGGTGCGGTGGCGAAGAAGCCGCCCGCCTTGAAGCCGGTGGAAATGGTGGCGTACAGCAGGGAATGTTCCGCCAGATCGTAGTCGGCGCCCACCTTCCAGGTGGCGGCGTTCCAGTCGCGCCGGTCGACATCGTTCAACAAGGTGGGTTTGTTGGGCGAGAAGGTGATGGTGCCGATCTGGGCGTCCTGGCTTTTCTCCTCATGGACCAGGCGGCCGCCGGCTGTCAGGCGGAAATCGTTGGTGACGGCGTATGTGGCTTGGCCGAAGGCGGCGATGGCTTCATCCGTCAGGACGCCGTTGCCGACGCTTTCCGTGACCCAGTGATCGTAATCCTGCTGGGCCTTCACGTCCTCCGCGAAGTAATTGACGCCCACCAGCCAGGTCAGGTTACCGGGCTGGGACGTCAGGCGCGCCTCCACCGACTTCTGGCGGGACCGCGAGGTGACGCGGAAGGCGGACGGGACGTAGGCCAGGTAATCCTCATCCATGCCGCGGAAGGCCGGGATGATGGTCAGGGTGCCGAAGTCGAAATCCTTGGCGATGTCGGCCTTCAGGCCCCAGTTCTTGTCATCGATGAAACCGTTGTCCTTGGGCGCCTCAATCAATGGACTGAGGCGGGAGACGGCGGGCAAGGCGGCGTAGTAGGCGGCGATGGCCTTGGGATCGGACGGGCCGATCCACGGGTTGTCGCTGTCCACGAACGGGTATTGCACCTGGGCGTCGCCCTTGCCGCCCTTGTGGGCGTAATCGCCGCTGATGCGGATGCGCAAATCCTCCCGCGGTTCCAGCAGCACCTGGACGCGGCCGGCCTGGCTCTGGTCGTCGTCATAGCCGTCGGACAGGTAGCCCTTCTGATCCACCACCTGGGCCGCGACGCGCAGCGCCGCCTTGTCGGCCAGCGGCACGTTCAGGGCGCCGGCCGCCTTGCGCAGGTTGTAGTTGCCGATTTCCACCATGGCGTCGCCCGAGGTCTCACCCAACTTGGGCGTCTCCGGCAGGACGTTCAGCACGCCGGCGGCGGCGTTGCGGCCGTACATGGTGCCCTGCGGGCCCGGCAGCAGTTCGATGCGCTGCAGGTCATAGAAGAAACCGCTGGCGGCGGCGGGGCGGGAGACGTAGACGCCGTCCAGGTTGAAGGCCACCGCCTGCTCGACATAGGCGGTGGTGATGTAGCTGCCGATGCCGCGCACGTAGATCTGCGGCGTGCCGCCCACAGTCGGGGCCACCAGCAATGCCGGCATGGTGCGCGTCAGGTTGGCCAGGTTGTTGATGCCGCCGTCCTGCAGGGCGGTGCCGGTGGTGGCCAGCACGGGCAGGGGGGTGGCCTGGGCCAACTGGGCCCGCTGCTCCGCCGTCACCACGATTTCGTCCAACTGGCCGGCGTTGCTGTTTCCGGTTTGCCCTGAAACCGTGCCCGTGTCCCCAAGATCCGCGTCGCCGACCGCATGGGCATGGACGGGAATGGCCAGCATCAAGGCGACCGTGGCCGTTGCCGGCCCGAATAAACGACGCATCATTGTCCCCAACGCACGGCAACCGTTGGCCGGCCCACCCGGATGGGGAACCGGGACGCCGATTGGCCGGCGCCATTCATGCCTGTGCAGACGGCGTCAGAAAACATTAAAGGGAGCGGTTTAGGCAATAAAGGAATTGTTGGATTTTATCAGAATTTGTCATTGATGTTGCAAAAACATACCAGGATATGCAGGGCACTTCCCCGCTTTATGGTAAACAAGGGAAGTATTTTCACACTATAAAGCAAGATGTGCAGTTATTGCGGCGCCGGCCCGGTATACAGCGCGCGGGGGCGGATCAGGGTGCGGCCGGCGCGCTGTTCCATGCCATGGGCGATCCAGCCCAGTGATCGGCCCAGCGCGAACAGGCCGAAGGCCGTACCCACCGGCAGGTCCAGATGGCGGCGCAGGACCACCAATGCCATGTCGACGGTGGGGGCGCGGCCCACCAGATCTTCCGCCGCCCCTAGCATGGCAGCCCAGGCCGGACGGTGGGGCAGGATGCGGTCCAGCAGCAGCCGGGCGCGCACGTCGCCGTGGGGGTAAAGCGGGTGGCCGAAACCCACCACGTTGTCACCGCGGGCCAGGCGCTGGCGCAGCCGCTCCGCCGTGCCGTCGTCGGTGCCGATCTCATCCCACAGCGCCTCACCCCGGGCGGTGGTGCCGCCGTGGCGCCCGCCGGTCAGGGCCGCCAGGCCGCCGATGATGGCGGCACGCAGGCTGGCCCCGGTGGAGGCGACGCAGCGGGCTGTGAAGTTGGACGCGTTCAGTTCATGGTCGGCGCACAGCACCAGGGCCATGCGCACCAGGTCGGCCCCGTCGGTGTCCAGGTTCCAGGCCCGGGCGCACTGTTCGTGGATGGGGGCGTCATCGGGCGCCGTCCGTAGCAGGCAGGCGGTCAGTAGCCGCACCAGTGCCGCCGCCCCTTGCGCCAGACGCGCCGGGGACTGTTGCCAGGCAGCGGTGTCCGCATCCTCGCTGGCCGCCGCGAACAGGGGCAACAGCCGTTCCTCTGCCCGCCGCTCGCGATAGGCCGCCTGCAAGGCGGCGAACGCCGGGGCAAGGTCGGGGGACAGGACAGGGGCGGGGCCGCCGAAGGCCGTTTCCACCGGGCACTGCCACAGCAGGCCGGCCACATCCTCCACCGCTGCCGTGCGGGCCAGCGTGATGGCGTCCCGGCCGCGATAATACAGTCGGCCGCCGTCGATCAGGGTGATGGCCGATTCCATTACCGGCAGGCCCCAGTCCAGCGTGGCCTTGGCGATTTCCTTGGGCTTGCGGCCCCGCGTCCGCGTCTGGGCCAGACGGTCGATCTCCAGTTCCGGATAGCGGCTTTCGCGTCCGTCCGGCCCCGGCTGGGCATGCACCAGGCCCCGGCTGACATAGGCGTACAGCGTCTGGCGGGAGACGCCCAGCCGGGCGGCGGCCTCGGCGGCGGACAGGGTGCGGGGCATGGGGCGGGCTCGGGATCGTTATGTTGATTAATATAATCAAGATTGACGATTAAAGCCACGGGCGCAGTCTCATGACGTTCTGACCATTCAGGAAAGGGAACGTCCATGACCCAGGCGACGCGGTATCTCACAGCCATCTGGCAGGCCCTGGGTGGCGCGCCGGATGCGGTGGAACGGGTGGCGGTCACCGGTGCCGGCAGCCTGCCGTCGGTTTTCCCCGTCACCGACCTGGCGGCGGCTTCGGTGGCGGTGGCGGGGCTGGCGGCCAGCGACCTGATTGGCGGGCCGGCGGTGACGGTGGATCGCCGCCTGGCCTCCTTCTGGTTCGGCTTTTCGTTACGGCCCCAGGGCTGGAAACTGCCGCCGGCATGGGACGCGGTGGCGGGCGACTATCGTGCCGCCGACGGTTGGGTTCGCCTGCATACCAACGCGCCGCACCATCGCGCGGCGGCACTGTCGGTGCTGGGCACAGCGGCGGACCGCGCGGCCGTGGCCGACGCCGTGGCGTGCTGGCCGGCGGCGCGGCTGGAGGCGGCGGTGGTCGCGGCAGGCGGTTGTGCCGCGGAGATGCGCGGTCTGGAGGCCTGGGCCGACCACCCGCAGGGCCGGGCGGTGGCGTCGGCGCCGCTGCTGGAACTGGAGCCGGCGGTGGTTCCAGCCGACCGTCCCGCCTGGACGCCCGATCCGGCGCGCCCATTGGCCGGCTTGCGGGTGCTGGACCTGACGCGGGTGCTGGCGGGGCCGGTGGCCACGCGTTTCCTGGCGGGCCTGGGCGCCGACGTGTTACGCATCGATCCGCCGGACTGGAACGAGGATGCCGTGGTGCCGGACGTGACCCTGGGCAAGCGCTGCGCCCGCCTGGACCTGCACCGGCCCGACGATCTGGCCCTGCTTAAGGCGTTGCTAGCCCGGGCCGATGTGCTGGTGCATGGCTATCGCCCTGACGCGCTGACCCGCCTGGGCCTGGGGGCTGAGCAGAGGCGGGCCCTGAACCCGGGCTTGGTGGACATCTGCCTGGACGCCTATGGCTGGGGCGGCCCCTGGGCTGGACGGCGCGGGTTCGACAGCCTGGTGCAGATGAGTTCCGGCATCGCCGATGCCGGGATGCGCACCTTGGGCCGTGATGCGCCCACACCCCTGCCGGTGCAGGCACTGGACCATGCCACCGGCTATATCCTGGCGGCCATGGTCCTGCGCGGCCTGGCCCATCGTTCGCGGACCGGGCGGGGCATGACCGGCCGCACGTCGCTGGCCGCCACGGCAGGGCTGTTGGTGGGCTTGGCCGGGCCGGAGTTGGACACGGCACCGCTGGCCTCGGAAACCCCGGCCGATTTCTCGCCCGCTGTCGAGGTTACCGCCTGGGGGCCGGTCCGCCGTTTCCTGCCGCCGGTGTTGGTGGCGGGGGCGCCCCTGGCCTGGGATCGGCCGGCGGAACCGCTGGGCAGCAGCGTTCCCACCTGGGATTGACGCCCTAATTGGCGCGATAATATTGCAACTGCGAATTATTCCTATCTATAGTGCCGTTCGTGAATTCGGGGACGCCCGCTTCGGCGGGGTGTCGGCGTATGGGGTTGCGGATGGCGGGTGTTGTGGGGTTCGGGGTGGGCCTGGTCCTGACCGTGCTGGGCATAATCCAGTTGCGGCGGGTCTGGGCGTCGGCGGAAGCCAGCCGTTGGCGCACCTTGCCGGGATGGGGCCTGCTGCTGGCGGGTTTCGCCGGCTGGCTGGCGCTGGCCGATGCCGACAAGGCCATCGCCATCGGTATCCTGGCCTTCAGTGTGGTGGGCTTCGTCGTGGTCGCGGTCGGTATGGACCGTCGCCGCCGGCCGCACCGCGCGCCGAAGACGCCGCAAGCCGCCCCGTCGGCGCCGATCGGCCGGCGCTGGGTCACCACCTTGCGGGGTACCGCCCGCACCCTGCTGGCGGGGCCGTTGTCCGCCGCCATCGGCCTGGCGCTGGCCGCCCTGGTGGCGGTGCATGCCGGCGGGGTGGAGGCCAACCGGCTGGTCGCCGCCGGCTTCGTCGGCCCCATCGCCTGGGGGGCCGCCACCACCTGGGCGCTGGTCGATGGGCGTCTGGCCCGTGTGGGCCTGCTGTTGCCGCCGGTGGCCATCATCACCGTCGGCGCCGCCTGGCTGGGAAGGGTTTGAGACTATGTTGAAGCATTTCGCCGCCCGCGCCCTGGCCCGCCGCAAGAATCCCGACCCCACCGACATCAAGGGGAAGGGCAAGGCGGCCAAGGGCGGCTTCGTCCAATCCTCCCTGGCCGGCCATTCCGCGCTGGGGCTGGCCCTGGGCGCCCTGGTCTACATCGTCTGCTTCACCGGTACCCTGTCGGTCTTCGCCGAGGATCTCAGCCGCTGGGAATGGGCGGGCACGGCGGAGACGCCGGAACTGCCGGCCGCCGCCATCGACGCGGCGATGGCCACCGGGCTGGAGCGTGCGGTCGCCCAGGCGGGGGGCGTGGACAAGGTGATCGCCCTCTATGGCCAACTGCCCCGGCCCGACTGGCCGCACATGGCCGTGCATGCCTTCACCGCCGGTGGCGGCAGCGTCATGTGGCGCGCGGCCGCCGACGGCACCCTGTCGCCCACGCCGTCCGACAACTGGACCGACGTGATGGGCGAGGTGCACATGGAACTGAGCCTGCCCGGCCTGTGGGGGCCGCTGACGGTGGGCCTGGTGGGCATCGCCCTGCTGTCGCTGCTGTTTTCCGGCGTGCTCAGCCACCCGCGCATCTTCCGCGATGCCTTCGCCCTGCGCCTGACCGGCGCCCGCCGCCTGGGTCTGGCCGACCTGCACAACCGGCTCAGCGTCTGGGGCCTGCCCTTCCACCTGGGCATCACCATCACCGGCCTGATCTTCGCCTTGGCCGGCGTGATGCTGCTGACGGTGGCGCAGGTGGGCTTCAAGGGTGACACGACGCGCGCCGCCGCCCCCCTGTCAGGACCCGAGATCGCGGCCGATCCCACGCCGGCGCCCATGCCGTCCGTGGCCCTGCTGCAACAGCGGGTGGAAGAGGCCATGCCCGGCAGCCACCGCACCACCCGCTTCCTTTATATCGAGCGGCCGGGCACGGCCGGCCAGAGCGTGATGATGGACATGGGCCGCTATGACGGCTTGGCCCAGGGCGACCGTTATTACCTCAACGCCAAGGGCGACCTGGTGACGCCCTCCGGCTTCATCGGTGGCCCGGTGGGCAAGCGGGTCTACGCCGCCGCCCTGGCCCTGCACTGCGCCACCTTCGGTGGCCTGGCCGTGCGCCTGGTCTACGGCGTGCTAGGCCTGGCGCTCAGTGTCATTTGCGCCACCGGCTGTTCCATCTTCCTGGCCCGCCGGCGCGACCGGGGCCGCGCGTTGCCGCGTCTGGAAAAGGTGTGGGCCGGCGTGGCCTGGGGCGTGCCCTTGGCCATGGCCCTATCCGCCGCCACCACCCTGGTGCCGGGGCTGGCCAACGAGCACGCCTACGTCCGGGGTTTCTGGGCACCCACCCTGATCCTGCCCATCCTGTCGCTGGCGCTTGCCAGTGGGGAGCAGGCCTCACGCGTCCTGCGCCTGGCCCTGGGCCTCGTCCTGGTGATCCTGGCGGGGACGCACGCCGCCGGCCATGCGACCGGACAGTGGGGGGACGGGCCGTTGCCGGCCGCGGCCCTGGTGGTGGACGCCGTGCTGGCGGTCACCGGCCTGGCCTTGACCGTCACCACCGGCCTGCTGCGCCGGTCCCGCGCGCTGGCGGCGCAAGCCCACCCGGCGCCGTAACTCAAGCGCCGACCACCATGCCGCGCAGGATGGCCGCCACCTCCTCCGGAATGGGGGTGGGGCGGCGGGTCTCATTATCGACATAGACGTGGACGTAGTGGCCGGCCGCGGCCGGCGCGTCCTCGTCATTGCGGAACAGCGCCAGTTCATACCGCACGCTGCTGCGCCCCATATGCGCCACCCGCACGCCCACGGTGACGCGGTCGGGGAAGGTGATGGGCGCGAAATAGCGGCACTGCGTTTCCACCACCAGGCCGATGGCCGTGCCCTTGTCCGGTGCCAGCACACCCTTCTCGATCATGTGCTGGTTCACCGCCGTGTCGAAGTAGCTGTAGTAGACCACGTTGTTGACGTGGCCATAGGCGTCGTTGTCGGCCCAGCGGGTGGTGATGGGCTGGAAATGGCGATAATCGGCGCGGCTTTCCGGGGTGGTCGCTGTAGGGCTGCTCATGGGGTCGCTGCTTCCTTCGGGCAGGGATCAGGGCGCCTTCAAGGAAATACAGGCTGACGCAGTGGGGCCGCCATTGGTTTCGACGGTGCCATTCTCACGGCCCGACCCGCAGCCCGTTCAGCAGGATGTCCACCATCCGGATGGCGGAGCGTTTCCAGTCCGCCGCCGGGTTCAGCTTGGCCAGGCCGGCGATGGCGCGGACCAGGTCCAGCGGTTCGATGTCCAGGCGGATGGCACCGGTTTCGGCGGCCCGGCGGGCCAGGGTGCCGATGGCGTCGGTGATGCGGGCGGAGGAGGCGCTGTACAGTGCGTCCGTGCCGCCGATCAGGGCGTTCAGGGCGTCGGTCATGCCCTCCTTGGCCGCCAGGTACTCAATGAACAGCAGCAGCCAGGCGCGCAAGGCCTCCACCGGGGGCAAATCGGCGGCCAGCCGGGCGGCCGCCTCCACCAGCGCGTCGCTTTCCTGGCGGTAGACCGCCTCCACCAGCGCGTCGCGGGTGGGGAAGTGGCGGTAGAGGGTGCCAATGCCCACACCGGCGTCGCGCGCGATCTGCTCCAAACTGGCGGCCGTGCCCTTTTCAGCGAAGGCCTGCTTGGCAGCGGCGATCAGCAGCGACCGGTTGCGTTCGCCGTCGGCGCGGGGTTTGCGCGACGGGCCCTGTTCCGGTGAGTCCGGCATGCGATCCAAAACCCTCTTGATAAACGGAGGACTCCTCCGTATATAAAACGGAGCCACCCTCCGTCTAACATGGATGGGCCTGGCATGGAACTTTTCAATCGCACGGGACAGCGGTCCTGGCCGGCGTGGACGCGCGCCGGTCAGCGCCCCCGCTTTGCCCGGCACCCAAGGAGATGACAGATGAAAACCTGGCTGATCACCGGCATCAGCAGCGGCTTCGGTCGCGTGATGGCGGAAAAGCTGCTGGATGCGGGCGACCGCGTCGCCGGTACCGTGCGCAACCCGTCGGCGGTGGATGATCTGAGGGGCCAATACGGCGACCGGCTGTGGACGGCGGTGCTGGATGTCACCCACACCGACGCCATCCGGGGGGTGGTCGATGCCGCCTGGGCGGCTTTCGGCACCATCGACGTGGTGGTCAGCAACGCCGGCTACGGTCTGATGGGGGCCGCGGAGGAACTGACCGACGCGCAGGTGCGCCACCACATCGACACCAACCTGCTGGGGTCCATCCAGCTGGTGCGTGCCGCCCTGCCGCACCTGCGGGCGCAGGGCGGCGGCCGCATCCTGCAACTGTCCAGCCTGGGCGGGCAGGTGGCCTTCCCCGGCGGCTCCCTCTACCACGCCACCAAGTGGGGCATCGAAGGCTTCATCGAGGCGGTGGCGCAGGAGGTGGCGGTGTTCAACATCGGCTGCACCATCGTCGAGCCGGGTGGGGCCCGCACCGATTTCCGCGGTGCCGCGACTGTCGGTCCGATGAACCCGGCCTACGATTCCTCACCCTCACGGATGGTCAACCGCGTCCTGGACAACAAGGACTTCAAGTCGCCGGGCGATCCGGCCCGGATGGTCGACGCCATGATCGCCAGTGTGGCGCAGGAACCCGCCCCCCTGCGCCTGGCCCTGGGCGGCGACGCCTATGCCCTGATCACCAAGGCGCTCACCAATCGGCTGGCGGCGGTGGAGGCGCAGCGCGACCTGGCGCTCTCCACCGACTTCCCTGATGAAAGCGGGGCCAAGCGCTGGTACGAGCAGGCCTGACGCCTGATCCTTGTTTTAAGCCGCCGTCACCGTGCCGACCTGGGCCGCCTTGGCGCGTTCCTCGGCCACCAGGGGCTGCTTCCACAGCTTGCCAACGGCGGTCTTGGGCAGGGTGTCGCGGAACTCCACCGCCGTGGGCAGTTCATGGCGGCCCAGCTTGTCGACCAGGAAGGCGCGCAGTTCCTCCACCGTGAAGGGCTGCACGCCGGGCCTGAGCGTGATGAAGGCCTTGGCGCTTTCGCCCCGATAGCTGTCGGGCACGCCGATGACGATCACCTCCGCCACGGCGGGGTGTTCGTAGATCGCCTCCTCCACCACGCGGGGATAGACGTTGTAGCCGCCGCACAGGATCATGTCCTTGCGCCGGTCGACGATGAACATGAAGCCGTCCTCGTCCAGGTAACCGATGTCGCCGGTGCGGAACAGGCCGTCGATGAAGGCCTCGCGCGTTTCCTCCGGCTGCTTGTAATATCCCTGGGTGACGTTGCGGCCCTTGATGCAGATCTCCCCCTTCTCGCCCACGCCCAGCACCGCGTGCGGGTCGGTCAGGTCACGGATTTCGATGGTGATGCCGGGCATGGGCACGCCGGCCGACCCCACCTTGCGCCGGGTCGGCGGGGTGATGGTGCCGGCGGGTGACGTTTCGCTCATGCCCCAGCCTTCCAGCACCGTGCGGCCGGTGAGGGCGTCGAACTCATGCGCCAGTTCGATGGGCAGGGGTGCCCCGCCGCTGCCCACGAACTTGAGGCTGCTGAAGTCGATCTCCTTCACGCGGGGGGAGGAGACGATGGCCCGGTGCATGGTGGGCACGCCGGCGAACAGGGTGGGACGGTGGTCGCGGATGCTGTCCAGCACGGCGTCGGTGTCCCAGCGCGGGTGCAGGATCATGCAATAGCCATTGCGCACCGCCCGCACCATCAGCGTGTCCAGGGCGTAGATGTGGAACAGCGGCAGGACCACCAGCATGCGCTCCACGCCCGGCGTCAGGCCCATATAGTCGCTGAAGATGTCGTAGGCCGACGCCGAGGCGCTGAGGTTCTCATGGCTCAGCATGGCGGGCTTGGGCAGGCCGGTGGTGCCGCCGGAGAATTGCAGGCAGGCCAGATCGTCCAGCTTGGGCGCCGGCCAGCCGGCGGCGGGGGCCTCGGCCGGCGCCAGCAGGGCGGTGAAGGGCAGGGCGCCGTGGGGTAGCGCCTCGGCCGGCAAGCCCTGGCCGGCGAAGTCGTGTGGGCCGGCCACCAGCACGCGCACCTTGCCCGCAGCACCGGCCGGCAGCTTGTCGGCCAATCCGGCGAAGCTGATCACCAGGCCGACATCGGCCTTGGCCAGCTTGTGGGTCAGTTCCCGTTCCGCGTCCAGCGGGCTCAAGGGCACCACCACCCCGCCGGCGCGCAGGGTGGCATAGAAGGCCAGGACGAAATGCGGCGTGTTGGGCAGGTGCAGGCCCACATGCACGCCCGGCCCCACGCCCATCCGCGCCAGATTGGCGGCGGCGCGGTCCACCAGGGCGCCGAAGGTGGCGAAGTTGACCGTCTGGCCCAGGCAGATCAGGAAGGGGTTGGTGGGCCAGGTGGCGACCGCGTGCGCCAGATCCTCCACCAGCGTGGGCAGGGGCGGCAGGCTGTCCCAGCGGACGCCCGGCGGATAGGACTTTTCCCACAACATCGTCATGGCCTGGGTCTCCTCCCGATTATAAGCCCGCGCCTTCATGCCGAGGGCGGGTTTGCTGGAGGCCATGGTTTCACGGGCGCGGTGGTTTGCCAATAGCGGGCAGTGACGCGGGATTAAGGCTTTTTGATTTTCGGTGCCCGGCTTTCACATCGAACTTTAAGGCGGCGATGCCGTCTCTTGGCCCCTGTGCGGCGCCCCTTCGGGTGCGGCCCTTCAGAAGCCTGAGAGACGCCTTCCCATGTCCCATTCCATCCTATCCACCATTCCCCGCCGGGCTCGCCTGGCCACGGCCGGTGCCGCTTGCGCGCTGCTGCTGGGCGCCCACGCCGCCCGCGCCGACGACACGCCGGCCGGCATCACCGTCAGCGGCCTGGTGGAGGCCGGCATCACTGTCGCTGACCACGATGCCGCCCAGGGGCCCAACTACGGCCATCTGTTCACCGACCGCACCGACCAGCTGGTGCTGAACCAGGCGGTCGGCACCATCGCCAAGGACGCGGGCACCGGCGACGATTTCGGCTGGGGCTTCAAGCTTCAGGGCATGTATGGCACCGACGCGCGTTACACCCACTTTCTGGGCGAACTGGATCGCGACATCGGGGAGCGCACGCAGCTGGATATCGTGGAGGCCAACGTGGCCTTTCACGTTCCCCAGGTGGCGGGCGGCAGCCTGGATTTGAAGGTGGGGCAGTACGCTTCGCCCTTAGGTGCTGAGACCATCCTGGCGTCGTCAAACCTGCTTTACAGCCACAGCTACATCTTCAATTTCGGCCTGCCGTTCAAGCACACCGGCGCGCTGGCCACGCTGCACCTGTCCGGTGGCGTCGACCTGTACGGCGGCGTCGACAGCGGCGTGAACACCAGTTTGGGGCATGATGGCGACAACAACGACGCCTGGTCCGGCATCTTCGGTTTCGGCTACGCCACGCCGGACGGCGACGTCACCCTGGTGGCCCTGACCCATGTGGGGCCGGAGAATGCCAGCGCCAAGGCGCCGCTGGGCTTCACCAACGCCAACCATGAGGCGCGCTGGATCAACGACGCGGTGCTGACGGTCAAGGCCGGCGAGACCCTGACCCTGATCACCGAACTGAACTATGTCCGCGATGACCTGGTGAGGGCGGAGGCGATGGGTGCCGCCCAGTACGCCACCTGGAAGTTCGACGACAGCCTGTCGCTGACGGCCCGCGCGGAGGTGTTCCGCGACGTCGAGGGCTTCTACGTCGCCGCCTTCCAGGGCAACCAGGACTATGTGCTGGCGGAGGCGGGGGAGCCGACGCAGGTGCCGGTGTTGTCGGCGGGGCAGGGCGCCACCTACGGCGCGCTGACCGTGGGCCTGACGTGGAAGCCTGCGGCCAGCCTGGGCTGGGACCTGCCGGACGGTCTGGCGTTGCGCCCGGAGGTTCGTCTCGACCGCTCCCTGGGCGATGCCCGGCCGTTCGACGGCGGACGCAGCCAGACCACCTTCGGCCTGGACATGCTGATCCCGCTCGGCGGCTGAACGGCATTCTTCGAAACAACGATGGTGATGGTCCCATGAGGGCGCATCGATGGGGTTGGGCCGGCCTGGCGCTTGCCGCCGGGCTGGCCGCGGCGCCGGCTTTCGCTGGCGGTGACGGCGCGGTCCAGATGGGCCGCGCCAGCTGGTACGGCCGCGAACATGCCGGCCATCCCACCGCCAGTGGCGAGGCTTACGATCCCGAGGGCCTGACCGCCGCCCACCGCACCCTGCCGCTGGGCACGGTGATCGAGGTGGCGGCCCTCGGCCGGGTGGTGACGGTCCGCGTCAATGATCGCGGCCCCTTCGTCAAGGGCAGGGTGCTGGACCTGTCGGCCGCCGCGGCCCGCGTCCTGGGCCTGGACCGCAGCGGCACCGCCTTGGTCAGCATCCGCCCCACCGGCGCCGTCTGTCCCGCCAACCGTCCGTGCCCGCTGGAAGTTCAGGTGGCGGACGCTGCCACGCCTTGAGACCCTGCACCGGGACTTCTTGACCACGGACCAGACTGGGGCCGGCGGGGCGACCGCCGGCCCTTTCTTTATGTTACTGCCCGACGTCGATCTCATAGGCGTCGCCGGTCCAGACATAACGGGTGCTGCGGTTGCCGGCCTTCAGCGTCAGGTCGTGGAAACCCTTGGTCTTGCCCGGTTCCATCTCCACCTCGCCCTGGGGTGCCGCCTTGCCATCGAAGCCTTGATAGGCGACCGGCGCGTCGAACACCGGAACCAGGGTGTTGTCCGGCGTCGGGCGCAGCAAGTACAGCGTCTCCCCCGACAGGCGCGCGTTCACGCCGGCGTCAAACCCGGACTGGATGCGCAGGCCGAAGGCGGTCTCCCCGTCGCTGATGCGATAGGGGGCCAGATCCAGGGTGGCGCCGTCCAGATGGGCGCCCTGGTCGGTGACCAGGTCCAGGTCATCCAGCGTATCGCGGCTGATCAGCGTCAGTTGGCCGTCGATGGCCGAGAACACCGCCACCTCCACCTGGAAGTCCACGGTGCTGTCGGTCTCATCCCGTTCCGCCAGGGCTAGCAGGTAGAGGGTGGGACCTTTCGGCGGCTTCACGCCCTTTTGCCGGATGGGGACGGGCCGCAAGGGGCTGACGGCCGGCGCCCAGGCCTTGAAGGCCGGTGCGCCCACCAGCGCCATGTCCGGTTCCAGGCGCGCCGGATCGCCGGCCGGATCGAAATGGGGATGCAGCGCGCGGATGGCCCGGTTGGCCAGGTCCGACGCTTCCCTGGCGCGGGCGTGGGTCGCCGTCAGGCACACTGTGGCCGTGGCGAGTGTGGCCATCAGTAACAAGGGCGCCGTCGTCAGGGGCATTCGGCCTGGTTTCCTTTCAGGTTCCGACGCCATCATGGTGCGTCCTGATGGCGGCATTCAATCAATGCGGTTCCGTTCGGAGGTTTTAGGAGGGGCCGGCGCGTGGGCCCATTTTTCCCAGGCGCGTGCCTCCGCCTTCCGGCCCAGATGGCGCAGACTGAAAGCGCCGATCCTAAGGGCGACATTGATGTTTTCCTTGTATTCCTGGTCATCCAGGTCGCTGTGCTTCAATTCGGTGATGGCGCGCTGGAGGAAGGGCACGGCCCGCTCATGCCGTCCCAGGCTGGCGAGGCAGTCGCCGACGTGGAACAGGCTGTTGCAAAGGGTGTACTGGTCCGCCAGCCCGTTGCCGTCACCCTGCTCGGCCGCCTTGAGCGCGCGTTCGAACCAGGGCAATGCCTGCTCGTACAGTTCCTGGCGGTATAGGCAATGGCCGGCGTGCTCCAGGCTGCGGCCCAGACTTTCGTGGTCCACCAACCCCTGGGTATCGCCCCGCTCGCTCGCTTCGGCGGCGCGCTGGAACCAGGGGAATGCCTGTTCATATAGTTCCTGATTGTACAGGCAGCGGCCTGCCTGATGCAGGCTGCGGGCCAAACTTTCGTGATCCACCAGCCCTCGGGGATCGCCCCGCCCGCCGGCCTCGGCCGCGCGCTGGAACCAGGGCAAGGCTTCCCCATCCTTACCCAGGCGGGAAAGACAGTGGCCGGTCTCATGCAAGCTGCCGCCCAGGATTTCGTAATCCACCTCATCCAACTCTTCGCCGGCGTCGTCCGGCGTGATGGTGTCGACGGCGCGCCGAAGCCAGGGCAGGGCCTGGTCGTAGAGGTGCTGGCGCGAAAGGGCGCATCCCAGGTGATGCAGGCTGGCGCCCAGGCTGTGCCTGTTCACCCGGCCGTCAATGTCGCCTTGCTCCTTGGCGGCGACGGCACGCCGGAACCAGGGGATGGACTGCTCCACCAACCCCTGCCGGACGTGGCAGCAGCCCGCTTCATGCAAGCTGGCGCCCCGATACTGGTGGTCCACCCGCCCCTGTTCGTCGCCCTGTTCGGCATCCGTAACGGCGATCTGGAACCACGGGAGGGCGGCGGCGGATTGATCCAGGTCCAGCAGGGCGAGGCCGACCGTGTAGGCATCCGCCGGTTGCAGGACGCCGGCCGCTTTCCAATGCGCCGGATCGGCCGTGAACAGGGGCAGCGCTATGTCTCCCTCGCCCTCGGCCGCGCTGATGAAGCGGCGGTAGACGGCTTCCCGGATGGCCGTCGCTTTCGCCCCTAAGGGCGGCGGCGTCTCCAGCACCGCCGCGGCCACGTCCGGGGGAAGGCTCAGGTCATCCCGCCCCTCGATCAGCCGCTGTTCCCGGCATATGTCAAGGTGGCCATCAACCGTGGCCGCATTCCATCCCGCCGCTTCCCGCATCACGCTGTGCAGGGCGGATCGCGGCAGTCCCGGATGCTTGTGCAAGGCGGCCGCGTGCAGCAGCGCCTGGGTGTCCGGGGCCAGCCGCGCATAAACGGTTTTGAGGCTGTCGCTCATGGTTCCAGGCCGTGGGGGAAGAGGCGCCACCGGTCGCCAAAGCGTGAATTATGAATGCGGTAAGGGCCTCAATTGGAAGAGGACGGCCGTTCCTGTCAAGGACGGGACAAGCAATCTCCATTAAAATCCTTTTATTTCTCCGCCCCGGCTTTGCCATCGAATTTTGATGGCCATCGGCGGTTTCCTCAGCCTCGACCCATCCTGTCCGGAAGGCCCGTTTTCGAGGGCGCCTTCCGGGCTTCGTTCGTGAGGAATTCCGCATGCTCGACGTCATCATGCTTGCCCTGCTGGTGGGGCTTTTCGGCCTGGGCGTGGCCTACGCCTACGCCTGCGAAAGGCTGTGACCGCCATGTTCGACCTGATCCTGGGCGGAGCCGTCTCGATCGGCCTGACCCTCTACCTCGTCTACGTCCTGATCCGGCCCGAGCGCTTCTGAGCGCCGGCCTTCGTGTGTGCGGAGACCACTCTCGTGACCTTCAACGGTATCCTTCAGATCGTCCTGTTCGCGGCGATCATCCTGGTTCTGACGCGGCCGATGGGCGGCTTCATGACCCGTGTCTTCAATGGTGAGCATTCCGTCCTCGGCCGCTTCTTCCGCCCGCTGGAACGGGCGATCTACCGCTTGGCCGGCGTGGATGAGAAGGCGGAGCAGCACTGGCTGACCTACGCCATCGCCATGCTGCTGTTCAACCTGATGGGTGCCCTGGTGCTGTACGCGCTGATGCGCTTGCAGGCCCTGCTGCCCTTCAACCCCCAGGGCCAGGCGGCGGTGTCACCGGACCTGTCCTTCAACACGGCCATCAGCTTCGTCACTAACACCAACTGGCAGGCTTACGGCGGCGAGGGCACCATGGGCTATCTGGTGCAGATGGCCGGCCTGACGGTGCAGAACTTCATGTCGGCGGCCACCGGCATCGTGCTGGCCCTGGCGCTGGTGCGGGGCTTCAGCCGGCGCGGCGCGCGCACCATCGGCAACTTCTGGGTCGATCTGACCCGTGCCACCCTCTACATCCTGCTGCCGCTGTGTATCGTCATGACGCTGTTCTTCGTCTGGCAGGGCGTGCCGCAGAACCTGGCCGCCTATACCGAGGCGACGACGCTTGAGGGGGTGAAGCAAGTGATCGCGCAGGGGCCGGTGGCCTCGCAATTGGCGATCAAGATGCTGGGCACCAACGGCGGCGGCTTCTTCAACGCCAACTCCGCCCACCCGTTCGAGAACCCCAACGCCCTGGTCAACCTGGTGCAGATGCTGGCGATCTTCGTGATCGGCGCCGGCCTGACCAACGTTTTCGGCCGCATGGTCGGGAATGAGCGCCAGGGCTGGGCCATCCTGGCCGCCATGGGCGTGCTGTTCATCGCCGGTGTCGGCGTCTGTTATTGGGCGGAGGCCCAGGGCAACCCCCTGCTGGCGGGATTGCCGGTCGACCAGGCGGCCAGCGCCTTCAGCCCCGGCGGCAACATGGAAGGCAAGGAGGTGCGGTTCGGCATCGCCAACACCGCCCTGTTCGCCACCATCACCACCGACGCCTCCTGCGGTGCCGTCAACGGCATGCACGACAGCTTCACGCCCCTGGGCGGCCTGGTGCCCATGGTCAACATGCTGCTGGGCGAGGTCATCGTCGGCGGTGTCGGCGCCGGTCTCTACGGCATCCTGCTGATGGCTATCATCGCCATGTTCGTGGCCGGCCTGATGGTGGGCCGCACGCCCGAATACATCGGCAAGAAGCTTGAGGCGAAAGAGGTGAAGATGACCGTGCTGGCCGTTCTGGCCATGCCGCTGGTCATCCTGGTGTTCGGCGCCATCGCGTCGGCCATTCCCCTGGGCACCGCCGGCATCGCCAACAACGGGCCGCACGGCTTCTCGGAAATCTTCTACGCCTACAGCTCGGGTGCCGCGAACAACGGCAGCGCCTTCGGCGGGCTGTCCGCCAACACGCTTTGGTACAACACCACCCTGGGCGTGACGATGTTCATCGGCCGCTTCTTCATCATCATCCCGGCACTCGCCATCGCCGGCGCCCTGGCGGCGAAGAAGTCCGTGCCCGTGTCGGCCGGCACCTTCCCCACCACCGGCCTGCTGTTCGTCAGCCTGCTGGTCGGCGTGATCGTGATCGTGGGTGGCCTGACCTACTTCCCCGCCGTCTCGCTGGGCCCGGTGGTGGAGCACCTGCAGCTCACCGCCGGCACGACCTACTGAGCCGCTCCCCTTGTTTTGGCGTCATCCGTTCTTCGGAGATTATGAGATGTCATCCCCTTCCATGGTCCACCCCGCAGCGCCCCAGCCCGGTCCGGCGCCGGTGGAGACCACCCGCCGCATGGCGAAGTCCGCCCTGCTTGACCCCGCCATCCTGGGCCCGGCCGTCAAGGCCAGCTTTGTGAAGTTGAACCCCGCCACCCTGGTGCGGAACCCGGTCATGTTCCTGGTGGCGGCGGTGGCCCTGCTGACCACCGTCCTGCTGGCCCGCGACATGGTGTCGGGGGCGGCCGGCACCGGCTTTTCCTTCCAGATCGTGCTGTGGCTGTGGTTCACGGTGCTGTTCGCCAACTTCGCCGAGGCGGTGGCCGAGGGGCGGGGCAAGGCCCAGGCCGACAGCCTGCGCAAGACCCGCACCGAGACGGTGGCCAAGCGCCTGACCGGCCCACTGGCCACGAAAGGGGCCGCCATCCCGGCGGCGGCCTTTCAGAAAGTGGGGGCCGCCGACCTGAAGGTGGGCGACCATGTCGTGGTCGACGCCGGTGATATCATCCCCAGTGATGGCGAGGTGGTGGACGGCATCGCCACGGTGGACGAATCCGCCATCACCGGTGAATCCGCCCCGGTGATCCGCGAGAGCGGCGGCGACCGGTCGGCCGTCACCGGCGGTACCCGTGTGCTGTCCGACCGCATCGTGGTGCGCATCACGGCGGCCCAAGGCTCCACCTTCCTAGACCGCATGATCTCCCTGGTCGAGGGCGCGGAACGGCAGAAGACGCCGAACGAGATCGCGCTGAACCTGCTGCTGGTGGGGATGAGCCTGATCTTCATCCTGGCCGTCGTCTCCATCCCCGGCTTCGCGGCCTACGCCGGCGGCGGCGTGCCGGTGGTGGTGCTGGTGGCGCTGTTCGTCACCCTGATCCCCACCACCATCGGCGCGCTGTTGTCCGCCATCGGCATCGCCGGCATGGACCGCCTGGTGCGCTTCAACGTGCTGGCCATGTCCGGCCGCGCGGTGGAGGCGGCGGGCGACGTCGACACCCTGCTGCTGGACAAGACCGGCACCATCACCCTGGGCAACCGTCATGCCGCCGAGTTCATTCCCGTCTCGGGCGTGACCGACCGCGAACTGGCGGAGGCCGCCCAACTGTCGTCCTTGAGCGACGAGACGCCGGAGGGCCGGTCCATCGTCGTGCTGGCGAAGGAGAAGTACGGCCTGCGCGGCAAGGACATGGGCGCCTTGAACGCCCGCTTCGTCCCTTTCGCGGCGCAGACCCGCATGAGCGGTGTCGATTTGGACGGCGGCGTGCAGATCCGCAAGGGGGCGGTGGACGCCGTGCTGCGCCACGTGGCGGCCCTGCGCGGCAGCCAGCCGGTGCGCCATCCGGAACTGGAAGCGATCACGGAGCGCATCTCCAAGGCCGGCGGCACGCCGCTGGCGGTGGTGCGCAATGACCGGGTGTTGGGCGTCATCTACCTGAAGGACATCGTCAAGGGCGGCATCCGCGACCGCTTCGCCGAACTGCGCCGCATGGGCATCCGCACGGTGATGATCACCGGCGACAACCCGCTGACCGCCGCCGCCATCGCGGCCGAGGCCGGGGTGGACGACTTCCTGGCCCAGGCGACGCCGGAGGACAAGCTGGCCCTGATCCGCAAGGAACAGGCGGAGGGGCGGCTGGTCGCCATGTGCGGCGACGGTACCAACGATGCGCCAGCATTGGCCCAGGCCGACGTGGGCGTGGCCATGAACACCGGCACGCAGGCCGCGCGCGAGGCCGGCAACATGGTGGATCTGGACAGCGATCCCACCAAGCTGATCGAGATCGTGGGCATCGGCAAACAGTTGCTGATGACCCGCGGCGCGCTCACCACCTTTTCCATCGCCAACGACGTGGCCAAGTACTTCGCCATCATCCCGGCGATGTTCGCGGTGCTGTATCCCAGCCTGAACGCCCTGAACATCATGCACCTGGCCACACCGCAGTCCGCCATTCTGTCGGCCATCATCTTCAACGCCCTGGTCATCATCGCGCTGATCCCGCTGGCCCTGAAGGGCGTGCGGTACCGCGCCCTGCCGGCCGCCAGCCTGCTGTCGCGCAATATGCTGGTCTACGGCCTGGGCGGCATCGTCATCCCCTTCATCGCCATCAAGGTCATCGACATGGGCATCACCGCCATCGGTCTGGCCTGAGGAGCATCCTGAAATGTTGAAGCAATTCCGCCCGGCCATCACCCTGGCCCTGTTCTTCACCGTGCTGTGCGGCCTGGCCTACCCGCTGGGCATGACCGGCATCGCCGGCGTGCTGTTCCCCAGACAGGCGGCCGGCAGCCTGGTCACCACCACCGACGGCACGGTGGTGGGGTCCCGCCTGATCGGGCAGAACTTCACGTCGGAGAAGTACTTCTGGGGCCGCCCGTCGGCCACCACCGACGTGGACCCCAGCGACAGCACCAAGACCGTGGCCGCCCCCTACAACGCGTCCAACTCCATGGGTTCCAACCTGGGCCCCACCTCCAAGGCCCTGGTGGATCGCGTGACGGCGGACGTGGAGAAGTATGGCGCCACCAAGGATCACCCGGTGCCGGTGGATCTGGTGACCGCCTCGGGCAGCGGGCTGGACCCGGACATCAGTCCGGCCGCCGCCTATTACCAGGTGGCCCGCGTCGCCAAGGCGCGCGGCATGACGGAAGGTGCGGTGCGCGCCACGGTCGACGCCCAGGTCGAAGGCCGCTTGCTGGGCCTGATCGGCGAGCCGCACGTCAACGTCCTGGCGCTGAACCGCGCCCTGGATGCGGCGCATCGTTGAGTTAACTCTCTGTGCTGAAAGGCATTGGGCTCGCCGTTCCCGGGATGTTGGCGTTATTGTCGCCAACAGACCCGGACGGCGGCCCTTGCCGTTTCTGAAAGACCACCCTTGAGCAATCCTGACCACTCCAATCGCCCGTCGCCGGACGCCCTGTTGAGCCAGGCCATGCAGGAACGCCGGGGCAAGCTGCGCATCTATCTGGGGGCCGCCCCCGGCGTGGGCAAAACCTACCAGATGCTGGAAACCGCCCGGCAACTGAAGGCCGAAGGCGTGGACGTGGTGGTGGGTGTGGTGGAGACCCATGGCCGGCGGGAGACGGAGGCCATGCTGGCGGGGCTGGAGGTCGTGCCCCGCCGTGTCCTGGACTACAAGGGCCGCGCGCTGGAGGAGATGGACATCGACGCCCTGCTGCGCCGCCGTCCCCGCCTGGCTCTGGTGGATGAGTTGGCGCACACCAACGCCGCCGGCAGCCGCCACGCCAAGCGTTATTCCGATGTGGAGGAACTGCTGGCCGCCGGCATCGACGTGCTGACCACCCTGAACATCCAGCACGTGGAAAGCCTGAACGACGTGGTGGCGCAGATCACCCGCATCCGCGTGCGCGAGACGGTGCCCGACAGCGTGCTGGAAACCGCCGATGAGATCGAGGTGATCGACCTGCCGCCGCAGGACCTGATCAAGCGCCTGAACGAGGGCAAGGTCTATATCCGCGAACAGGCGCAGCGGGCGCTGAAGCACTATTTCTCCCCCGGCAACCTGACGGCGTTGCGCGAACTGGCGCTGCGCCGCACGGCCCAGCGGGTGGACGACCAGATGCTGTCCTACATGCAGCGCCACGCCATCCAGGGGCCTTGGGCCGCCGGCGACCGCGTGCTGGTCTGCGTGTCGGAGGACAGGAGTGCCGGCGGCCTGGTGCGCTACGCCAAGCGCCTGGCCGACCGGCTGAAGACCCGCTTCACCGCCCTGTACGTGGAAACCGCCCGCACCCAGCGCATGGGGGAGGCGGCGCGCGACCGCGTCGCCGACATCCTGCGCCTGGCGGAGCAGCTGGGCGGTGAGGCCATCACCGTGCCCGGCCGCACCATCGCCGCCGACGTGCTGGGCTACGCCCGCGCCAACAACTTCACCCATGTCATCATCGGCAAGTCGGAACGGTCGCGCTGGTTCGAGATCGTGCACGGCTCCGTCGTCCATGAACTGGTGCGCAAGGCCGGCACCATCTCCGTCCACGTCATCGCCGGCGATGCGGTGGAGGCGGAGGAGATACCACCCAAGACCATCCACACCAAGCCCGAGGCCGGCGGCCTGAACCTGCGCCCCTACGGCGTGGCGGTGGTGCTGGTGGCGCTGGCGACGGTGGCCAGCCGCCTGCTTGGCACCACCATGGACGTGCGCAACCTGTCGCTGGTCTACATCGCCGCCGTGCTGGCCAGCGCCATCCTGCACGGCTACGGCCCGTCCTTGCTGGCCTCGTTCCTCAGCGTCGCCGCCTACAACTTCTTTTTCCTGCCGCCGCTGTACACCTTCACCATTCGCGACCCGTCCAACGTGGTGGCGCTGGTGTTCTTCACCATCGTCGCCGTCTTCACCAGCCGCCTGACGGCGCGGGTGCGCGAACAGGCCACCATCGCCGCCAACCGCGCCCGCATCACCGCCCAGATGTTCTCCTTCGCGCGCAAGCTGGCCGGGATCGGGGAGATGGAGGATCTGCTGTGGGCCACCACCCACCAGGTGGCGCTGCTGCTGAAGGTGCGGGTCGTGCTGCTGATGCCCGACGACCACGCGGCGCTGGAGGTCAAGGCGGGCTATCCGCCGGAGGACCAGGTGGGGGAGATGGACTTGGCCGCCGCCCGCTGGGCCTATGACAACGCCAAGCCGGCGGGCAGGGGGGCGCCCACCCTGCCGGGGACCCAGCGCCTGTTCCTGCCGGTGCGCACCGAACGCGGCGTGGTGGCGGTGGTGGGGGTGGACACCGACGACCCCGGCCCCATCCTGACGCCGGACCAGCGCCGCCTGCTGGACGCCATCATGGACCAGGCCGCCGTGGCCATCGAGCGCGTGAAGCTGGTGCAGGACATCGACAAGGCCCGGCTGGAGGGGGAGACGGAGCGCCTGCGCTCCGCCATGCTGACCTCACTGTCCCATGATCTGCGCACGCCGTTGGCCGCCATCATCGGCACCGCCACCACCCTGAAGAACGAGGGGGCGGGGCTGGAGCCCGCCGTGCGCGCGCAGTTGACCACCGATCTGCTGACCGAATCCGAACGCATGGGCCGCTTCGTGCGCAACCTGCTGGACATGACGCGGCTGGAGGCCGGGCTGGACATCCGGCGTGAACCCACCGACCTGGTGGACGTGGTGCACACCGCGACGCAACGCGCGCGCCCCATCCTGGCCGGGCGGCCGCTGGATTTGGACCTGGCGCCGGACTTGCCGTTGGTGCGCACCGATTACCTGCTGCTGGAACAGGTGCTGTTCAACCTGTTGGACAACGCCGCCAAATATTCGGGTCCCGAGGGCCGCATTCAGGTGACGGCGGCGCGACGGCATAACCATGTCCTGATCCGGGTGGTGGACGAAGGCGTGGGCATTCCGCCCGACAGCCTGGAACGCATCTTCGACAAGTTCTACCGGGTGGAGGCGCGCGACCACCGCCAGGCCGGCACCGGCCTGGGCTTGGCCATCTGCCGGGGCTTCATGACGGCGCTGGGCGGCACCATCAAGGCGACCAACCGCACCGACCGGACGGGTGCGGTGTTCGAGCTGACCCTGCCCACCGATGACGCGCTCGACGCCTGGATGCTGGAGTAGAGAGAGTTATGAGCAAACCGCATCGCATCCTGGTGATCGAGGACGAGGTGGCGATCCGCCGCCTGCTGCGCGCCGTGCTGACTCCCCAGGGCTGGACGGTGGTGGAGGCCGCGACGGCGCAGGAGGGGCTGGTGCAGGCGCGCCTGCCCGGCGTCGACCTGGTGCTGCTGGATCTGGGCCTGCCCGATGGCGACGGCCTGGATCTGGTGGGCCGCCTGAAGGCGGAACGGCCCACGCCCGTCATCATCCTGTCCAGCCGCGACCAGGAGGATGACAAGGTGGCGGCCTTGGACCTGGGTGCGGACGATTATGTCACCAAGCCCTTCGGCACCGCCGAACTGATGGCCCGAATCCGGGCGGCCTTGCGCCACGCGGTGCAGCAGCAGGGCGGCCGGTCGGTGGTCAACGCCGGCGGGCTGGAGATCGACCTGGTCAATCGTCACGTGAGTCGGGGCGATGAAAAGTTGCATTTGTCGCCCACGGAATTCGATCTGCTGCGCTATCTGGCGGCGCATGCCGGCAAGATTCTGACCCATCGGCAAATCCTGAAGGAAGTCTGGGGGCCGGCCAAGGAAGACGAGGTGCAGTATTTGCGGGTCTACATCCGCATGCTGCGCCAGAAGATCGAAAGCGATCCCAACGCGCCGGGAATCATCCAGACGGAACCGGGCATCGGCTATCGCCTGGTGGTCAATGATGAATCCATCTGATTCCATGGGCTTTTCACGGAAACGATTCCGCGTGTGCGCCCATTCCCATGCTGCGGGTGCGTTATGCTGACGCAGATGGGGCTTTCCAAACGGCGCCGGATCGCTTATTTGACGGCGATCGGTCACCAGTATGGTTGTCTCCATGCACCGCTTCAGCGTTGCGACCGGGCCGGCTTTCACCGCCCCGCAGGTCGCTGACGTCATGGCCCAGATCACGTCCGAAGGCACGTCGGCCCCGATCTCCGCCCTGTCCCCGTCCGCTGTCGGTTTGGGCCTGGCACCCCTGACCAAGGACGGCGTCCTCAAGGAAGTCGCCCTGCGCATCGCGGCGACCGGCGCCCTGGATTTGGGCGCCGTGCTGGATGACCTGCGCGCCCGAGAGGCCCTGGGCTCCACCGGCGTTGGTGCCGGCATCGCCATTCCGCATGCGCGTTTCCACACCATCAGCCGGCCCATCGGCGCCTTCCTGCGTCTGGCCCGCCCGGTGGAGTTCGAGGCCATCGACGGCGCCCCGGTCGACCTGGTGTTCGGCCTGTTGACGCCCATGCATTGCGGCAACGCCCATTTGCAGGCGCTGGCCCGCATCAGCCGCGCGCTGCGCGACCCGGCCCTGGCGGCGACACTGCGTGCCGCCCCTGACGCCCTGACCCTGCACAGCCTGGTTGCCCCCATCCTGGACGACGGCACCGCCTGCTGATCCAGGCGGCATGGGCTCCCGGTGCCTGACGGCGTCTGTTTAGCTTCGCCCCATCGTGAACAGGGGCGTGAAGCAGCCCAGGATCAGGCGTTGGGCGTCGAACGGTGGCGTGCCGGCCGTATCCAGGATGCCGTCGGCGTGCATGCGGTTCTCAGCTTCATCCAGGCTGGCCTTGTCCGGCCAGATTTGCCAGCTGAAGACGATCTTCTCCCCCGGCTTGGCGGCGACGGCGCGACGGAAATCCGTTTGCTTGCCGTCGGGCACGAAGTCCTCCCATGCCTCCACGATTTCCAGGCAGCCGTATCGCTTGAAGATGGCGGCGCCGTTCTCGACCCATGACCGATAGGCCGCCATCTTGTCCTCGGGCACGGGAATGACCAGGCCGGCGATGTACATGGGCACGATCTCCTGAGGCAGCCGTGCAGGTGCGCACCCTGGCATTGTATAGCACAGGGTGCGCGCATCGTTTCTTAGGCTGAGAACGCGGCCTTCAGGAACGCGACGCCCCTGTCCACCGCCGCCTCGCCGGCCGGGTTGTCCTTCCGGTTCTTGAAGAACTGCATGAAGCCGTGGATCTGGCCAGGGTAGACGATGGCCTCGGCCGTCACGCCGGCACGTGCCAGGGCCTGGGCATAGGCCACGCTCTCATCGCGCAGGGGATCCACCTCTCCCGTCTGCACCAGGGCCGGCGGCAGGCTGGCGTGGCTGTCGGCCCACAGTGGCGCCACCAGGGGGCCGTAGGGATCGGTGCCTTCCGGAATGTAGGCGGCCATGAAGACGCCCTTCGCCGCCTTCGTCGGGAAATGGGTGTCGCCGTATTCGTCCCAGGACGGGGTGTCCATCTTGTTGCTGATGGTGGGGTACATCAGCCATTGGGCGACGATGGCGGGGCCGTGCCGGTCCCGGGCCAGCAGGGTGGTCGCCGCTGCCAGGGTGGCGCCGGCGCTGTCGCCGGCCAGCGCGATGCGGGCCGGGTCGCCGCCGATCTCGGGCGCATGGGCGGTCAGCCATTCCAGGGTGGCGTAGACGTCGTCCAGGCCGGCGGGGAAGGGGTGTTCCGGCGCCAGGCGGTAATCGACATACAGCACCAGCGCCTGGGCCTTGTTGGCGATGGCGCGAGCCAGCACCTCATGCGTTTCCAGGTCCCCGGCCGAGAAGCCGCCGCCGTGGATGAACAGGATTACCGGCAAGGGTGCGCCGGCCTCGGCCGTGGCGGGGACGTAGAGCACGGCCGGGATGGTACGGATGGGGCCATGCGCGGGAACGGCCAGGGTGCGCACCTCGGCCACCGGATCGGGCATGCCGGCGGACGGGATCATGGCGCGGTATTCCGCCCGCATGTGGGCGACGGCGGTGGCGATCTCTTGATTGGTCATTTGATCATCTCTGGTCTGGGCTGTTGATGCCCCGACTGTACGTCTGCCAACGAAATGTGATAAATCGTGGCAATGATCATTCATTAGAAATGAATTGGATGGAATGGATCGCCTGACCAGCATGCGCATCTTCGTCCAGGCGGTGGAGCTTGGGTCGTTTTCCGCGGCGGCGGACGCGCTCGGCCTGTCGTCGCAACTGGTGGGTAAGCATGTCCAGGCGCTGGAACAGCATCTGGGCGTGCGGCTGCTGAACCGCACCACCCGCCGCCAGGGCCTGACGGACATCGGCCGCATCTATCATGAACGCGCCAAGATCATCCTGGCGGAGGTGGAGGCGGCGGACAGCCTGGCGGCGGAAAGCCGTGCCGCGCCACGTGGCCGCCTGCGCGTCAACGCCCCGGTCAGTTTCGGCATCCACGCCCTGACCGCCCGGCTGCCGGATTATCTGCGGTCCTGTCCGGAGGTGTCGGTCGACCTGACGCTGGCCAACCGGCGGGTGGATCTGATCGACGAAGGGTACGACGTGGTCTTCCGCATCGGCGACTTGGCGGACAGCCGGCTGATGGCCCGGGCCCTGGCGCCCTATCGGCTGGTGCTGTGCGCCGCGCCATCGTACCTGGATGCTCATCCGCCCCTGATTCACCCCCTGGATTTGGCCCGACACGAATGCCTGCTGTTTCCCAACACGGCACTGCGGGCCAGTTGGCCGTTTGACGGGCCGGACGGCCGCGTGACCGTGCCCGTCACCGGCCGGCTGTGCATCGACAGTGGCGAGGCCTTGCAGGTGGCGGTGCTGGCCGGGCTGGGCGTGGGCTTGCAACCGGTTGAGGTGGCGCGGGCCGACCTGGCGGCTGGCCGATTGCGCGCCTTGCTGCCGGGCTATACGGTGCCCGGCCGGCCCATGCACATCCTCTACGCGCCCGACCGGCGCATGACGCCCAAGCTGCGCAGCTTCCTGGACTTCGCCGCGGCCGAATTCGGTTCGGACAGTGATTGGATGGATGGGTGATTGATCGGCATCAAAGACGCCCCTCTTGCTTAGGTTGATGATGGCGGCCATCCCAAACCGGAGGATGCCGCCATGACCGCGCCCGCCCCGAAAATCGAACCTTTCAATCCCGCCAATCCCACCGCCGTGCGCCAGATCATGACGCCCGGCGTCCTGACCGTGCATCCCGGCGACCGCCTGGTCGATGCCCTGCGCCTGATCGTGCGCAACCGCATCAGCGGCGTGCCCGTGGTGGAGGATGAGGCGGGCGGCCAGGTGGTCGTCGGCGTCCTGACCGAGGGCGACCTGTTGCGCCGGACCGAGACGGGGACGGAACGGCCGGTCGGCTGGTGGCGCCGCCTGTTCACCGCCCCCGGCGACCAGGCCGACCATTACAGCAAGGTCCATGGCCGCCGGGTGGACGAGGTGATGACCCGCGACGTCGTCACCGTGGACATCGACGACGATATCGCCACCGCAGTGGCCCTGATGGACCGCCATGTGGTGAAGCGCCTGCCTGTGCTGGCCCACGGCCGCCTGGCCGGCGTGATCAGCCGTGCCGACATCGTGCGTGCCCTGCTGCGGGCCCTGGATGGCGAGACGCAAACCCTGGACGACCCGCCCTTGCTGGACAGCGAGATTCGCTATCGCCTGCTGGCCGAACTGTCGGACAAGCGCTGGTGGGCGGACTCGCGGGTCGAGGTCGCGGTGAAGGACGGCGCCGTCACCCTGGCCGGCGTCGTCTACGACGCCCGCGTGGCCCAGGCCTTGCGCGTCGCCGCGGAGAACGCGCCGGGTGTGATCGCCGTACATGACGATCTTGTGGTGGCGGAGGGCGAGCCCGGCTGGGCCGGGGTGGGGGGCGCGTTCATTCCGTGAGGTGTGATGGTTTCGGTTGGGTGATGCCAGCGCCGTTCCTATAGTGCCCCGCCCAGGCATGGGCCTGGACATCGGCAGCAAGGTGGACTGGCATCATGTCACTGGAAAACAAGACGATCGTCCTGATCGGCGGCGGCTCCGGCATCGGTTTGGCGGTTGGCCGCAAGGCCGCTGCCGAGGGGGCGAAGGTGGTCATCGGTGGCCGTAACCCCGATCGCCTGGTCAAGGCGGTGGCCGAACTCGGGGGTGGCGCGCGGGCGTTCACCGTGGATACCGGCGACCGCGCCGCCATTGAGGATTTCTTCGGTCACGTCGGGGCACTGGATCATCTGTTCGTGTCGGCGGCGACCTACACCGTGGTGCCGGTCACCGACCCGGACGACGACGCGGCGGAAAGCCCCTTCCGGTCCAAGTTCTGGGGCCAGTATCGCGCCGTGCGTGCCGCCCTGCCACGGCTTTCGGCGGAGGGTTCCATCACCCTGATGGCCGGTGCCGCCGGTGCCCGCCCCCTGAAGGGTGGATCGGCTTACGCCGCCTGCAATGCCGCGATCGAGGGACTGGGCCGCGCGCTGGCCATCGAACTGGCCCCCATCCGCGTCAACACCGTCTCACCCGGCACCATCGACGGCCATCTGTGGGGCAGCCGCCCGGCGGAAGTGCGCGAGGCCGCCTTTGCCCAATACCGTGACCTGTCGCTGCTCAAGCGGCCAGGGACGGAGGATGAGGTGGCCGACACCGTGCTGTTCCTGATGAAAAACGGCTACACCACCGGTTCGATCCTGTACCCGGACGGTGGCTACGCCCTGCGTTGACCGGGCAGTTTGCGCAGGGGCCGCCCGGCAGGAAATGCCATCGCTGCCCTTCCTGCCGGGCGCCACCGGTGCCCAGCGCGCCTCATATCAAGGACTTGGGGGGCGGCCTAAAGGTTGCATGTTTGTCTCGCATCACCCACCCATAGAGTGAGGCGCGGGAACGATGGTCAGTTTTCCAGTAGTTGACCGGGGCATATCCGTTGGTATCGACCATCCTGCCACCGGCGATGACACCCCCATCCGGCAAGGGGCGTTGGCGCAGATATTCGATGTCAGTGACGCCGATAAGGACGGCGTTCTGAGTGCCGAGGAGGTGCGGGCCGCGGTCGCGTCTGGCCAAGGGGACAAGGCCGATGCCGATGCGCTGTACGGCAAGTTGAGCGCCGGTGGCACGGCGGCGGTGGACAAGCAGCGTTTCCTGTCCAGCTTTCCCAGCGGCGGTCTGAACGGCCCCACCCTCTACCTGCTGGCGCAGACGAAGGACATGACCGATCACGGCTATGTGGAAACCCGCCACTTGGTCTCCCTGGTCAATCCTGAGACGGGGGAGGTGGACGGCGGTGAGTATCCCCACATACCGCCGGAAAAGACCGATCCCGGCGGCCCCGTCGCGCGCGCCAGCCTGGATATGATGTATGGCGCGTTCGGCCAGATCGTGAACGATGCCGGCCGCGACATGCTGAAACAGATGCGCGATAATCAGGCCCTGGAGTCCTGAGTGCGATTGAATTGACGCGGAGGACGTATGATGAACTTCCGCCCCTTGCGCAGCGAAGCGGACTATGAAAAGGCGTTGGCCGATATCCGGCCTTTCTTTGACAATGAACCGGCGCCAGGAACGACGGTGGCCGGTGAATTTGATGCGCTTGCCTTGGCGCTCGTCGATTATGAGGCGAAACACTGGCCGATTGATTGAAAACAAAAGGGCCGCCCCGGTTGAGGCGGCCCTTCGTCATTCAGGCGTGAGGGATCCTTACGCCGCCAGCCCTTCGGCCTTGCGGGCGGCCTGCACCTTCGGCCGCGCGCCCACGCGGGCGAAGAAGGCGGACAGCTTGGGATAGGCCGTCAGGTCCACGCCCGAGGCGGCGTTCCAGCTCAGCACGACGTAGGCATAGGCGTCGGCCACGGTGAAGGTCTCACCCGTCAGGTAGGCGCGGCCGTCGGCCAGGGTGCTTTCCAGGTAGGTGTAGCGGCGCACCAGGTTGGCGCGCGCCACGTCCTTGTAGGCGTCCGGCGTGGCCGGGTTGAAGAAGGGGCTGAAGCCCTTGTGCAGTTCGGTGGCGACGAAATTCAGCCACTCCTGCACCTTGTAGCGGGCGGTGCCGCCGGTGGGCAGCAGGCCGCTGGCGGGCGCCTGGTCGGCCAGGTACTGCACGATCACCGCACCCTCGGTCAGCAGGGTACCGTCGTCCAGCGCCAGGGCGGGAACGGCGCCCTTGGGGTTGGCTTCCAGGAAGTTGGCGCCGCTCTCGGTCAGCTTGGTCTGGAGATTGACCGCCTCGATGGCGATGTCCAGGCCGGCCTCCAGCGCCACGATGTGCGGGGACAGGGAGCACGCGCCGGACTTGTAATACAGCTTCATGGTAGGAACCTTGCCCGTTCTTGGAATGTGGAAAACGCCTTCCTTCCTAAGGGGATGGCGCGCCCAAGCCAAGCGCCATGATGACGTCCGCCAGGGTGGTGTCGCCCCGCAGGCGCTGGTGCCCGCCCGTGAATGCGATCCAGCCCGCGTTGAAGCCGTCCAGCATACGCATGCGGGGGCCCGGGTTCGCCATGCCTTGGGCGTGGAACAAAGCCGCCCATGTGTCGCGCGGCACCGATTCCGCCCGCACCGGCCGGCCCAGGGCGCGGGCGAAGGCGGCGGCCAGGTCGGTGGGCGAAACGGGGGCAGGCCCCGCCAGTTCCACCACCCGCGTGCCGGTCCATTCCTGCCGCATCAGCCTTGCCGCCACGTGGCCAACGTCGCGGGCCGCCATCATGGGGATGGCCCGGTCCAGCGGTTGCAGGAAGCTGCGTAAGATCCCCTCATCCCGCGCGGCCGGCACGTCCCACAGGGCGTTGTCCATGAACCAGGCGGCGCGCAGGAAGGTGACGGGCAGGTCCAGCATCGCCAAGTGCTGTTCCAGCAGGGTGAGTTGGCTCAGCAGATTGTCCTCTGCGGCATCGGCGCCGATGGTGGACAGGCACACAACCTTGGCCGGCCGGGTGGCCGATAGGGCGGCGGCGATGGCCTCGATCATCCGCCGGGTGGCGGGATATCCCGGTTCCGGATCGAAATTGGGCGGCAGCAGGATGAAGACGGCCTCCGCATCGGTGAAGGCCCGGCCCAGCGCCCCGGCATCCTCCATCGCGGCCACGGCGACATCGTATCCCCTTGCCGCCCATGGCGCGCCCTTGGCGGCGTCGCGCACCACGGCGCGCACAGAGTGGCCGCTTGCCAGAAGGGCGTGGGCCAGCGCGTCCCCGACCTTGCCGGTGATGCCTGTGATGACATGCATGCTCTCTCTCCCATGATGGTGGTGGGGGAGTCGTATGCCGTCACCGGCATTGAGTCAGGCGCATGCTTGTCAATTATACTGTGATGTTCAGTCATGATGGGGATGAGGATGGGTTTCGACGCGCGCCTGCTGACCGGCATCGGCGTCATGGCCGCCGTGATCGAAGCCGGTAATTTCGCCCGGGCGGGGGAGGCCATGGGCCTGACGCCATCCGGCGTCAGCCGGGCGGTGGCGCGGCTGGAGGCCAGGGTGGGTGTGCGCCTGTTCGACCGTGGCCCCCGCGCCGTCACCCTGACGGAGGAGGGGCGGCGCTTTCATGACCAGGTGGCACCGTTGCTGGCCGGGCTGGAGGACGCGGCGGCCGATGCCGCCGGCGCCCAGTCGGTGGTGGCGGGGCGTCTGCGCGTCTCGGTCGATCCTTGGTTCGCCCGCATGGTGCTGGGCCCGCGCTTGCCGGACTTCATGGCGCGCTACCCGCGGGTGAGCGTGGATCTGGCGCTCAGCAACCACCGGGAGGAGATGATGGCCGGCGTGGATGTGGCCGTGCGCTTCGGTCCGCCGGAGGGCGCCTCCCTGATCGTGCGCAAGCTGCTGGAGACGCGGGTGCTGACCTGCGCTGCGCCCGCCTATCTGGAGCGGCGGGGCGTGCCCGCGACCCCGCAGGATCTGGTGGGACATGAGGGGCTGCAGTTCCGCAACCCGCTGACCGGCCGGCCCTTCGGGTGGGAATTCCACCGGGGCGGGGAAACGGTGACGGTGGCCGTCGCCGGCCGGCTGATGGTGGACGACCCGTCGGTGGCGGTGGCCGCCTGTGCTGCGGGGCAGGGACTGTTCCAAAGCCTGGAACTGGGGCTGGAACCCTGGCTGGCCTCGGGCGCCTTGGTCCAGGTCCTGCCCGATTGGGCGGAGGAGCGCTTTCCCCTCTACGCTTATCACCCCTCCCGCCATCTGCCGCCCGCCAAGGTACGGGCGTTCCTGGATTTTGTGCAGGAGGTGGCCATGGAGAGCGGGGAGGCGGCGGCGCGGAACCTATAGCCGCACCGCGAACTTGCAGTAGGGTCATGCATGACGGTCAGCCATGCCCGCGCGACACTTGTCACCGGTGTCCACTTGCCCAAATTTCGAACGGTAAGTAGCGATTTTCCCCACATCCCATTTGCCGGATGAAAGGCTCCGCGTCGGCAATGCTGGTCGCCCTCATCATATCCTGCGCCCTGTTCATGGAGAACCTGGACGCCACCGTCCTGGCCACGGCCCTGCCGGCCATGGGCGAGAGTTTCGGCGTCAGCCCCGTGCATCTCAGCCTGGCCATCACCGCCTATATCCTGAGCCTGGCGGTCTTCATCCCCATCAGCGGCTGGGTGGCCGACCGTTTCGGGTCCAGCCGCGTGTTCCGCGCGGCTATCGTGCTGTTCACCCTGGGCTCCATCTGCTGCGGGCTCAGCCAGTCGCTGCCGGAGCTGGCGCTGGCCCGGCTGGTGCAGGGCATCGGCGGCGCCATGATGGTGCCGGTGGGGCGGCTGGTGCTGCTGCGCACCGTGCCCAAGGACCAGTTGGTCCGCGCCATGAACTACCTGACGACGCCGGCCATGGTGGGGCCGCTGATCGGCCCGCCCATCGGCGGCCTGCTGACGACCTACCTGTCGTGGCGCTGGATTTTCTTCATCAACATCCCCATCGGCCTGCTGGGCCTGTACCTGTCGTGGCGCTACATCGCCGACCATCGGGAAGAGGGCGTGGCCAAGCTGGACGGCTGGGGTTTCGTCACCTCCGGTCTGGCGCTGGCGGCCCTGATGGCGGGGTTCGAATCCATTGGCCGCGATGGTGTGGACTGGCGCGTGGCGCCCGCTCTGCTGGCCGTCGGCGTCGCCATCGGCGTCGTGGCCGTGCGCCATTCGCAGCGCCACCCGCACCCGCTGATCGACCTGGGCCTGCTGAAGACCGACACCTTCCGCATCTCCGTCATGGGCGGTTCGCTGTTCCGCATCTGCATGGGGGCGGTGCCCTTCCTGCTGCCGCTGATGCTGCAGGTGGGGTTCGGCATGACGGCCTTCGTTTCCGGCCTGCTGACCTTCGCCACCGCCGCCGGCGCCCTGGTCATGAAGATGACCGCCGGCCCCATCCTGCGCCGCTACGGTTTCCGCCAGGCGCTGGTGGTCAACAGCGTGGTGTCCGGCCTGCTGACCGGCGTTATCGGCCTGATCCGGCCGGATACCCCCATCGCCATCGTGCTGGCGGTGCTGCTGGTCGGCGGCTTCCTGCGCTCCCTCCAGTTCACCGGCCTGAACACGCTGGCCTTCGCCGATGTGCCGGCCAATCGCATGAGCAGCGCCACCAGCCTGTCGTCCATGGTGCAGCAGGTGTCGCTGGGCATGGGCGTGGCCACCGGCGCCCTGGCGCTTCACACCTCGATGACCTGGCGAGGGGTGGAGCACCTGGCCCCGCAGGACTTCACCGTGGCCTTCCTGGTGATCATGGCCATCGGCCTGGCGTCGCTGCTGTTCTTCATCCGCCTGCGGGAGGATGCCGGCGCGGAGATGAGCGGCCATCATCCCCACCATATACGCCCGGCCACCGAGGCGGCGGCGGGGGACGATTGAACTACTTGGGTTTCAGGCTCCTCGTGCGCGTCTTATCTCTCGGATGGTCAGGCCGATTCCCAGAATCAAGTTAATGAGCCCCAAGGCCGCCATGAAGATAGCGCGGCTGACACCCGTTATATTGGGGGTGGTAAGCATGCTTGAAAAGAATTGTATGAAGGTGACTGGCCCCATGGCCAGTAGCGCAAGGGTAAAAGGGCCAAGCAAGAACAAGCCAAGCAGGATGCAGCCACCACCCATCCATTTCGCCGCTCGATTTTGAGCCGTCGCCATTTTCTTCACCCCCCGAACGCATGCTCCGGCAGGCCGGGCACATCGACGCGGAAGCTGAAGATGCCGCCGGACTGCGGGTGTTCGGCCAGTTCGGCCTCGTCCAGCTTCTGCCGGGCGGTGGTGACGTAGGCGGTCTTCAGGTCCGGGCCGCCGAAGGCGATCATGGTGCACAGGCGGGCGGGGATGGCGACCTCTTCCAGGATGTCGCCGGCCGGCGACAGGCGCACCACCCGGCCGCCGTCGTACAGCGCCGTCCAGTAGCAGCCCTCCGCATCCACCGAGGCGCCGTCCGGCCGGCCCAGGCCGTGGGGAAACTGGTGGAAGAGGCGCTGGTTGGCGATATGTCCCGACGCCAGGTCGAAATCATAAGCGTGGATGACGTGGTTGGGCGTGTCCGACAGGTACAGCGTGCGGTCGTCGGGGGAAAAGGCGATGCCGTTGCTGGTGAGGAAGCCGGTTGTCACCTCGGTCACCTGTCCATCGGTGCCCAGGCGATAGAGGGCGCCGTTCCGGTGCTGCTTGGTGCCGTCCAGGGTGCCGGACCAGAAACGGCCCAGGCGGTCGCAGCGGCCGTCGTTGAAGCGGTTGTCGGGCCGCGTCGCCTCCACCTGGACGCCGATGGGCGTGGGCTCGGCCGCGAAGTCGGACAGCAGGGCGAACCCATCCTTCATGCCCAGGGCGAAGCCATGGTCCCCATGGCGGGCCAGGCAGGCCGCCGGCTGATTGAAGCCGCGCGACGCATCATGGCCGGTGACGGGATCGAAGCGATGCAGCGTCTTGGCCGGAATGTCCACCCAGTACAGCACGCCCTCAGTCGCGTCCCACCGTGGGCATTCGCCCAATTGGGCCTGGGCATCCAGAACGCAACTGACCTGACGCATGACGCTGTTCCCCTTGTAAGCAATCCTGAAGTCGTGGCGGGCACCATATAAGGCCGCGCTGGGGGAAGCCAGGGGGTGTGGCCCCAGAGGGCGTGGCCAAGGGATGGACACTTTGCCCGGACCCGCCTTTCCGGACTCCCCGCCCGCCCGCAAAAGGATTAAGGGTAGGGGCCTTTCTCCTTCCGCCGTTCCTGTAGAGCCTGTGAGATGACTGTCACCCCTCCGCGTCGTGCCGCGCTGGCCTTCATTTTCGTGACCGCGCTGCTGGACGTGCTGGCGCTGGGCATCAGCATCCCGGTGATGCCGGACCTGCTGAAGGGCTTCCTGGACGGCGACAACGCGCGCGCCGCCCACATGGTGGGCCTGTTCAGCACCCTGTTCGCCGCCATGCAGTTCCTGTTCTCCCCCCTTATGGGCGCGCTATCGGACCGGTTCGGGCGGCGGCCGGTGCTGCTGCTGTCCTGCTTCGGCCTGGGCTTCGATTACCTGATGATGGGGGTGGCGCCCAGCCTGGGCTGGCTGGTGGTGGGGCGCATCGTGGCCGGCATCACGGCGGCCAGCTTCACCACCGCGTCGGCCTACATCGCCGACGTGACGCCGGCGGAAAAGCGGGCGGGCGCCTTCGGCATGCTGGGGGCCGCCTTCGGCCTGGGTTTCATAGTCGGGCCGGCGGTGGGTGGTTTGCTGGGCGGCATCAGCCCGCGCCTGCCGTTCTGGATCGCCGGGGCCTTGAGCCTGGCCAACGCCTGCTACGGTCTGTTCGTCCTGCCGGAATCGCTGCCGGTTGACCGGCGCGGCGTCTTCTCCTGGCGGCGGGCCAATCCCTTGGGCGCCCTGGCCGTGCTGCGCTCCGCCCCGGGCCTGCTGGGCCTGGGCGGCATCCTTTGGCTTTATTATCTGGCGCATGAGGCGCTGAACAACGCCTTCGTCATCTACGTCAACGACCGCTACGGCTGGGGGCCGGAAATGGTCGGCTGCACCCTGGCCGTGGTCGGCGTGTGCAGCACGGTGGTGCAGGGCGGCCTGGTGGGCCGCGTGGTCAAGCGCATCGGCGCCCGCCGCACTCTGTTGCTGGGCCTGGGCTTCGGCGCCCTGGGTTTCGCCGTCTTCGGTGGCGCCCCCACGGCGGCGGCTTTCTTCTGCGGCATCCCCCTGGTGGCGTTGTGGGGCATGGTGGGCCCGGCGGCACAGGGCATCATGTCGGCGCAGGTGTCGGCCAGCGAGCAAGGCCTGCTGCAAGGCACCCTGGTCAGTATTCGTGGCGTCACCGGCATGATCGGCCCGGTGCTGTTCACCAGCGTGCTGGCCGACAGCGTGGGGCCGCTGGCCATGCTGCCGTCCGGCTCGCCCTATATGCTGGCGGCCGTGCTGTTGGTCGCGGCCCTGGGCTTGGCCGCCTTCGTCACCCGCGCGAGGCCGGCAGTGGCGTGAAAAACTGTGCAGACCATCTACGGCGTCTGCACCAAAGATCCATCAAGTCATGGAATAAACCCTGGACATCTAAGGTACTGGCACTAAACACTCAACCGCCGGATGAAGCCGGCGGGGAGGGATAATGGGACAATTGCTGGACGATCTGGATTGGGTGGAAGAGAGCGACGGCTCGTGGGTCAGGCTGGACGGCATGATCGTGGCGCTTGCCCTCCCGAATGACCGTTTCCCCTGGGCCGTTCAGCGGCCCGACGGCACCTGGCTTTCGACATCGCCCGCGACCCGGGGGTGTGAGCCCAAGATCAGGCATTTCGCCAGCGCGGATGCCGCCATGACGGCGGCCGATAAGACGCGGTGAGCGTTGATGGAAGACGTCCCACGACCGAAGGCCCTTCAAATTCTCGCCGCCCGGCATGCGGATTCCCAAGCTGGGGCGAACACGGACGGCGAAGGGGACATTCCCATTTCGGAGGCGACGACGGGGCCGCTATCCGGCCGGGCCTTGGTGAATGCCCTTCAGGCCTTCCCCCATCCAGAGGTCGAACTGTCGGTGGAACGGTTCCGCATGCCGGTGCGCCGCGTCGCGTTTTGACGGACGATCCCCGCCTCGTTTCCCTTATATGACGCCAGCGATCCAGAATGGCATGGCACGTCTCGCCACAGGACTGTCCGCGGCGACTTGACGGCCGGTTCAATCCACCGATGGCAGCGAGTGTCAGCAGTGTCACGCGACCTGTCTGTCAGGGACGCGAACCCGCATTATTGTCTTGGATGAGTGTACTATCTATGCGTGTGTTTTTTGGAATTATTTCGTGATATAAAGCATTGCCACGGTGAACTGCTACTTTTGGTGGTTCCGAGGCGCTTGGGGAGGAAGGCAATGCCTGTATCTCATGACGCGGTGCCAGCCGCGCTAACCAGCACCTATTTGTCCGATGTCGTTGCCAGTCCGACAGCGATCGTTGGCAATTACCATGCGATCAAGGGTTCGGTCAGGCCGCCGGCGGACCACTCCCAAACTTATGTCGGCGTGTGGGCGGGACCCGCGGTCACTGGCACGTACATTGCTCGGGCCACAGCCTCTGACAACGCAGGGACGTTTGAGCTATTCGGCGATGGCGTGGACTTCACCAAGGGGCATTATACGGTTGCGTATTATGCCCAAGCCTATGAAGGGGCCAGTTTTTCGCTCGCTGCGACTGTGCAATTGTCGGATGGGCTGGTTATTCGGGCCCAGACGTCGCGATTGATCATCATCGCGGAATTCCAATCAGGAAATGATACGCACGTGACCGTGCATTACTCGACGCCAGAAAATAATGACCCCATCCGTAATGTCGACTGTGCTGTCATTTACCGGGGTACGCAGGTTCAGGTTCCTGGATCCGACTCTGTAGCTTACTGGCCCTTCTTCTCCGACGGCCCCAGTGCACCCAGCAGTGGGACATTTGACTTCCAGTTAAATGCCGCCATGGTGAAGGGGGAGCAGTACATCATCCAGTACAACATGACAAACCAGCCTACCGCCGTCAGCACCTACACCATCTTTACCTGGACCCTGTAAGGTCTCGGGGGCTTTATCCTATTTTAGGGGCCGGGCGCATTGCCCGGCCCCTATTCACCGGTTTACGGGGCGCTTATTCACCGGCCCCTGGTGCCGCCGTCTTGACGAAGCGGCGGACGTCCTCGGTCAGCTTATCCAGCGCCGAGCGGTTCAGGTACATCATGTGCCCGGCCTCGTAGTAATTGAAGCTCACGCGGTCGGTGGGCACGCCGTTGGCGTTCATGGCGTTCTCGTTGGAGAAGAAGGGCACGGACAGGTCGTACCAGCCGCCGGCCATGAACACCTTCATCTTGGGGTTCTCGCGCATGGCGTCGCCGTACCAGGGCGCCACGTTGGCGTAGCCGCCGCCTTCGTCGCCCCAGGTCTTCCAGTCCCAGTTCTTGGCGACGTCGCCGCTGGTTCGGTACTCCCGGTCCATCTTGATGTTCAGATCGTTCAGCAGATAGCTTTGCAGCGTGGTGGCGAAGGCGGCACCCACGCCATAGCTGGACGGGTCGTTCTCAATCTGGTCGCCCACCGAATCATAATCCTGGCCGGTGTAGCGGCCGTCGTAGATGCCCAGCACCTTCCCCTGGTCGCGCAGCAGTTCCTTGGCGTAGCGCACCTCGCGGATGCGCAGGTTGGTGTGGTCCAGGTAGGCGGGCGACAAGCCGGTGTAGCGCGCCAGCTTGTCGATCACGCCCTTGCGCTCCGCCGGGGTCATGCGGTTGCCCTTCAGCAGGGCCACCGGATATTCCTCCACCGCGAACTTGCGCACCTGGTTCATGAAGGCGTCGAACCCCATGGAGGTGTCGGCGATCTTCTTGTGGTACCAGGCGATGGCGGCATAGCTGGGCAGGAAGGCGGGGTAGGGGATGTCGTTGCCCCGGTTGAATTCGAACGCGCCATAGTCCACCGCGCCAGAAATGACGATCAGGCCGTTCAGGCCGACGGGCGCGCCATTGTCCAGCAACTCGGGCATCAGGGCGCCGATGCGCATGCCGCCGTAGCTTTCGCCGCCGACGAACAGGGGGCTGTTCCAGCGCTTGTGGTCGGTCAGCCAGCGGCGGATGAACTGGGCGATGGAATGGGCGTCCTGCTTGACGCCGTAATAATCCTTCTCATCCCCCTTGGGCATCAGGCGGCTGTAGCCGGTGCCGACGGGGTCGATGAACACCAGGTCGGCCACGTCCAGCAGGCTTTGCGGGTTGTCCTTCAGGGGATAGGGCGGGCTGCCGGCGCTGGTGCCGTCGCTGGGCACATCCACGCGCTTGGGCCCCCAGGCCCCCATGTGCAGCCATAGGCTGGCCGAACCGGGGCCGCCGTTGAACAGGAAGATCAGCGGGCGCTGGGTCGGGTCCTTCACGCCCTTCTTCACGTAAGCCGTGGAGAAGACGGTGGCCGCGTCCTCCTCCTTATCGTTCACCAGGTGGGTTTCGCCGGCCAGCACCTGGTAATCCACGCGCTTGCCGTTGAAGGTGCCGGTGCGGTCGACGGTGAAATGCTTGGGCGTCCAGTCGCGGTCGCCGCCGGCCTTGTCACCGCCCTTGTCATCGGGCTTGGCCTGGTCGACCGGCTTGTCGCCGGCGCTGGCCGGGCTGCTGGTGATGGCCATGTGCGTGGTCAGCAGGACCAGGGCCGTGCCGGCCAGCAGGGCCGCCAGCTTCCATCGTGGTGCGGGCATCAAGAAGGCTCCCCCAAATTCTCACCCGTTGCGTCTTCCGGCCGGCGCCACCCCCGCGGCGCCGGCCGGTTGGCGGCCAGTCTAGACGGTGGGAACGCCAAAAAGCGATGCCCCAAACAAGGGTGAACCAAAGCGGTCTGATGGATTGGGGTGGCAATGGCCCTCGCAAAAATGCGAGGGAAGACCACATTAGGGGGAGAACCCGGCACGCCGGGGTCTTTTGTTCGTGTTTTTCAGGGGAAGAAAAAGATGTTCGCTCGGTTTGGTACGCGTGCGGCCGCCGCCGTCATGGTGGTGGCCCTGGCCTTGGCGCCCCTGGCGGCCGATGCCCGCCCCGGCCGCAGTTCCAGTTCCGGCAGCCGGGGCAGCCGGACCTACACCACGCCGGCCACGCCGTCGGTGACCGGCCAGCCCATCCAGCGCAGCATCACGCCGCCGCCGGCCACCGCACCGGCGGCACCGGCCTACACCGCGCCACGCCCGACCTTCGGTCAGCCGGGGTTCGCGCAGCCGGGCTTCCAGCCCAGCTTTACCCAGCGCCACCCCTTCCTCAGCGGCATGATGGGCGGCTTCCTGGGCGCCAGCCTGTATAACTCGCTGTTCGGCCACCACGGCTATGGCATGGGCGGTGACTACGGCAGCGGTTCGGGCGGCGCGTTCGGCGGCCTGCTGCGCATCCTGATCATGCTGGGTATCGCCTACATGATCTGGCGCCTGGTGCGCATGGCCCTGGGTGGCCCGCGTCCGGCCATGCCGCAGGGCATGACCTATGAGATGTATCCGCCGCAGCAGGGCCTGAACGCCCCCTACGATGCCACGCCCTATGGCGGGGCCGTCCCGCCGCCCCCGCCGCCGGTGCCCGCCATCGGCGTGCAGATGGGGAGCCAGGACCTGAACGCGTTCGAGCAGATCCTGCAAGGCATCATGGATAGCTGGAGCCGGGGCGACCTGACGGCGCTGCGCCGCCACCTGACGCCGGAGATGCTGTCCTACTACGGCGAGGAAATGACGGAGAACCAGAGCCGCGGCATCCGCAACCTGGTGGCCGACGTCCAGCTGGTGAAGGGCGACGTGGTGGAAAGCTGGCACGAGGACGACCGCACCTATTGCACCGCCCTGCTGCGCTGGCGCGCCCGCGACTGGACGGTGGAGGAGAACAGCGGCCGTGTCGTCGGGGGTGACGAACACCGGCCGGAAGAGGTGCAGGAACTCTGGACCTTCGTGCGGGCGGATGGTGGCCGCTGGCTGCTGTCGGCCATCCAACAGGTTTGAGGACCAGCAGAAGATTTCAGGCCGGCCGTGGTGGACTGCGGCCGGCCTTCATAACTCAAAGTTCCGTCAGCGCCCGGAATATTTCGAGCCTGTCTTTATCGCTGAGACCGGATTCCAGATTGATGCGGACGGAGATGTCCGCCTCGCGGCCATAGCCTTCGTCGCCGTAGTCGATGAGGATGACGAAGGCCTTCGACCCCGATTTGATTGACAGCACGCCGGCGTGGTCGAAATCGAAGTCGAACAGCCAATTGATGTCGTCCAGGGAGTCCAGCCGGTAACAGCCGCTCTTGACCGACTCGTTCACGAACAGGAACCATCCCTGCCGGTTTTCGTCCTCAATTGTGCGCAGCAGGCGGCTGGTGCCGAGGCGGCCGATTTTCTCGAACGGCACCGTCCTCTTGATCTCGACGAATTTGGACAAATCTTGCCCACGGATGCGGACCATCGCGGTCTGCTCCGGGGACAGCAGGTGCGTCTGGTCGAAGGGATGTTTCAGGTATCCGCTGATGCGCTGCTGGTGATGGGTGGTCTTCATCGTCGGGCCATTCCGTACGGGGCATTCAAACATGAAGGGCGAAGGGACGGGGCACGCCCCGTCCCGCGGCAAACCGGCCCTACGCCGCCCGGTACTGGCTCAGCACCTCATCCACCGTGTTGGTGGTTTCCTCGCTCAGGCGGAACTGCACGCGGGTCTCGTCCCGTTCCACGCTGATGACGCGGCCCCGCAAGCGGCGGTTCTGCACCACCACCTCGACCTCGCGGCCGGCCTCGGCCACCGACGGCCCGTGCACGGCGCAACCGCCGTGGCCGATGTTGACCAACTGATGCCCCGTCTGCTCGCCGTCGTTCATGCCCATGACGTAGAGTCCCACGGGGCACAGCAGCTTGTGGCGTTCGAACTGCCGGCGGTCCTCGGCCGTCTGCATGGCGGCCAGGAAGTGCTCCACATCCGTGCGCAGGTGTTCCGACTGTTGCGACAGTTCCGCGGCGGCGGACAGCAACTGGGTCGATGCCACCTTGGTGAAGTCGGCGCTGTCACGCACCAACGCCAGGGAGGAGGTGACCTCCGACGTGCGCGCGGCGGCCTCGGCCACGTTGCGGCTGATCTCGCTGGTGGCGGCACTCTGCTCCGCCACGGCGGCGGCGATGGCGCCGGAGTTGCCATCGACCACGCTGATGGTGCTGCCGATGCGGCTGATGATCTCGATGGCGTTGTCGGCGGCGACCTTCACCCCGTTCACGCGGGCCTGGATATCCTCCGTCGCCTGCGCCGTCTGGTTGGCCAGGCCCTTCACCTCGGTCGCCACGACGGCGAAGCCCTTGCCGGCCTCGCCGGCGCGGGCCGCCTCAATGGTGGCGTTGAGCGCCAGCAGGTTGGTCTGCGCCGCGATGGTCTGGATGAAACGCACCACCTCGTTCACGCCGTCGGCCACGCTGGCTAGTTCATCCATCAGGCTGCGGGCCTTCTCCGCCTCCTCCACCGCGGTGCGGGTGGTGGCGGCGGTCTGTTCCGCCTGGGCGCCGATCTCATTGCTGCTGGCGACCAGCTGTTCGGTGGCGGCGGCCACCGTCTGGGTGTTGGTGGTGGCGCGGCCGGCGCTGTCGTCGGCGGCCTCCGTCCGGGCGGCGGTGTTGTCGGCGTGGCTGGCCAGCGAGGCGGCCGTGGCCTCCAGTTCCGTGGCGGCGGCGGCAACGCTGCGCAGTTCGGCGCTGACGGCGGTCTGGAAATCCTGGGTCAGGGTTTCCAGCGCCTGCTGGCGCCGCAGCCGGCGGTCCTGCTCCGCCGCCTGGTCCGTCTCCCGCCGGCGGCTGCGCGTGGCGTTGTCTTTGAAGATGGCCAACGCCCGGGCCATGGCGCCCACCTCGTCCGCACTGCCCAGGTGATGGATGGCGGTCTCCAACTGGCCATCCGCCAGGCGTTGCATGGCGTGGGTCAGGTCGCCCAAGGGGCGGATGACGAAGCGGCGGACCACGAAATAGACGGCGGTGCTGCCCAAGGCGAACAGCACCAGGGTGATCAGCAGCACGCGAATCTGCGTCACCCGGAACCCGTGGATGCGGGCGGCCAGCAGGCGGTCCAGTTCAGTGGAGGCCGTGGCATACAGGGCGTCCTGCGCCTTCAGGGTCGCTGCCACGTCGGCGTCAGCCACGCTGCCTTTGTCCGCGCCGGCGGTGACCGCCGCCGCCGTTTTCTGCACGGTGGCCACCGGTGTGGGCAACGTGGTCTTCAGGCTGCCGTCGGCATTGCCGCCGTAGGCCGACGTGGCGGAGGCATCAAGGCCGGCCAGCAGGGACTTGACCCCACCCAGGGCCACGTACAAATCCCCCTTGTTATCGCCGGCCGCGTGCGTGGCGGTACGCAGGCCCGTCACCTGGTCCTGCAGGTCGGGCAATTTCACCACCACGATGTCCATGACGTAGAAGCTGTCCAGATCCGGATCCAGGATCAGGTTGGACTTGTCGCCGATCTGCGCGATCAGGGCGCGCAATGCGGCGCGTGCCTCCGGCGCCGCGGCGCCACCGGGCTTGCCCAGTGCTGCCAGCAGGGCATCCACCTTGGGGGCGGTTTCCATGTCCCCGCCCCAGCTGTCCTGCAACTGGCGAATTGACGCCGTTGTCGCCGCCGCGTCCACGGCCGGGCCACCGGTTTCCGCCGCCGCCAGCTTCGCCTGCACCCCCTGCAGGCCACGCAGGTAGGCGTTGCCGGCCACTTCCTTGGCGGCGAAGTCGATGGATATCTGCTGCTGCGCGATCAGGGCGTACAGCACATACGCCACTGGAATCAGGAACAGCAGAACAGCCAGGCCAAGTTTGCGGGCGATGGTCAGCGTATGGAACATGGCGCTTCTCCCCCTGTGTGAGCGCTTCCCTGCGCGGGCGGTTGGGCGGGTTTCAGGTCATAGGTAGCGGCGCCTTGGTTTATGGTTGCTTAATTGTCGGCGGAAATTTCGACTTAAGGTGAAATTTCCGCGTTGTGTGATCAACCTGTTGATCCGCCATTGTCATCGGCCGATGCACAGCCTCCCGCCCAAGCCGGTTGCGTTTTGGTGCGATTCCGGCCATGAAAACCCTTCTCTCCATGATTGGAATTGATGGCGAAGACGATGGCTTATCGGATTGCAGGCGAGACGGGCGAATGGGAAGTGGTGATCGGGCTGGAGGTTCACGCCCAGGTCGTCTCAAACGCCAAGCTGTTCAGCGGGGCGGCGACCGCCTTCGGCGCCGCGCCCAACAGCCAAGTCAGCTTCGTTGACGCAGGGTTTCCCGGCATGCTGCCGGTGATCAACGAGGTCTGCGTGGAACAGGCGGTGCGCACCGGCCTGGGCCTGAAGGCGCAGATCAACCTGCGCTCGGTGTTCGACCGCAAGAACTACTTCTATGCCGATCTGCCCTCGGGCTATCAGATCAGCCAGTTCCTGCAGCCCATCGTCGGCTACGGCACCATCGTGCTGGACCTGGCGGATGGCGCCACCCGCGAGGTCGGCATCACCCGCCTGCATCTGGAAATGGATGCGGGCAAGAGCCTGCACGACCAGAACCCGACCAAGACCTACATCGACCTGAACCGGTCGGGCGTGGCCCTGATGGAAATCGTGTCGGAGCCCGACATGCGCACCCCGGAAGAGGCCGCGGCCTACCTGCGCAAGCTGCGCACCATCCTGCGCTATCTCGGCACCTGCGACGGCAACATGGAAGAAGGCTCCATGCGCTGCGACATCAACGTGTCGGTACGCAAGCCAGGCGACAAGTACGGCACCCGGACGGAGACGAAGAACGTCAACTCCATCCGCTATGTCCAGCAGGCCATCGAGTATGAGGCCCACCGCCAGGTGACCCTGATCGAGGATGGCGGCACCGTCGTTCAGGAAACCCGCCTGTGGGACCAGAACAAGGGCGAGACGCGGGCCATGCGCTCCAAGGAGGAGGCGCACGACTATCGCTACTTCCCCGATCCGGACCTGCTGCCGTTGGAACTGGACGCCGCCTGGGTCGAGGACATCAAGCGCACCCTGCCGGAACTGCCCGACGACAAGAAGGCCCGCTTCATGGCCGACTACAAGCTGCCGGTCTATGACGCCGGCGTGCTGGTGGCGGAACGCTCGCGCGCCGACTTCTATGAAGAGGTGGCCCGGGGCCGTGACCCCAAGCAGGCCGCCAACTTCGTCATCGGCGATCTGCTGGGTGCGCTGAACAAGACGGGGGCGGACATCGACAGTTCGCCTATCAGCGCCGCGGCGCTGGGCGGCCTGATCGACCTGATCGCCGACAACACCATCTCCGGCCGCATCGCCAAGGAGGTGTTCGCTGACATGCTGGAGACGGGCAAGCCCGCCGCCCAGATCGTGGAGGAGAAGGGCCTGCGCCAGGTGACGGACACGGGCGCCATCGACCAGGCGATTGCCGCGGTGATGGCGGCCAACGCCGACAAGGTGGCGGAGTTCCGCAGTGGCAAGGACAAGCTGTTCGGCTTCTTCGTCGGCCAGGTCATGAAGGCCACGCAGGGCAAGGCCAATCCTGCCCTGGTGAATGAGATCCTGACCGTCAAGCTGAAGGGCTGACGTGTTAGGAAACCTGCCGGACCTATTGGTTCGACAGGAAAAAACGACATCGCGCGGGGGCGTTTCCCCGGTGCGGCGACGGGAAGGGGGGCCAATCGGTCCCCCTTTTCATTTTCTCTCACCGTTATCGTTGACAAGCCCCCCGCCGCCCGAGTACATACGCGAACCGCCGACGACAGTCGGTGGACGGAGGGGTGGCCGAGTGGCTGAAGGCAACGGTTTGCTAAACCGTCGTACCGGGAAACTGGTACCGTGGGTTCGAATCCCATCCCCTCCGCCATTCAGCCAATCGCCACATGATCGCTGATCGCCGCGAAGGCACAGGAGCCTTAGGTCTCCTGCCCGTGGCGCACCCGGTTCCAATCGCCATTGACCGCCTCAATCCGCACCGGATGATGGGCTGCGACGCCGTTCGGCGCTCCCGGTGCCATGTCTAAAGCCGACGATCTGAATGGCAAATTCCGGGACCAGGACGCCGTCCTGATCGAAATTGGCGGCTGCTGCGCCTCTCCCGTCCTCCGGCACCGCCCAGAGCCGGCCTGACGGCAGGAGCGGCAGGAAGGCGTGCTAGCGTACCCCTTGTCGGTGCCCCATAATGGGCTGATTTTTTATTCGCTGCACTCATGGTCTGCGGTTGATTTTAAAATCCACATTCGGAGAATATCGCATGTTTGTCAGCGATATCGCGACACGTTGACGTGTTGTTCGGCGCGATCACGCCTGTTGACGGAGTGGCCTATGATACCAGCATCCACCTATCGTGCCCCGTCCGACCTGATTGTTAATGACCATATTCCCCGGCGCGCGATTGCGGTTGGAACATGTTTAATTAACCAGGGTGTATTGAGTGTTTTCCCAAAAGTTGATAACGGATGCGCCGTTGATCATGTTTTATTCAATAACGCGTCTGAACTTCCCGATAAGTTGCCGTCACCGATAGGTGAGTATGATTTGCAGATGGTGCAAATCCCTCTGTCTCTGATCATGCGACATGGCGAATTTGCCAAGATACCGTTCCATGATATCGAAGCACACCAAGCGGTGCTGGAAGAGGCAAAAAGCCGGCTCGCCATGTTTCTGCAGTTGTCCATGAAATATAATGAGCTTCATGGAATATATACTGTTGTTTGGAATTTTCAGAGGCCCCAACACAATTACAATGGAAGATTATTAAAAAAATACGATGTTAGAAATACGTCTTATGTCATCGATATTCTGAATAGAGAGCTCGAAAATCTTGTTTTTGGATATAAAAATGCAAACATATTTGATTTTGATGAGCTGACATCTACCCTTGGGAAGAGATATTTCCAAGACGATATTTTGTATGATCAGAACAATATGGGGGCCATCGGTAACGGTGATTATGAGTTTGATAAATCCAGGATCGTGACACCGACTTCAGTGGATGAATTATTTTCACCGCGATTGTTCGAGTTCTATGAGGCGGCGTGGAACGAAATCCTGGCGATGTATCGCTGCGCCCGATCCGCAGATGCCATCAAAATGGTCGTCTTCGACCTTGATGATACGCTGTGGCGGGGTGTGCTTGCCGAGCGCATGGATGATGTGGAAGCGCTGGAACGGGCCCCCGTGGGGTGGCCGAGGGGGGTGGCGGAAGCCGTTCATATACTGAAGAAGCGCGGCATCATCACCGCCATCGTCAGCAAGAACGACGAAGGCAACATACGTGCGCTCTGGCATCCCGTGTGGCGGGACCAGTTGAGCCTGGAGGACTTCCCCATCAGGTTCATCAACTGGAAGCCCAAGCCGGACAATATGGCCGACGTGCTTGCCGCCGCCAATCTGCTGCCCAGGAATGTCCTGTTCGTCGACGATAACCCTGTCGAGCGCGCGGCGATGAAAACCGCCTATCCTGATATCAGGTGCATCGGCGACGAACCCTACCTCACGCGCCGCATCCTCCTGTGCGCGGCGGAGACACAGGTTCCTTTCATCACCGATGAAAGCGCGCGCCGCTCTGATATGATGGCGGCGCAGGTGGAACGGGAAACGGCCCGCAAGGTGATGGATCGGGCTGATTTCATCGCGTCCCTCAAAGTCAAGGTCCGCCTGTCCCGCGTCGCGAATGTCGATGATCCCAAATATCCCCGGGTCTTCGAACTGATCAACAAGACGAACCAGTTCAACACGACCGGAAAACGATGGACGCCGCCTGAAATGGCGGATTTCCTGTCGTCTGGGGGCGCGCTCATTTGTTGGAGTGTCGTGGACAAGTTCACCGACTACGGCATCGTCGGCGCGGCGCTTTGTCGTGGACCAGTGATAGAGCAGATTGTCATGTCATGCCGCGTATTCGGCATCGATGTGGAAAAGATGTTCATGCCAACCCTCATGGATATGTGCGCTGCCGCGAAAACGTCCATGGTCGTCGGCCTGATTACCAAAACGGCAGCCAACGCGCCGTGCCAGAAAATCTTCGAATCCTTCGGATTTACGGAAGGTGAGCCCGGAATCTGGCGCCGCTACGCTCCCGGCTAGGCAGAATACCTCAGTTGCCAGGCGCCGACGGCCAACCCACGTTCATCACCGCGAAACCCGTTTTCGTCGCGGGCATTGTTCCCGGCCCCCCACTTCGCTTAAGGTCCCGGCGCCCGACGATCCTGTCCGGGCTTGCCATGCAGCGACGGCTGAGCGTCGCCCGGGCCGCCGGTGGTCCTGGGCGCCGACGGCTGTTGTGCCACGATTGGGGTTTTCGATGAACAGTTCTGCTGATGAAGAATTTGTCTATGACGAAGCCACCGGCGACTGGATCCCGGCCAGCCAGGCGGCCGCTGATGCCGCCGCCGCCGGCACGGTCGAGGTGCGCGATTCCGTGGGCAACCTGCTGGCCGACGGCGATAGCGTCACCTTGATCAAGGACCTGAAGGTCAAGGGGGCCGGCGGCCAGACGCTGAAGCGTGGCACGGTCATCAAGTCCATCCGCCTGACCGGCGACGCGCAGGAAATCGACTGCAAGCATGAGTCGATCAAGGGCCTGGTACTGCGGGCGGAGTTCGTGAAGAAGGGTTGATCTCAATCTCCGGCGGCGGCGGTCGCCGCCGCGCGTTGCAGTACCACATCATCCGGCGTCTCCACGATGGGAAAGGGGATGGCGATATCCGGCACGACGCCCCGGGCACGGGTGTCGCCGTTGGGGCGGATGATGTGCGCCTTGGGGAAACCGACCGTGATGCCGGTGACGGGCAGGGTGAACTGCTCCATGGCGCCATAGGCCGTGCCCATGTCGGCCGTGGGCTCGCCCAGGATCGTACCGAAGCCGTAATCCTGGATGGTTGCCGCCACTGCCACCGCGTTGGAATAGGTCTGGCGGTCGATCAAGGCGTAGACCTTGCCCGTGAAGCGTTCCGCCGTGTTTGGCTGGGTGTCGGGCAGGGTGAAGGCGACGACATTGCCCGGCGTCGCCGTGGCGTACAGGTCGGCGAAGCGCTGGGAAATGGCGCCTGCCGCCACGGTGTCCTGCGCGATCCGGTTCCGGTTGGCGGCCACGGCATCGGTGCTGACCCGCACCTGGAAGGATGAAAAGAACTGATAGGGCTTGGTCGCGAACCAGGACAACATGACGTTGCTGAACAGGCTGTCGCCGCCGGGATTGCCGCGGAGATCGATGATCAGCCGGGTGACGCCCTGGGCGTTGAAGGCCCGGAAGGCGCCATCGATGAAGGTGCGAAAGGCGGCCACGTCCCATTCGTCGGCGCCGGTCTGTGCCGCCTCGTTATAAAACGGGCCGGGCCGCAGATATCCCACGCCGTTGGCCAGCACACGCGCGTCGCGCAAGGGCTGTGCTGGATCCAGGGCCGGCGGTCGCGTCCTGTCGGCCGCGTCCATGTCCGTCTTGGTCCGCGCGGCCAGCGTGATGGTGTCTTCATGCCCGCCGGAACGGCCGATCCGGACGGTGAAGCCGGGGCGTTCGCCGGCCGCCACCCACAGATATGTCGGGAAATCGTATTCCAGGATGCTGTCGGCCAGCGCCGGGGTTTCCGCCGAGATGTGGCGGCGCAGGCGGTCCAGCCAGGTCGCGGCCGGCACGCCGTCGATGGTCAGGATCCGGTCCCCCGGTGCCAGGCGGTCCACGGTGCTGAGGTTGCGGGCGACGTAGACCTGCCCATCCACGATACGCACCGACAGGGGGAAGGCTTTGCCGCCCGCCTTGCGGTAGGCGGCCCAAGCGGCGTACACGCCCTCCACCCGCGTGTGGCCCTGGTGGGCGGCGGCGGCCAGCAGTTGCAGTCGTGTCTCCGCCTGCGGGCGCGTCAACGGCTGTGTGATGCCCGCTTCGATCTGTTGGTGCAGCCGGTCCATCCCGGCCTTGGGCGTGAAGGCGTACAGGTCGAAGGCATCCGCCTGCAGCCGCAAATACAGTTCATCAAGGTCGGCGCGAACCTGGGCGACGCTGTATGTCTTTTCCGGTCCCGGTGACATTTCCGCCGACGCCGGACTGCCGGCGAAGACCGCCGCCGCGACCGCCATCATCAGGATGCAGGCTCGTTTCATGGCTCTCCCCGTTCCTTGGCCGGCGGTCGGCGCTTGTGGCCTCGCCCGGCGCCCGATATTAGTTAGGTGCCTAAGCAAATAATACTTAGGTGCCTATGTATGTGCAAGGGGACGATCATCCATGATCACGGACCAAACACGCCGGCGTGGGCCCCTGGCCCTGGGGGGGCGGCTGCGGCGGCTGAGCGAACGCATCGATGAGGACGCGCGCCGTATCTACGGTGAGTTCGGGGTCGCGTTCGAACAGCGCTGGTGGGGGGTGATGGAGCAGTTGGTGGACCAAGGGCCATCCTCGGTCAGCGAACTGGCCCGGGCGCTGGGCATCAGCCAGCCGTCGGTCAGCCAGACGCGCCGGTCGATGGAGGCCGCGGGCCTGATCGAAGCGCGGGACGACCCCCGCGACGCGCGCAGCCGCCGCATCGACCTGTCACCGCAGGGGCGGGCGCTCTACGCCAGGCTGGAACCGGTGTGGGCCGCCATGGACCGCGTGGCCGTGGAACTGGATGCGGAGGCCGCCGACGTGATCACCACGCTGGACCGCCTGGATGCGGCCCTGGCCCGGTCCTCGCTGTATGAACGCGTGCGGCGGGCAATCGACGGGGCGGGGGAACCCACCGGCCCGGGCGATGGCACCGGTGGCTGACAATCGGCGGAAATCCGCGTTACATCCCATGAAGCAAAAAGGCGGGCCCCCGGCCGCCATGCCCATCAAATTGAGTATGTGACCATGACGCCGATCATCACCGCACCGGAAAATCCCACGCCCGAGGATCGCGAGGCGATCCTGGCGCCCTTGCGTGCCTACAACGACGCGCAGGCCGGCGCGTCCGGCTTTCGGGTGGTGGCGCTGCTGCTGAAGGATGAGGCCGGGGCGACGGTGGGTGGCTTGTGGGGAAAGATCAGCTATGACTGGCTGTTCGTGGAACTGCTGTCGGTGCCGGAGGCCCTGCGCGGCCATGATTTCGGCACGGCGCTGATGGCGGAGGCGGAACGTTTGGCGCGCGGCCACGGCTGCCTGGGCCTATGGCTGGATACCTTCGGCTTCCAGGCGCGCGGCTTTTACGAGAAGCTGGGCTTCAGCGTCTTCGGCACGCTGGAGGACCATCCGGCCGGCAATCGGCGTCATTTCCTGGCGAAGCGGTTCTGAACCTCCCCCACCCGGGCGCGCTTGATTGTGATCAAGAGGATGACACTAGGGTTCACGATTGAGTGCGGGCGCCCATGTGCCTGTAATCAAATGGAAAACCACCAACGGCCACTATAGGCCCAATATCGATTTGACGTGCCTCAATGTAGGTGCGGCCATTCCCCCGTTCTCCTGTTTACGGAACAGCCGATGTGCCGGGCGACAAGCCCGGCGCCAGACTTGAATTTCCGTGGCGAAAACGTGGGAGGGCGCAGGCCGTGAACAACAAACCCCATTCCTTGCACCACATCAATTTCCCGACGACCGATCCCGAACGGACGCGGGAATGGTACGGCAGGGTCTTCGGGATGAAGTGGGTGAACCCGCAGAGCGACACCAAGATCCTGCTGCTGACGCGGGGCAATTTCGACCTGCATTTCACCCCTTATCCCAAGGATGAGTTCCGCAAGATGAAGCCCCTGCACTTCGCCATCGAGGTGCAGGACTGGGACGGATTCCTGGACCATCTGAAGGAACTGAACATCCGCCATACCAAGCCGGTGTTCAGGCCGCAGAACGATTCCAAGTTCTGCTACATCCACGACCCCGACGGCAACATGGTGGAACTGACCTACCACGGCAAATTGCATGTGGAGACGTCGGTAGCGGTGGACTGAGGCCCCGGCCGGCGGCCGGCCGGCAAGACAGAACAAAAGACAGGGAAAACCATCATGGCGATTTCAAAACGTTTTCCGGCGGATCACCACGGTCCGCTGCTGCCCCCGCCTGGCCTGGCGCAAGCTTGGGCCACGAACCCGGGCGCCCAGTTGGCCGATCTGGCGGACGAGGCGGTGGTGGGCGTCCTCAAGCAACAGCGGGACAGCTGGATCAGCGTGGTGACGGACGGTGAACTGCGCCGCCGCCCCGGCACGGCGCCGGATGTCGTGGCTGAAGCGCGTTTCCTGACCGGCCATACCGACCTGGCGGCCAAGATCCGGGTGCCGCGTGAGGCGGGGCGGGGCGGCGAGCCCGGCGCCATTGTCGCCCCCGGCATACTGCCGGCCCTGCTGGACCTCAGTGTCCGCTACATCCAGCTGGACGGTGCCGCTTATGGCCCGCTGATCCACCAGGCGGGGCGGCAGGCGCTGCTGGCCCAAGGCGTGGACCCCGACCGTCGCCTGGAAGGGCTGCTGGATCGGGACCGCGCCGCCCTGCGCGGGGTGGAGGATGTCACCGGCGTCAAGGTTGCCGTCTGCCTTCATGACGTGGCGGACCTGACCGCCGCCCCCTTCCAGCAGGGGTTGGACTTCGTGGCGGCGGAGAAGGTGCTGCACGGCCTGGCCGCGGACCGTTTCCTGTTCGATTGCGGCCGTGACGCTGATGACGACTTCGCTTTCCTGGGCTTGGCGCCGGCGCATGTGGACCTGGTGCTGGGCCTGATCGACGGCCAGGCCACCCACTTGCCGGACCCGGATGAGTTGGTGGCCCGCATCGACGCGGCGGCGGCGGTGGTCGACACCGATCGCCTATCCCTCAGTCCACGCCACGGCCTCTACCCGGTCGCGGGCCAGGATCCGGCCGCCGGCTGGGCCCGGCAGAAGGCCGTGTTCGACCTGCTGCTCGACGGCGCCAGCCGGGCCTGGGGCATCGATTTCTGAAGGAGGGCGACCCTATGACCATCACACGTATCGAGACATTGGTCTTCGGCGTGGCGGATGTGGGCGCGTGCGCCCGTTTCCATGCCGATGCCGGGCTGGAGGTGGTGCAACAGGGCGATCGTGACGCCCTGTTGCGCACACCGGCGGGACAGACCCTGATCCTGCGCCCCATGGACGATCCGGCCCTGCCGCCGGCACTGGAGGCCGGGCCCACCTTGCGGGAACTGCGCTGGGGCGTGGACGGCCGGGCGGCGCTGGACCGCATTGCCGACGATCTGGCCCGCGACCGGCCGGTCAGCGTCGATGCTGACGGGGTGGTGCACAGCCGGGACGAGACGGGGCTGGGCATCGGCTTCGTCCTGTCCAATCCCGCCACCTTGCCGGAGCATCCGCCCCGAACATACAACACGGCGGACAGCGTGGCGCGCTGGAACGATCCGGTCATTCCCTACAAGCGGCCCCGGCCGCTGCGCATCGCCCACCTGGCCTACAACATTCCCAAGGAAGGGCATGATGCGGCGGTGGATTTCTACCTGAGCCGGCTGGGTTTCAAGGCGACGGATCGCATCCTGGACACCGGCACCTTCATGCAGTGCGCCGGGGATGTGGAACACCACAACTTCTTCCTGTGCCACCGGCCGGATGCGGCGGGCTTCAACCACTTCGCGTTGGACGTCCGCGACTTCGATGAACTGGTGGAGGCCGGCAACTATATGATTGAGCGGCGCTGGGACGAGTCCCGGGTGATGGGCCGGCACCTGCTTGGGTCCAACCTCTATCGCTTCTTCTTTTCCCCGGCCGGCGGGCGGCTGGAGTTCATCAACGACATGGACAAGCTGGACAAGGATTTCGAGACGCGGGTGTGGGAGAGGAACCCCGGCCACCATTTGTGGTCGCTGAAATCCTCAGGCCAACCGGCCGCCTGAGCGCAGGACGATTCCGCCAAAAGAAACGGTCGCGGGAAAAGCATTCCCGCGACCGTGGTCGTTCAAAGCCATTTCACCTCAGGGACGCGTGGGCGCGTCCTTGCCGCGGCGGCCGGGCTTGGTGGCCTTATACATGTCGGCCGGATCCCACACGGCGCCACGGCGGCGACGGGTGGGCTTGGCCTCGTCGCCATCGGCGTCCTCTTCGGAGGGAGCGGCGCCGGCATTGGCGGCCGGGCGGGCGGCAGCTTCGCCGCTGTCATCCTCATGCGCCACGGCGCGCAGCAGGCCGGCGACGCAGTCGGCGATGTCCGGCGGGGCGTTGCGCCAGGCGCGCAGCAGATCCAGGTCGCGACGTGACAGCAGGGGGGAGCCTTCATCCGGCATGCTGAAGGCGGTGGGGGCTGGGCGGTTGGCGCTGCCGGTTTCCACATCGTCGAAGAAGAAGGTCAGCGGCACGTCCAGGATTTCGGCCAAGCGGAACAGCTTGCCCACCGAGACGCGGTTGGAACCGCGTTCGTACTTCTGCACTTGCTGGAAGGTGATGCCCAAGGCGCGGGCAAGGTCAGACTGGCTCATCCCCAGAAGACCGCGCCGCAAACGAATGCGACTGGCGACGTGGTTCTCAATCTTGCCTTCGAGTTCGGCAACAACCGTATTCTTGGTCCTACGGGGCATGGGCACTACTCCAAGTCAACAACGCGCCATCTGGGTTTTCGGATGAAGCGATAACATTACCTACTGTGGTAGGAAGTCGGAATCGGGGCGAGAGTATGGACATGTCTGGGCGCTGACAACTGGCATTGCTTGCGGCCACTCGACCTGTGCGCATTGTGCGCGCCTTTAGAGCCGTTTAGCTGAGAGAGTACAATCGTATTCATCGTTCCGGTTCTTCCGGTGGCTCGGATACGCGCCCACGGCAGCGCGGCAGGTGGCTCATTTGTTGAAAAGTTGGAAATCCAACTAATGATCCCGGGCGACTCGCGTTGTCCCGTTCCGTCGCGACAGAGAGGCGACAAGGAAACGAGGGGCTTGGGCCAGGGTTAGGGCTGGTTCACCGGCACCATTCGAACGAGGGATGGCTCCAGCAGGTCTGGTGCCAGGGCCAACTGGTTCTTCAGCAGGTCCAGCAATTCATTAAGACTGTCGCGGGCATAGTCGTCGCGCTGGCGCGCCAACTCCGCCCGGGTCATCTGGATGAAGGCGTCGACCAGACGGTTGTGCACCGTCGCCGCGTTTTGCAGGGACGCGGGAAGCATTTGATGGGCGAGGGGGGCAAAGGCCATCACGAAGGCATTCCTACTTGGTGCTGTCTACAGGGGCAGGATATGTCTTCTGTCATTAATCTCAAGTTAACAGGCGCTACCCCGGTAGCTTACCTAACCTTTCGCGCAAATTGAGATCAATTTGCAACAATCGGCCCGACCAAGCCCTATCACCGCCGCACGCTTCCACGCGGCGGCTACACTTCATCTGTTTGTGCCAATTGAAACTTTCCCCGGCTGGACGACGGCCGGGTATTTAGAGCGGAACGCGATCAGGTGGAATCACCTGATCGCGTTCCGCTCTATCATGAACAGCTTATAGAGCAAGATGCGATCACGGATGATCGCATCTTGCTCTAACCGGCGGTGCCCCGCTTCAGGTCGGTGGTCATGGGCAGGGACTTGGCGCCTGTGCGGATGCGATAAACGTGCAGGTTTTCCAGCACCCGCTGCACATAGTTGCGCGTCTCGTAAATCGGGATGGTCTCCACCCAGTCCACCGGATCGACGGCGTCGATGCGGGGGTCGCCATAATCGCGCAGCCAGTTGGCCACCCGGCCGGGACCGGCGTTATAGGCGGCGATGGCCAGGATGTAGGATCCGCCGAACCGGTCCAGCAAGTCCTGCACATAGATGCTACCCAGGCGGATGTTGAAATCGGCGTCGTGGGTCAGCTTGGTGACGGCGTACTTCATGCCCTCACGCCGGGCCAGTTGCTGGGCGGTCGGCGGCATCAGCTGCATCAGGCCCAGGGCGCCGGCGCCACTGGCGGCATCGACCTTGAAGCTGCTTTCCTGGCGGATCAGGGCATGGATCAGCGCCGTCTCCGGCTGCGGCGGCATGCGGGTGGACAGGATGGGATAGCCCGCGTCGGCCAGCACGATGCCCTGGCTCAACGACTGGCGGCTGATGCCCACGCCCAGATCCCGGCGGTGCATTTCCAGCGCGGCCTTGGCCACCAGCACGAAGTCGTCCGGCGTCTTGGCGTCGGACGACAGCTTGCGCAGGAACAAATCTACGCGGTCGTCATCCTCGGTCAGCACCCGGTCCAGCAGGCGGGCGGCGCGCACCAATTCCTTTTTCTCGAACCGGCTGCGTTCCTCGGTCGAGGGCGTGGGGGCGATGGGGATGGCCTCCGCCTGGCCCAGCTTCTCCTGCGCCATCATGCCGTAGAAGGTGCTGCCATAGCGGGCGCCCAGCTCATACCATTGGCGCGCGCGTTCCGGATTGCCCAGCTTCTCGCAGGCGCGACCGGCCCAATAGGCGCCGCGCGACTGGCCCACCGGCGACGACACCCCCTCATACAGGCGGGTGAAATGGTCCAGCGCCTGGTCCGGCTTGTTCAGGAACTGCAGCGACAGCCAGCCGGCCATGAACTCCGCCTGGATGAAGCCCAGGCCGTCGGTCACGCCGTGGGCGGCCGCCAGGCGGTAGGCGCGCTGCATCTGGCCCTGATCCATCAGGCGCCGGGCCAGGATGTGACGCTCCGTCCACCACGCTTCCGGCCGACCCAGGTCCTTGGGCGGATTCTCCACGATCTCCAGGGCCGCGGCGTCCATGTTGTTGCGCCGGCGCCAGCGCAGCCGCTCATAGGTGATGCCGGGCTCGCTCATCAGGGGGGCGGGCACCTGTTGCAGCAGGCGCTCCACGCCCGGGTCCATGTCGGCCATGGCCAGGCGGGCCGCCGCCACGGCCTGGTGGCCGGGATCGACGATGGGCAGCATGCGCCGCGCCGCATCCTCGTCATTGTCCCACAGCAGGCGGTCCAGCCGGGCCCAATGGTCGGCCGGGCGCAGGAGGGCCACGTACTTGCTGCGGAAGTCCCGCTCATCCACCACGCCGAAGTTGCCCTTGATGTAGCGGTCGCGGATCAGGCCGATGGCCTTCTCGCTGTCGCCCAGGTTCAGCAACGAGTCGGCATAACGGTTGAAGCCGGCGGTGGTCAGCGGCGGATGCTTGTCGAACCAGTCGCGCGTCGGCGTGTCGCCGATGTTGGGCAGGCGGATTTCGGCGTTGCGGCGCAGGGCCGCCAGGCCGGGCCAATCCGGGTTCTGGTCGATGAAGGCGGCCAACTGGTCGAAGCTGGCGTCGGTGTCGCTGCGGCTGAGGTCCATCCAGGTCAGGACCTTGTCCGCCAGCGCATCGTGGCCGTGGTCGGCCAGGCGGTGGGCGTCGGCCCATTTGCCCTTGTCGGCGGCCTTGAAGGCGGCGCGGTACGTGGCGATGTCGCCGCTGGATTGGGCCAGCGCCACCGGGGCGGCGCACATCAGCGACAGCGGCAGCAGCAGGGTCGCGAGACCGTGTTTAAGTGATGCCCAGGGGGCCATTTCTCGTCGCTTGTCACCCTGGCGTCGTGCCGCTAAGGTTCGCGCCTTTCGGGTCGAATGCCCACGGAGATTGCAGCAATGACCACCCCCGTCCTCGCCGGTTCCCTCGTCGCCCTGATCACGCCGTTCACCGACGGCAAAGTGGACGAGCGCGCCTTTCAGGCCCTGGTGGACTGGCAGGTCAAAGAGGGCACGCACGGCCTGGTGCCCTGCGGCACCACCGGCGAGTCGCCCACCCTCAGCCATGAGGAGCACCGCCGCCTGGTCGAGCTGTGTGTCGAGGTGGCCGACAGCCGCGTCCCCGTGGTGGCCGGCACCGGCTCCAACTCCACGGCCGAGGCTATCAGCCTGACCAAGCATGCCAAGGCCGTCGGCGCCGACGCCGCCCTGGTGGTGACGCCCTACTACAACAAGCCGACGCAAGAAGGTCTCTACCAGCATTTCAAAGCCATCCATGATGCGGCCGACCTGCCCATCATCATCTATAACATTCCCGGCCGCAGCGTGATCGACATGTCGATCGCCACCATGGCCCGCCTTGCCGCGTTGCCTAACATCGTTGGGGTGAAGGACGCCACCGCCGATTTGGTGCGGCCGTTGCGCACACGGCTGGAGGTTGGGGCGGACTTCATCCAGTTGTCGGGTGAGGACGCCACCGCCACCGCCTTCCTGGCACAGGGTGGGGTGGGCTGCATCTCCGTCACCGCCAACGTGGCGCCCCGCCTGTGCGCGGAAATGCAGAACGCCTGGGTGCGCGGCGACATGGTGGAGATGGCCCGCATCCGCGACCTGCTGATGCCGCTGCACCATGCCATGTTCGTGGAGACCAGCCCGGCGCCGGTGAAGTACGCCGCCAGCCTGCTGGGCCTGTGCCGTCCGGAACTGCGCCTGCCCCTGGTGGAAACCACGCCGGCCACCCAGGTATTGGTCCGCGACGCCCTGGTCCATGCCGGACTGCTGGGCTAAAGGAACACTGATGGCACGCGCCGACGAACGTAAATACGCCGCCCAGAATCGGCGCGCCCGCTTCGACTTTTTCATCAACGAAACGATCGAGGCGGGCATCATGCTGACCGGCACGGAGGTGAAGGCCCTGCGCGCCGGTCGGGTCAGCATCGCCGAGTCCTATGCCGGTGAGCGGAATGGGGAGTTGTACCTGATCAACGCCCACTTCCCGGAATACCAGCAGGCCGGCCAGTTCTTCCAACATGAGCCCCGCCGCGCCCGCAAGCTGCTGGTCCGCCGGCGGGAGATGGACAAGCTGTTCGCCGCCATCCGCCGCGATGGCGTGACGCTGGTGCCGCTGTCGATCTATTTCAGCGACCGCGGCTACGCCAAGGTCGAGATCGGCGTCGCCAAGGGCAAGAAGAAGGGCGACAAGCGCGAGACGGAGAAGGAACGCGACTGGCAGCGCGACAAGGCGCGCCTGATGCGGGCGAAGGGGTAAGGCCGGGTATTGCCGGCAAGCGCGATATTGAAAAGGCCAAGGCCGGGGCAAGCGTCCCGGCCTTTCCTGTTCCTGACATCTTTCAGGCCCGGTCCGGCTACGGCTTGAGGATGGCCTTCATGAAATTACCGACCCCCATGAACACAAGTATGAGCGGGGGTACGAACACCAGGCAGGCGACGATATCCGACCTCGTATTCCCGAATAATAGAAAGCCTATTGTTTCAGCGACGAACGCCCCGCCCCAGCAGGCGAGCCCTTTGAGCACGAACCGCCATTTTATTCGGCTATCAAGGAACGGATAGGGATCCATATTTCCCGGATGACAGGTGTTTACGGGTGGTTACGCATCCACCGCCTCCCGCACCATGCGGAACACGTCCTCGAACATGGCGTCGGTCAGGCGGCCGGTGTTGGTGTTGTAACGGGAGCAGTGGTAGCTGTCGAACAAGGTCAGGCCGTCGTCCAGCGTGTGCCGGGCGGCGTGGCCGAAGGGGAAGGCCGCCTGGCGCAGGCCGAAGGTGCGGATGACGCTGGTGTGGGAGACGGAGCCCAGGGCGACGATGGCCTTCAGCTTGGGCATGGCCTCCAGCTCCGCCACCAGGAAGGGGCGGCAGGTGTGGGATTCCTCCGGCGTCGGCTTGTTTTCCGGCGGCACGCAGCGCACGGCGTTGGTGATGCGGGCGCCCACCAGGGTCAGGCCGTCGTCCGGCCGTTCCAGGTATTGGCCGGTGGCGAAGCCGAACTTCAGCAGGGTTGCGTATAAAAGGTCGCCGGCCCAATCGCCGGTGAAGGGCCGGCCGGTAAAGTTGGCGCCGCGCAGGCCGGGGGCCAAGCCCACCACCAGCAATTGCGCGTCCAGCCCACCAAAGGACGGCACCGGGCCGTTGAACTTGTCGGGAAAGGCCGCGCGATTGCGCAGGCGATAATCCACCAGCCGGGGACAAAGCGGACAATCATGCCCCGGCGGCGTCAGGGTCTGCATCATGGAAAGGGCGCCCGGTTACGTGTCGTGTGGGGCGCCGGATATCATTCCAGCGGCGTGGTGTCGAGATGCTGGGCGTGGTCCATCGCCGGGCGGGGCGCGTGGGCGCGGGCGATGTCGGGCGCCAGGTCCATCAGCTCAATGAAGTTGTCGGCCTGGCGGCGCAATTCATCAGCGATCATGGGCGGGGTGGAGCGCACGGTGCTGATCACCGAGACGCGCACGCCCTTGCGCTGTACCGCCTCGACCAGGCGGCGGAAGTCACCGTCGCCGGAGAACAGCATGATGTGGTCCAGGTGCTGCGCCATCTCCATGACATCGATGGCCAGTTCGATATCCATGTTGCCCTTGATCTTCCGGCGGCCGGACGCGTCGGTGTATTCCTTGGTCGGCTTGGTGACCATGGTATAGCCGTTATAGTCCAGCCAATCGACCAGTGGACGAATGGGGGAATACTCTTGATCCTCGACCAGCGCGGTGTAATAGAAAGCGCGGATGAGGCGGCCTTTCTTGCCGCAAAAACCAAGAAGCTTCTTGTAATCTATGTCGAAATTCAAGGCCCGAGCAGCGGCGAATAAATTTGCGCCATCAATGAAAAGGGCAAGTCTTTCCTCGGGATAATGCAGCATTTCTGTTTCCTTTAAAAAATATCTTAAACGCTACGCAGGGTAGCAAATTTCTTGACGCCATCGCCGTGATGGCATTGAGAGACACTTACATAGGGTGAATAGGTTAACGGGTTCAAGCAAGATATGGTCCGTATCACCGCCTTTAAAGTCAGTCCTGGCCTTTCGGGGGATGCGTTCTCATTTTCGGCAATTGTGTTTAGGCCGATCGGATGGATTTATCCTACCTCCTTGATGTCGCATGCCTGACTTCGAAGGGTGTGGAATAGCGACGTTGCACGGGTGTTGAGATGATTCTGGTCGGTGTCGGTTCAAATTTGTCGGTTCCCGGCATTGGCGGCCCGCGCGAGGTGGTGGAGGCGGCCGTGGCTGCGCTGGCCGGGGAGGGGGTGTCCGTGGCGGCGCTCTCCCCCTGGTATCGCAGCGCGCCGGTGCCCCTGTCGGACCAGCCCTGGTACGTGAACGGCGTGCTGAGCGTGGCGACGGACTTGGACCCGCCGGCCCTGCTGGCCCGCCTGCATGCCGTGGAGGAAGCGTTCGGGCGGGTGCGGCGGCAGGTGAACGAGGCCCGTGTCCTGGATCTGGATTTGGTGGCTTATGGCGGCTATGTGCGGGAAACCGCCCCGGTGCTGCCCCATCCGCGCATGCACCAGCGGGCTTTCGTCCTGTTGCCCCTTCGTGACCTGGTGCCGGGCTGGCGCCATCCCGTCTCGGGCCTGTCGGTGGATGCGCTTATCGCCGCCCTGCCGCCGGGCCAGATGACGGAAAGGATGTGAGGGGCGGGGCAATTATGCGGGCGTCGCGGCGTCGCCTTCCTTGCAACGGCGAAATCCGCCCCTTATAACTATGAGATGGTGTGCGACGCCTGCGCGGCGTTCGTTTCGTTTTTGGAGTGAGCAAGGTATGGCCCGCGTTACCGTTGAAGATTGCGTCCTGAAGGTTCCGAACCGCTTCGAGCTGGTCATGATGGCCGCCCAGCGCGCGCGGGACGTGGCGGCGGGTGCGCCGCTGTCGGTCGATCGCGACAACGACAAGAACCCGGTCGTTGCGTTGCGCGAGATCGCGGACGAGACGGTGGTGCTGGACAGCCTCAAGAACGCCCTGATCAAGGGCCACCAGCGCGTGCAGGAGCAGGACGAGCCCGAGGAAGAGATCATCGAGCTGATGGCCGGTGAGCAGGCCTGGGCCGTCCAGGGTGCGGCCGGTGGCGAGGATGACGATTTGGGCGCCGATGCCGAAGGCGATGCCGCCGAGGACGCGGTCGCGGGTGACGACCTCGGCGACGACGAGGGTCTCTGAGCCGGTGATGGGGCTGGACGTGTCTGAGCGCCAGGTCCCCATTGTTCTTTCCCAAGGCATGATGCTCTGTCGCGGCCGCATGGCCCGCGAGGCAGGTTCCCTATGATCCGCCAGTATGAGCTGGTTGAGCGGGTCCGGTCCTACGATCCCAACGCGGACGAGGACAAGCTCAACCGTGCCTACGTCTTCTCCATGAAGGCGCATGGGTCGCAGAAGCGCGCTTCCGGCGACCCCTACTTTTCCCACCCGCTGGAAGTGGCGGGGCTGCTAACCCAGCTGAAGCTGGACAGCGCCTCCATCGTCACCGCCCTGCTGCACGACACGGTCGAGGACACGCTGACCACCTTGGAAGAGGTGCAGCGCCTGTTCGGGCCGGAGATCGCGCGCCTGGTGGACGGCGTGACCAAGCTGTCGCGCATCGAACTGCAAAACCTGGAAAGCGACCAGTCCAAGCAGGCGGAGAATTTCCGCAAGCTGGTGCTGGCGATGTCGGAAGACATCCGCGTCCTGCTGGTGAAGCTGGCCGACCGCCTGCACAACATGCAGACGCTGCACTACCTGTCCAAGCCGGAGAAGCGCCGGCGCATCGCCCGCGAGACGCTGGAAATCTACGCGCCGCTGGCCGAGCGCATCGGCATCCAGCGCTGGAAGGACCAGCTTGAGGAACTGTCGTTCAAGGAACTGAACCCGGACGCCTACGACAGCATCACCAAGCGGTTGACGGACCTGGAGGAGCAGGGGGCCGGCCGCGTGGATCGCATCATCCACGAACTGGTGGATACCTTGCACGAGAACGGCCTGCCCAATGCCGCCGTGTCGGGCCGGCGCAAGGCGCCCTATTCCATCTGGCGCAAGATGCAGCGCAAGAACGTGACGTTCGAGCAGTTGTCCGACGTTATGGCCTTCCGCATCACGGTCGAGTCCATTGAGCAGTGCTACCAGGCGCTGGGCGTGATCCATGCGCGGTATCCGGTGGTGCCGGGCCGCTTCAAGGACTACGTCTCCACGCCCAAGCCCAACGGCTACCGCTCGCTGCACACCACGGTGATCGGGCCGGAGCGTCAGCGCATTGAGGTGCAGATCCGCACCGCCGAGATGCATGAGGTCTCCGAACTGGGCGTGGCCGCCCACTGGGCCTACAAGTCCGATGGCAGCCAGCCCAAGACCGAAGGCCGCCAATACCGCTGGCTGCGCGAACTGCTGGACATCCTGGAGCACGCGGTCCGGCCGGAAGAGTTCCTGGAGCACACCAAGCTGGAGCTGTTCCAGGACCAGGTGTTCTGCTTCACGCCCAAGGGCGACCTGATCGCCTTGCCGCGCGGCGCCACCCCCGTGGACTTTGCCTACGCCGTGCATAGCCAGATCGGCGACACCTGCGTCGGCGCCAAGATCAACGGCCGCATCCAGCCGCTGCGCAGCCAGTTGCAGAACGGCGACCAGGTGGAGGTCGTCACCAGCAAGGCGCAGACGCCATCGCCGGACTGGGAAAACTTCGTCGTCACCGGCAAGGCGCGGGCGCGCATCCGTCGCTATATCCGCACCCAGCAGCGTGCCCAGCATATCGAGCTGGGCCGGGCGATGATCCAGAAGATCTTCCGCCAGGAAGGGTACGACTATTCCGACAAGGCGCTGGACGGCGTCCTCAAGATCTTCCAGTTCCCGTCGGCCGATGACCTGATCGCCGCCATCGGCGCCGGCTTGGCCGGTGCCCGCGACGTGTTCAACGCCGTCTTCCCCGGCCACAAGGCGCAGCAGCAGATCACCCCCGACGAGAAGGTGGTGCAGCTGACGCGCGGCAAGGCGCGGCCGAAGGGCAAGGACAGCCCGCTGCCCATCAAGGGCCTGATCCCGGGCATGGCCGTGCACTACGCCCGCTGCTGTCACCCGCTGCCGGGCGACCGCATCGTCGGCATTGTCACCACCGGCAAGGGTGTGACCATCCACACCATCGACTGCGAGACGCTGGAAAGCTTCCACGACAGTCCGGAACGGTGGATCGACGTTTCCTGGGATAATGAGGCGGATGGCCAGGACGAGAAGGTGGGGCGCATCACCGTGGTGGTGGCGAACGAGCCGGGCAGCCTGGGCACCGTGTCCACGGTGATCGGCAAGAACGGCGGCAACATCACCAACCTGAAGATCACCCACCGCACCACCGACTTCTTCGAGATGCTGATCGATATCGACGTGCACGACGTGAAGCATCTGACCAATATTATCGCGGCCTTGCGGGCCACACCGGTGATTAATTCCGTCGATCGCGCCCGGGGGCGCTGAGACCATGACCGCGGGTTCTCATCGGGGGCCCGTCCGGGCTGACCATTTCGGTGAACCTGCCCAAAGGCGATACAGCGCTGGCGCGCCGCCGTGCCTAAGTCTAAAACAGTGCAAGATTGTTGGGGCGCTGACACCCAAGCCGGGGGCTGCTGGTTTATGTTTCGCCGTCGCGTAAAGAAGCCGTTCGCCCAGGTGGTCAAGGAACTGGTGCTGCCCAGGATGGGGTGGCGCCGTGTCGGCCGCTATTGGATGCACCGGGTCGGCCGGGTGCCCGGCACGCCCTACGGTATCTCCGCCGGGTTCGCCAGCGGCGTGTCCATGGCGATGACGCCCTTCATGGGCGTGCACTTCCCCCTGTCCATCGCCCTGGCCTGGATGCTGCGCGGATCCATTGCCGCGTCGCTGCTGGGTACGCTGTTCGGCAATCCGGTGACGTGGCCCTTCATCTGGCTGGCGACATACCGCCTGGGCTGTTTCGTGCTGCACATGCAGCCGGCGGGCCATGGGCCCATGGAGTTGTCCTGGCACATGCTGCGCCACAGCGCCTGGCAGGTGGTGGCGCCCATGACGGTGGGCGGTTTCCTCTCCGCCGGCTTGACCTGGCCGCTGGTTTTTCTGGTGCTGCGGCCGCTGATCGCGCGTTACAAGCATCACCGTATCGCCGTCAGTCACCAACATCCGATGCTGGGGCATGAGCCCAAGCCGGCTGGAGAATAAGATGACCGTCAGTCCGGTCCCGTTCGATGCCCGGTTGCGCCTGGGCGTCAACATTGATCACGTCGCCACCATCCGTAACGCCCGCGGCGGCGCCCACCCCGACGTGCTGCGCGCAGCCCACGTGGCCGCCGACGCCGGTGCCGACGGCATCACCGCCCACTTGCGTGAAGACCGCCGCCACATTCGCGACAGCGATATCGACCGCCTGATGTCGGAAATCTCCTTGCCGCTGAACCTGGAGATGGCGGCGACGGAAGAGATGCTGGCCATCGCCCTGCGCCATCGGCCGCACGCCGCCTGCCTGGTGCCGGAACGCCGCCAGGAACGCACGACCGAGGGCGGGTTGGACGTGGTCGGCGGTTATGATCATCTGGCGCCCATCGTTGGCCGGCTGAACGACGCCGGCATCCGCGTCTCCCTGTTCATCGCGCCGGACCTGGCGCAGTTGGACGCCGCCCGGCGCATCGGCGCGCCGGTGGTGGAACTGCACACCGGCCGCTACGCCGATGCCGAGAATGCGGTGGAGCTTGAGGTTGAACTGGGCCGTCTGGCCGATGCCGCCCGGCACGCCGGCGAGATCGGGCTGGAATGCCATGCCGGCCACGGCCTGCGTTTCGACAACGTGATCCCGGTTGCCGCTTTGCCCCAGGTGCGCGAACTGAACATCGGTCACTTCCTGGTGGGGGAGGCGGTGTTCGTGGGGCTGGAGGCCGCCATCCGCCAAATGCGGACGCTGATGGACCAGGCGCGCGCGGGATGATGACGCCCGGCGCCTTTCAACCCGGCAACGTCATCCTGGGCATCGGCAACGACCTGATCGACATCACCCGTATCGAAAAGACGCTGGCCCGTTTCGGCCAGCGCTTCATCGACCGGGTGTTCACCGACGTGGAACAGGCGAAGTCGGAGCGCCGCGCCAAGTCCAACGGCCGCGCCGCCAGCTATGCCAAGCGTTACGCCGCCAAGGAGGCCTGCTCCAAGGCCCTGGGCACCGGTTTTCGCGACGGCGTCTTCTGGCGCGACATGGGCGTGGTCAACTTGCCCAGCGGCCAACCGACATTATGTCTCACCGGTGGGGCGGCGGAGAGGTTGAAGGCCATGACGCCGCCGGGCATGGTGGCCCGTATCCATCTGACCTTGACGGATGAACCCCCCTTGGCGGAAGCCTTCGTCATCATCACGGCGGTGCCGGCCGATACGGTTCCACAGGACGGTATCGCTTGAAAATTCCGGTGGGGCCGCTAGATCGGTGCCACTTCCCTTTATGCGGCCCCACATACGGGCCGGTTTCACGAGGTTGTTTCGTCCCATGAGCCAGAATGATCGCGTCGGCCGCGCGGCCACCCAACCGCAGGCGGAAAGCTGGGCCGACGTGGTGCGGACGGTCATCTACGCCCTGATCATCGCGCTGGGTGTGCGCACGGTGGCGTTCGAGCCGTTCAACATCCCCTCGGGCTCCATGATCCCGACCCTGCTCATCGGCGACTATGTCTTCGTGTCGAAGTTCAGCTACGGCTACAGCCGTTTCTCGCTGCCGCTGAGCCTGCCGCTGTTCCATGGCCGTGTCTTTGGCAGCGTGCCGGAGCGGGGCGACGTGGTGGTCTTCCGCCTGCCGACCGACACCAGCCAGGATTACATCAAGCGCGTCATCGGCCTGCCCGGCGACCGCGTCCAGATGATCGACGGCATCCTGCACATCAATGGTGAGGCGGTGAAGCGCGAGCGCATCGAGGACTACAACATGGAGACGCCGTTCGGCCATCCCACCTCCGTGCCGCGCTACATCGAGACCCTGCCCAACGGCGTGCAGCACACCATCATCGAGATCATGGGCGACGACGGCGGGTTGGACAACACGCCGGTCTACACCGTGCCCGAGGGCCACATCTTCTGCATGGGCGACAACCGCGACAACAGCCAGGACAGCCGGGTGCTGAACGTCGTCGGCTATGTCCCGCTGGAGAACCTGGTGGGCAAGGCCCAGTTCAAGTTCTTCTCGCTGGAGGAGGGGGTGCACTTCTGGGAAATCTGGAAGTGGCCGACCGCCATCCGCTTCGGCGAGATCTTCAACAAGGCGCATTAAGGCCATGGGCACCTCCGCCCAACTGGATACCGGCGGTGAGGACATCGCCGTCCTGGCCCTGGCGCTGGGCCATACCTTCGCTGATGCCCGCTATCTGCTGGAGGCGGTGACCCATCCCAGCGTGGCCGGCATCGGCCGGGGCCCGCGCCCCGCCGGCGGCCATTATGAGCGGCTGGAGTTCCTGGGCGATCGGGTGCTGGGCCTGGTGATCGCCCAATGGCTGCTGGAGCGTTTCCCGGAGGAGAACGAAGGGGGCTTGGCCAAGCGCCACACGGCGCTGGTGCGCGCCGAGGCCCTGGCCGGTGTGGCAGAGACTTTGGAGTTGGGCCGCTATCTGCGCCTGGCGCCGGGTGAGGCGGATGCCGGCGGCCGTACCAAGCCCGCCCATCCTGGCGGATGCCTGCGAGGCGGTGATCGGCGCCCTGTACCTGGATGGCGGCCTGGACGTGGCCGCCGCCTTCATCCGCAGCCACTGGGCGGGGCGCATCGACGCCGCCGAACTGCCGCCGATCGAGCCCAAGACCGCCCTGCAGGAATGGGCGTTGGGCCGCGGCCTGCCGCTGCCGGTGTATGAGCAGGTGTCGCGCACCGGCTTGGACCATGAGCCGGTGTTCACCGTGCGCGTGGCGGTGCAGGGCAAGGGCAGCGAGATGGCCACCGGCGCCTCCAAGCGCGCGGCGGAAAAGGCCGCGGCAGCGCAACTGCTGCAGCGCCTGGATTAAAGCCACCGGTTGGCTGATTTTCGAAATTGTTTGGCATAGTTGGCCAATGACGCCAAGCCGTCCCATGCTTACCTAAGTCGGATGCCGGGGCCTATCCATTACCTGCCCGGCGTGGAACATCCACTTGGGGGAAGATGGAAATGGAAAGCCCGGATGCCTTGATTGGGGCTGGTGAGTTGGAACCGCAGCCCGGCCGGGTGGCGCAGACCCTGAGGCGCTGGTTGATGCGTACCGCCCGCGTCGCCGCGGTCGAGAGCTTGTCCCCGTACTTTCGCCGGGTTCGGCTGGAGGGTGAGGAACTGGTCGATGCCGCCTGGGAACAGGGGCAGAAGATCCAGGTGGCGATGGGGACGGGGCTCAGCGCCCGCACCTACACGCCGATTTCCTGGGACAACGACCGGGGCGCCACCGACCTGCTGATCTTCACGCACGGCGACGGCCCGGGCAGCCGCTGGGCCAGCCGCTTGCGCGCGGGTGCCGCCTGTCAATTCATGGGGCCGCGCCGGTCCCTGGATCTTGTCGGCTTCGGGACGCCGTTGACCCTGTTCGGGTTCGGAACACCGTTGACGTTGTTCGGGGACGAGACATCTTTCGCGCTCGCGGTGTCGCTACGCGCCACGCTGGGCGGCGGCCTCAACAGCGTCTTTGAGGTGTCGGACAAAGTCGAGGCCCAGTCCGTCCTGGATGCGGTGGGGCTGGGCGGTGCGGCGCTGGTCGAGCGCCGGCCGGACGATGGTCATCTTGAGGCCGCGACCGCCGCCCTGTGGCGCTTTGCCGATCATGGCGCGCGTTTTGTGCTGACCGGCAAGGCGCAATCGATCCAGCAGGCGAACCGGGCCCTGAGGGCGGGCGGCGTGGCGCCATCACGCATCAAGGCCAAGGCCTATTGGGCGCCGGGCAAGACCGGGCTGGACTGAAGGCAGATGAGCAGGGCGCCCATCCGTTCAGGCATGCCGGGTTCAGACACTGAACGTGAAGCCGTCTGTGCCGTTGCCAGTGATCTGGATGACGTTGCCCAGATTGGCGGCGCTGCCGCTGCCCACGATGCTGGGGGAGCCGATCCACCAATTGTTCACGCTGGAAAAATTGGTATCGAAATGCCCCTGCCCGAAATACAGCTCGCACAGGAACGACTGCCGGTTGTTCACCATGAACGAAACCATGTAGCCGAAACAGAAATTGAGCAAGGCCGGGAAATCCGGCGGCGGCGTGTCCCCGGAATGGATGTTGGTGAACATGTTGTTGGCGTTGCCGCCGGACATCCGGATGAAGTTTTGCGCCGACACGGCCGATCCCGTCCGGTCGCAATCCAACTCAAGCGTGATTTTGGGGGAAGCGCCAAGGAAGAAGGGTTCGGTTCCGGGACTGGAGCTGTCCCCAATAGAAACGGACCCGTCCAAATAGCTCACGCTATTAATTGCAACGCCAACGCCGGCCGTCAGAAGGCATTGATTGGCAACCATTTCTATCCCCTGCGGGCGCGTCAAGGATCCCATGGCGTTGCACCCCTTTTGAAACGTGCCGTTAACTCTATGGGCGAGGGCCATGTAATTTTCAATAAGTATTTTTGTGTTGCTGTGCGCATCATGTTCGCAGTTTAGCTAAAAATTGTTTTTATTGTTTCCTATGCTTTTGAACAGTGGTCATTCGGTTATTTATCAATCCCTTCGATAGTGAGAAGGCGGCGGGTCAAGGAAGCGGCTGTTAAACCGCCCGATTACCGTGCATCTTCGGTTGAATCCCCCTGATGCCGGAGCAGACGTGGTCCGCCGTTCCCCCGCACGCGTCCTTGCCGCTGTCTTCGCGACACTGATTTCCGTTGCTGCCGGGGCGCAAACGGCTCCGCATTCGATCACACCCCTGGATATCCGCATCCTGAGCCCGGCCGGCGTCGTACCCACCACCGATGGCGCGCATCTGGTGTTCGAGGCGGTCATCGGCAACTACGCGGCCCTGCCGATGACTTTGGCGACCGTGCACCTGGGCACGGCTTCGTCGCCGGATGCCTTCGGCCGCTTCGAGGGGGCGGCCCTGGATGGTTTGCTGCAGCGACCGGGCCGCGCTTCAGGCGATGGGGTGGCGGCCACCCTTCAGGGCAACAGTTTCGCTGTCGCGCTGTTCGACGTGCGCCTGGCCGACACCGCCGTTACGCCGCAGGCATTGGCGGGCTTGCGCCTGGGCGTGACCATCGCCCCGTTCAAGCCCGGCTTGCCCGACACCACGTTGAACACCGGTGTCGCCGTTCCGGTGAACACATGGGAGCCAACGGTACTGTCGGCCCCGTTGAGGGGCGGTGGTTGGGTGGCCTTCAACGCCCTGTCCAACACCTCCATCCACCGCACGACCTTGATGGTGGTGGACGGTCAGGTCCGCGTGCCGGAGCGTTATGCCATCGATTTCGTGCAACTGGATGGTCAGGGGCGGGAGTTCGCCGGTGAGCAGGGACGCAACGAATCCTGGCCGGGATATGGCCAGCCGGTGCTGGCGGTGGCGGACGGTGTGGTGACGGTGGTGCGTGATGGCCTGCCCGACAACGTTCCGGGGCAGCCGCCGGCGCAGAAGGCGACGTTGGACACCATCGCCGGCAACATGGTGATCCTGCGCGCAGGTGCGGTGTCGGTGATGTGCGCCCACCTGATCCCCGGCAGCCTGACGGTGCGGCCGGGGCAGGCGGTGCGAAAGGGCCAGGTGCTCGGCCGGCTGGGCAATTCCGGCCAGTCGGACGCGCCGCACCTGCACCTGCAAGTGACGGACCTGGACCATCCGGCGGCGGCGGATGGCCTGCCCTTCGTCTTCGATGCCTTCACCCTGGAAGGAACCGTGGCCGACACGGCGGCCATCGATGCCGGTGGCGCCTGGACCGCCGACGCGCCACCGCAGGCGCGCCGACATCAGTTGCCGCTGGAAAACGCCGTCTTGGGGTTCTGAGTTCCTAGCGGCCGATGGCCAGCGCGTCGAACGGCGTGGTCTGGTAGATGTCGTTGATCCAGTTGCCGAACAGCAGGTGCGCGTGGCTGCGCCACCGGTTCCCCGGGGTACGGGTGGGGTCACCGCCGGGGAAGTAGTTGGCGGGCAGTTGGGCGCCACCGTCGCGGCGATATTCGTCGCCCAGGGTGTTGGTGTCGTATTCCAGGTGGTTGAACATGTGCAGCGCGCGGTGGTCCGGGTCACCGACCAGGCAGACGCCGGTGTCGTCGCTGGCCGCCAGGATGCGCAAACCGCCGTCGGTGGGGATGTCCTCCCTTCGCATCTCCGTCCAGCGCGAGACGGGAACGTCGAAATCGTCGGAGAATCCACGCAGGTAGGGCGAGGCCGGGGCCAGGTTGCGGTGGGGGAAGACGCCGAAGGCCTTCTGATTCAGCGCATGTTTGGGCACGCCGTGGAAATGATGCAGGGCCGCCTGCGCCGCCCAACAGATGGTGAGGCAGCGGTGGACGTGGGTCTGCGTCCAGTCGAAGATGGTGCGCAGTTCCGGCCAATAGCGCACATCCTCGAACGGCAGCCGTTCGACCGGCGCGCCGGTGACGATGAAGCCGTCGAAACGCTGGGCGCTGACATCGCTCCAGGGACGGTAGAAGGCTTCCAGGTGATCGGCCGGGGTGTTGCGCGCCACGTGGTCGGTGATGCGCACCAGCGTCAGCTCGATCTGCAACGGGTTGGCACCCAGCAGGCGGGCCAGCTGCGTCTCCGTGCTGATCTTGTTGGGCATGAGGTTCAGCAGGCCGATGCGCAGCGGCCGGATGTCCTGACGCACCGCGTCGGTCTCGCGCATCACATCGACACCCTCCGCTTCCAGAATGCGGCGGGCGGGAAGGTCATCCGGAATGGTGATCGGCACTTCTACGTCGTTCCCTACACATGAGGGCGACGCTAGTGGCTTCGTCCGTTTTGTTGCCGGCGGGCCCCATCCCCCTCGCGGGGTGCCACCTTGCCCGGAGCGGCAGGTTGGCGTTGGGCGTCGCCCCAACTCTTGATGTGGGCGGGATACTAGCGATGGTCCCGCCGATGGGCAAGCGACGTTGGGGAGGCCCGCGCCGGACGCAGGCCTCCGCCATTTCCATTGGGGGTCAGTGCTTCTTGGCCACGGCATCGACCGGGTAGCCCTTGGGCAGGACGATGCCCTTGGTGGCCGCCGTCTCACGCAGGATCACCGGCTGGTCGGAGATGATGCCGTCCACGCCCATGTCGATCAGGCGGGCGATGTCCTCCGGCTTGTTCACCGTCCAGGGAATGACGGTCAGGCCCAGGCCGTGCGCCTCATCCACTAGCTTGGCGTCGACGTCGGTGTAAAGCGGCGACCAGATCTTGCCGCCGGCGGCCTTGATGGCCTGGGGCACGGTGCCGCCGTGGGTGGCGGGGTCGAAGCCGGCCGTCCAGGCGCTGGTGCCGGTCAGGCTGACCGACGGCTCGCGCGGGTCCTGCTCGGTGAGGTAGGAGGTGAGGATGGCCGGCGCCTTCTGCTGCACCACCTGCAGGGTGCGCCAGTCGAAGGACTGGATGATCACCCGGTCCTCGAACTTCTCGGCCTTCAGCACGGCCAGCACCTTGTCCACGAACACTTCCGGCGCCGGGCTGTCCTCGGGATGGTCGGGGGCGATCTTGGTCTCAATGTTCAGCTTTACGGTCTTGTTGCCGGACCGCTTCACCAGCTCGATCACCTCTTTCAAGGTGGGGATTTTGGTGCCGGGGATGGGGCGCTGGTCGGGGAAGTGGCTGCCGTAGGTGCTGCCGGGCCGCAATTGGCCCACGTCGTAGGTCTTGATCTGCGCCAGGGTCAGGTCGAAGAAGGCCGGGGTGGGGGCGGTGACGTAAGTTCCGTCCGGCCCCTTGGCCAGGTCCGGGTTAAGGTGCCGCTCATGCGAGATCACGACCTCACCGTCCTTGGTGATGTTCATGTCCAGTTCCAGCGTGGTCACGCCCAGCGACAGGGCGTGGGCGAAGGACTGCAGCGTGTTCTCCGGCCACAGCGCGCGGCCGCCGCGGTGCGCCTCGATATCCAGGTCGCGGGCGAGGCCGGTGGCCGGGGCCAGGGGAAGGGCCATCAGGGCGATGAGGGCGAGGCGATGCGGCAGGGACATTGAGGCGGGCTCCTGTTACTATTGACGCGGCCGAGGCCGATGGCGCGGAGCCTAGCCCTTCGGGTTGACCACCCCGTGTTAAATTTCCAAGGCGGTGTTGCACCGGTTCCCACTGTGCAATCCTTGGATGCCGGGCCGTCGCTGGTGTTGTCCGGCCGTCTGTGTCATGAACCCGCCCATGGTGCGGCGGGCAGGTGTCTTGGTGATGCCTGCCCGTCGTTTTTCAAGGATATGAGGGTAATGAGCGAAGTGGATCACGGCCAGGACGGCCTTCCCCCCGATGAGGACACGGTGGCCGGCGCCGCCCCCACCCATGAGGAAGAGGCGGGGGAGGAGGCGTTCGCCGACGCTGAAGACGATTTTGAGGACGGGGAAGACGACGGCGAAGAGGGGCCCGACCTGGCCCCCATGCGTTGCGGCTTCGTGGCATTGGTTGGCGCCCCCAATGCCGGCAAGTCCACGCTGCTGAACGCCGCGGTGGGCAGCAAGGTCTCCATCGTCAGCCCCAAGGTGCAGACCACCCGCTCACGCGTGCTGGGCATCGGCATGCATGACCGCGCCCAGATCCTGTTCGTGGACCTGCCCGGCATCTTCACGCCCAAGAAGCGGCTGGAGCGGGCCATGGTGGCCGCCGCCTGGAGCGGGGCGGAAGAGGCCGATTTGCTGGCGGTGCTGGTCGATGCCTCGCGTCGGGTGGATGACGACACCAACGGCATCGTGGAACGGCTGAAGCAGTCGAACCGCAAGGCCATCCTGATCCTGAACAAGATCGACCTGATCCCGTACGAGCGCCTGCTGGCCCTGGCCGCCAGCCTGAACGAGACGGGCGTGTTCACCGATATCTTCATGATCTCCGCCCTGACCGGCGACGGTCTGAAGGACTTGATGGACAGCCTGGCCGCCCGCCTGCCGGAAAGCCCCTGGCTGTACCCGGACGACCAGCTGTCGGACATGCCGATGCGCCTGCTGGCGGCCGAGATCACGCGCGAAAAGCTGTTCCTGCAACTGCACCAGGAACTGCCCTACGCCATCGCGGTCGAGACCGAGGCGTGGGAGGAGTTCGACGACGGTTCGGTGAAGATCAGCCAGCTGATCTACGTGCAGCGCCCCAACCAGAAGGCCATCGTCCTGGGCAAGGGCGGGGCCAAGATCAAGGCTGTCGGTGCCGCGGCCCGCACGGACCTGGAGGAAATCCTGGACCGCCGCGTGCACGTCATGCTGTTCGTGAAGGTGCGTGAGGACTGGGCTGAAAAGGCCGAGAACTACAGCCAGTGGGGCCTGGACTTCAACGCGTGACGCGCTGAGGCCGGTTCGGTTTGTGAAGAAGGGTGGGGTCCTGCGACCCCGCCCTTTTTCTTGGCCTCAAGCAAGCGCTTGACCCTCCCATGATGGAAGGGTCTATGGTTGCTGGACAGTGCCGTTCAGGAGACCGCCCATGTCCGAAGCCACCGCCCTTGCCCCCGCCACCACCGGCATCGACATTCCCGTCGGGGGCATGACCTGCGCCGGCTGCGTCCGGCGGGTGGAGAAGGTGATCGCCGCCGTGCCCGGCGTGGCGGCCGCCACGGTCAACCTGGCGACCGAGCGCGCGCATGTGGACCTGGCCGACCGGACGCAATTGCCCGCAGTGGTGGCGGCCATCACCAAGGCGGGGTATGAGCCCGGCACCCATGCGGTGGAATTGGCCGTGGCCGGCATGACCTGTGCGGCCTGCGTGGCGCGGGTGGAAAAGGTGTTGCGCCGCCAGCCGGGCGTGGTCGCGGCCAATGTCAACCTGGCGACGGAACGGGCGACCGTGTCGCTGGTGGATGGCAGCGACGCGGCCGCCGTGGCGGCCGCCGTGACAAGGGCCGGTTATGAGACGCGCCCCTTGAACCAGGAGGACGGCGCCGATCAGGCGGACCGGGAGCGTGAGGCCCGCGCCCAGGAAATCCGCGACCTGGCCCGGTCGGTGACCATCGCCGCCGTGGCGACGGCGCCCTTGTTCGGGGTGGAGATGGCGCGCCACTTCGTCCCCGGCGTCCATCATTGGCTGGCGGCCACCCTGGGCGAACAGCCCTGGCGCTGGGTCAGCCTGGTGTTGGCGGCCTTCGTGCTGTTCGTGCCCGGCCGGCGCTTCTTTGCCAAGGGTGTGCCCAACCTGGTGAACGGCACGCCCGACATGAATTCCCTGGTGGTGTTGGGCTCTGGCGCCGCCTTCCTTTATTCCGTCGTCGCGACCGTCCTGCCGGGCCTGCTGCCGGCCGGCACCGACAATGTCTATTTCGAGGCGGCGGCCGTCATCATCACCCTGATCCTGGTGGGGCGCCTGTTCGAGGCGCGGGCCAAGGGCCGCACCAGCGAGGCCATCCGCCGCCTGCTGACCCTGCAGGCCAAGACCGCGCGGGTGGAACGCGGTGGCCAGACGGTGGAACTGCCCATCGCCGAGGTGGTGGTGGGCGATGTCGTGCTGGTCCGCCCGGGCGAGCGGGTGCCGGTGGACGGCGCGGTGCTGGACGGCGCGTCCTTTGTGGATGAGAGCATGATCACCGGCGAACCGCTGCCGGTGGAGAAGGGGGCCGGTGCCGCTGTCGTCGGCGGCACGGTCAATGGCGCCGGTTCCTTCCGCTTCCGGGCGGAGAAGGTGGGGGCGGCCACCCTGCTGTCGCAGATCGTGCGCATGGTGGAAACTGCCCAGGGCGCCAAGCTGCCCATCCAGGCGGTGGTGGACCAGGTGACGGCCTGGTTCGTGCCGGCCGTCATCGCCGCCGCCTTGCTGACCTTCGCCGCCTGGTACTTCTTCGGCCCGGGGCTGGGCTATGCCGTGGTCAACGCCGTGGCCGTGCTGATCATCGCCTGTCCGTGCGCCATGGGCCTGGCCACGCCCACCTCCATCATGGTGGGCACCGGCAAGGCGGCGGAACTGGGCATCCTGTTCCGCCAGGGCGACGCGCTTCAGGGCCTGCGTGATGTGCGTGCCGTGGCCTTCGACAAGACCGGCACCCTGACCCTGGGCCGGCCGACGCTGACCGATTTTCATGCCGCCGACGGCTTTGACGAGGCGGAGGTGCTGGCCTTGGTCGCGGCGGTGGAGGTGCTGTCCGAACACCCCATCGCCCAGGCCATCGTGACCGGTGCCGGCGTTCGCAGCCTTACGGTCGCCGAGGTCGCGAACTTCGAAGCCGTGCCCGGCTTCGGCGCCCGGGGGCGGGTGCAGGACCGTAACGTCGCCGTGGGCGCCGACCGGTACATGACCCGCCTGGGCATCGGCGTGGCCCCCTTCGCCGAGGTCGCGGCCCGACTGGCCACGGAGGGCAAGAGCCCGCTCTACGCCGCCGTGGATGGCAAGCTGGCCGCCATCCTGGCGGTGGCCGATCCGGTGAAGCCGGATGCCGCCGCCGCCGTGGCGGCGTTGCGCGCTGCCGGCCTGGCGGTGGTGATGGTCACCGGCGACAATGCCCGCACCGCAAAGGCCGTCGCCAGCAGCCTGGGATCTGACCTGGAGGTGGTGGCCGAGGTGCTGCCGGAGGGCAAGGTCGCGGCGGTCAAGGCGCTTCAGGCGCGTCACGGCCGCGTGGCCTTCGTTGGTGACGGCGTGAACGACGCCCCCGCCCTGGCCACCGCCGATGTCGGCCTGGCCATGGGGGCCGGCACCGACATCGCCATCGAGGCCGCCGACGTGGTGCTGATGCGCGGTGACCTGATGGCCGTGCCCACGGCCCTGGCGCTCAGCCGGGCGGTGCTGGGCAACATCCGGCAGAACCTGGCCTGGGCCTTCGGTTACAACGTCGTGCTGATCCCCATGGCGGCCGGCCTGCTGTATCCCCTGTGGGGCCTGCTGCTGTCGCCCATGGTGGCGGCCGGCGCCATGGCGCTGTCCAGCGTCAGCGTCTTGACCAATGCCCTGCGCCTGCGCCGCTTCAAGCCCGCCGCCTGAGGAGTCACCTTATGAACATCGGCGAGGCGGCGAAGGCGTCGGGCGTCAGCATCAAGATGATCCGCTATTACGACCAGGTGGGTCTGGTGCGCCCCGCCGGCCGGTCGGAAGGCAATTATCGCGAATACGATGCCCGCGCGCTGAACGAGCTGCGTTTCATCAAGCGGTCGCGCGGCTTAGGCTTCAGCCTGGAGGAGATCGCCCAGCTGCTGTCCCTGTGGCGTGACCGCGACCGGCCCAGCCGCGAGGTCAAGGCCATCGCGCAGCGCCACTTGGACGATCTGGACGCCCGCATCCGCGAGATGCAGGCGGTGGCTGACACGTTGCGCCACCTGTCCCATTGTTGCGCTGGCGACGACCGGCCCGACTGCCCCATCCTGGCCGATCTCGGCGGTGAAGAATAATCCGCCGGGCGACGTGATCCGCCCGCTGCGGTTTCGCTTTTCAGCGCAGATTCGCGAAGATCGGGTTTTTGAGAAAATCCAAAGTAATATTGTTCTTATAGTTTCGTTATTTCATTTCAAACGCGTCGTGTGGGCTGGCCAGCGGCCGCGCCAAGGGCGATTTTCCTAGCCTGATATCTGTTATGCGCGGAAACTGTATTCATTATTTTTTATCATTCGATATGTATACCCCCATATCAAGATATCGCTATCGATCGACGGAACGCCCCACGGCTTGGGCGCTTTCGGCGTGATGATTTGGCGTTGTCCGCAATCAATGGATTGGTAGTGGCAGGGGTCCCAATCATGCAGCATTTCCGTTCCATCGCCGCCAGGTTGATCCTGGCCATCGCGCTGATCGCCGCCAGCACCTGTGCGGTGCTGGGCGTCATCGCCGTGATCAAGCAGAAGAATCTCACCGATATCGCGCTGCGTCGGGAAATGATGCTGCAGTATCAAAGCGTCATCGCGGTCTTCGAATATGAGGGCCGGGCCACCACCGCGGTGGCGGGCACGCTGGCCAACCTGCCGCCTGTCATCGACGCCACCGCCCGTGAGGATCGCGGCGCCCTGGCCGGTCTGCTGGGCAAGGCGGATGACGCCGCCAAGACCATGGGGCTGGCCACCTGGTCGCTGACCAAGGCGCCGGGCGTGACGGTCTACCGGGCGCACAAGCCGGACTCCTTCGGTGATGACGTCACCGCGCGCCGCCGCACGGTGGCCAAGCTCTACCGCGACCAGAAGCCCGTCACCGGGCTGGAGGTGGGACCGCAGGGCGATCTCGGCATCTATTCCGTCGTGCCCATGGTGAAGGACGGCAAGGTCTTCGCCGCCTTTGATGTGGCCGCCCCCCTGACGCCGCAGTTCGTGCAGCGCATCAAGGCCAGCTTCAACGTCGACATCGCCATCCACCGCGTCGCGGACGGCAAGGTGACCACCGTTGGCGCCACCTTCGACCAGAAGAGCCTGGCGACCCCGGAAGAGGTGGCGACCGCGTTCGCCGGCACGCCGGTGATGCGTCCCGCCACGTTGGGCAAGGAACCGGTTGAGATTTACCTGGGCCTGATCAAGGACTTCGCGGGGGAGCCCCTGGCCGTGGTCGAACTGATCAAGGACACCACCTCCTTCGCCAAGGTGGAGAGCAGCAGCCGCTGGTCGCTGATTGGGGCCGCCGTCGTCGTGCTGGTGGCCGCCATCGTCATCGCCCTGTTCGTGGGGCGCGGCCTGTCGCGGCCCATCATCCGCCTGCGCCAGGCGATGACCGAACTGTCGGCCGGCAACACCGCCACCGACATCCCCGGCGGCGAGCGTGGGGACGAGTTGGGCGAGATGGCAAAGGCCGTGTCCGTCTTCAAGGACAGCATGGTGGAGGCTGACCGCCTGCGCCGCCAGAACGAGGCGGACCGCGTGGCGGCGGAGGCGGAGCGCAAGCGCCTGATGTTGCAGATGGCCGACAATTTCGAGGCGGGGGTGCGCCAGGTGGTGCAGGCCGTGTCCGACGGCGCTCAGCAGATGACCCTGACCGCCCAGGCCATGACGTCCACCGCCGACCGGGCGCAGCACCAGTCGGCGTCCGTCGCCGCCTCGTCCGAGCAGACCTCTGCCAACGTGCAGACAGTGGCGACGGCGGCTGAGGAACTGTCCGCCTCCATCAGCGAGATCGGGCGCCAGACGGTGGAAACCAGCCGCGTCGCGTCCCAGGTGCAGGACGACAGCCAGCAAGCGGAAGCCATCATGCGTGGCCTGACCGACGCCGCCCAGCGTATCGGCGAAATCGTGCAACTGATCCAGGGCATCGCCAGCCAGACCAACCTGCTGGCGCTGAACGCCACCATCGAGGCGGCGCGCGCGGGTGAGGCCGGCAAGGGCTTCACCGTGGTGGCGTCCGAGGTCAAGGCCCTGGCCAATCAGACCGCCCAGGCGACGGAGGAAATCCAGTCGCAGGTCACCGGCATTCAGGAAGAGGCGCGCCGCGCCGCCACCAGCATCCGTGGCATCACCCAGCGCGTCGGCGACCTGGCTGGTGGTGCCACCGCCGTTTCCGCCGCGGTGGAGGAACAGGGTGCCGCCACGCAGGAAATCGCCCGCAACGTCAACCAGGCTGCCGCCGGTACGCAGGAAGTGTCGCAGACCATCGTCCTGGTTTCCCAGTCCGCTCGTGAGACGGGGGACGAGGCCAGCAAGGTGCTGTCCACCGCCCATGACCTGGTGCAACAAAGCAACCGCCTGCGGGAACAGACCGATCGCTTCATCGCGGAAATCCGCGCCGGCTGATCCGCCACCATTGCTTTCGCTCAAGTTTGAGACCGCCGCCGGCTATCCACGCCGGCGGCGGTTTCGTCTCGGCTCTATCCACTCGACAATTCGCATCCGTCGGCCAAACTGGGCGGATGGAAGCCCTGTTCCTCCTGTCCGGCGCCGTCCGCCGCCATGCGGAAGTCGAAGCCTGGTTCGCCCAGGATGACGGGCTGCGCCCTCTGGTCCGGCCTTGGTTCGAGGCCCTGCGGAACTGTGGCCCCGACGTACGAGACCTGCTGCACGACGGCCACCCCACCGCCTGCGTCGGCGATGCCGCCTTCGCCTACGTCAAGGCTTTCACAGCGCACGCGAACCTCGGTTTTTTCCACGGCGCCGACCTCGACGATCCCGCTGGCCTGCTGCTGGGCACCGGCAAGCGCATGCGTCACGTGAAGCTGGTGTGGGGCCAGCCACCGAATGTCGTGGCGCTCAATGGGCTTATCGCGGCGGCGTACGCGGATATCCGGCGGCGGCTGGATGGCGATGTTCGATAAAAGATTTAAGCCAAGATTTGACAAAGTTTGGCCATATCTTACCATCCAAACCAGGAAGAGCCCAGCAGCCGATGGGAGTGTTCTGGATGAGTACCTTAAACGTTTCGATGCCCGAAACCATGAGGGCCTATGTTGAGAAGCAAGCGGAGGAAGGCCAATACAGCGCCAGTGAATATATCCGCCACTTGATCAGGGAAGATCAAAAACGGCAGGCAGAACATGCCCGTAAGCTGTTGGGCGATTATCTCGCGCTCAGTGCGCAGCAACTGGATGAAGGCGATATTGCTGACGTGTCCGTCGAAAGCCTTCTAGCGGAGGGGCGCGCCCGGCGCCAAGCTCAGTCGTCTTAATGGCCAAGGCTTCATATATCCTTTCCCGCGAAGCGGGTTTGGATCTCGCCGAAATCGAAGATTATACCGCTTGTTGTTGGGGAAATGCCCAGGCGGAGGATTATCTTCGGGCGCTTTTCCTTGCTTTTGAACGCTTGGCGAAGAGTCCAGATTTGGGGCGCCGCCGCTCGGATATTCCTGGACCTTATCTTGTCTATGGCGTCGGCAGGCATTTGATTGTCTATCGATACCAAGAGCATGCTCATCGGTTGGAGATTCTCAATGTGCTGCATCCCGCCATGGATATCTCTGCACGGATGAAAAAGGCGTTGAGCCGTCACAAGCAGGGTCCGAAACAATGAAGGGGCATCATCTGTGATAGCCGGAGTCTGCCTCGTTTTTACTCCCGGCAAATCGGCAGCGGCCGGGGCGGGGGTAGGGGGTGGTCCCTCCGGTATTGGGTGATCGTCGGCTCAAGCATCTCCTTGGGCCAGAACCTGGGCGTGCCGACCTCGTTCAGGCATGACGCGTTCCAGTAGAAGCCGGTGCTTTCGGGCCGTTGGCCGGCCGCCAGCGCCTTGGCGACGGCGGTGATGTCCGCTGCTTCCGGATAGATGTACAGCGTCGTCGGGTCGGCCTTCACCATCACGGAAATCTGCGGCGCGTCGGCGGGCGACCAACTGGTGCAGCCGTTGCTGCGGCCGCCGCTGTAGTCCACCAGCGTGCCGAACGGCACGTAGCCGTCCGGGTTGGCGTATGCGCTGTGCGGATCCTTCTTGAGGCACAGGCCTTTCAAGGTGACGGCCGGGTGGCCACCGATGGCGCGGGGGCGGGCATTGGCGGTGTCGCCTTCGCCGTCGAACTGGATGAACGACCGGATCAGGGCCGCATCCTGGCCCCCTACCGCGCGGTAATACCCCTTGAAGGTCGTCTTCTCCTCCGCCGTCACATAGGCGCCGCCGGCCGTCAGTTCCGAATCCTGGGCGTTGCCGAAGTTCCGTGCGCACCGCCGGCTGTTGGAGAAATCCACCACCCCGGGAAGGTCGCGGCCGGCGCCATGACCGGCGGAAATGGCCTGGAAGGACTGGCTGGCCTCACAGATCACATAGAACCGGCGGCCCGGGCCATCGTCGTCCGACGTGTTGGGGCGGGTGGCGTCCATGGCGAAGTAGCAGGGGTTGCGGATCACGCCCTCGGCCAGCTTGCGCTCATGCAGCGCGCGGGCCCGCAGCAGCACGATTTCCGCGATCTGGCCGTCGCCATCGCCGATATGGGCGTTTAGCCAGGAAGGAAGGCTGGTGGATAGTGCGGCCGCGAATGCCGGTGGCGGGGCCCAGAGGGCGAGCATGCCAAGAAGGACGGATATCGAACGGACCAAGCCCCGCAATCCCTACCTCCGTCCCAGCGGTACCCGCATTCCCGACACCGCCGACAGTGCCTCGCGACGGCGGCGGTCGTCCATCAGTTCCTCCACCGCCTCCTTGGGCAGGGGTGGGGCGAAGTAATAACCCTGGCCGTAATGGCAGTGCAGGTTGCGCAGGAAGTCGGCCTCGGCCTGCTTCTCGATGCCCTCGGCGATGACCTCCAGGTCCAGGGCCTGGGCCAGCAGGGTGATGATGCGGGCGATGGCGCTGCGGCGGTCGCCCTCGCCGGTGGCCCGCACGAAGCTGCGGTCGATCTTCAGCGTGCCGATGGGATAGCGGTGCAGGTAACTCAGGGAGGAGAAACCGGTGCCGAAATCGTCCAGCGACAGGCGCACGTCCTGGTCCTTCAGCGCCTGCATGATGGCCAGGCAGTGGCCGGGATCATCCAGCAGCAGGCTTTCGGTGATCTCCAGCTTCAAGGTGCCGGGCGTGATGCGGTGGGTGGCCAGGGTGTGGGCCACAGCCTGCACCAGGTCATCCTCCATCAACTGCCGGCCGGAGACGTTGACGCTCATGAACAGGTCGGGGGAGAAGCGGCCCTGCCATTCCGCCAATTGCCGCGTCGCCTCCGTCAATGCCCAGCGGCCCATCTTCAGGATCAGGCCGGTTTCCTCAGCCAGGTGCACGAAGTCGCTGGGCGGGATCATGCCGCGGTCGGGATGGAACCAGCGCATCAGCGCCTCGAACCCCGCCACGGCGCCATCGCTGAGGCGCACGATGGGCTGGTAGAACAGGTGGAACTGCCGTGCCTCCAGCGCATGGCGCAGGTCGTTTTCCAGGCGCAGCCGGGCCAGGGCGTGTTCACGCAGCGCGTCGTCGAACATCTCCACCCGGTTGCGGCCGCCGCTCTTGGCCCGGTACATCGCCAGGCCCGCGTCGCGTACCATGTCACCGGCCGCACTGTAGCCGCTGCCCGACAGCACGATGCCGGCGGTCACCGTGACCACCATCTCCTGCCCGCTTTTCAGGGTCAGGGGCAGGGCCACGGCGGCGGCCAGGCGCTCGGCCACGTCCACCGCCGTCTTCATATCCGGCACGCCGTCCATCAGTATGCCGAATTCATCGGCGCCCAGGCGCGCCACCGTGTCGCCGTTCCGGCGGGCGCTGTCCAGCCGCTGGCCCACGGCGCACAACACCTCATCCCCCGCCAGCGGGCCCAGGGTGTCGTTGACCGTCTTGAAATGGTCGATGTCGAAGATCATCACCGCGAACTGCGCCTCATCCGGCCGGCGGCGACGGCCCAGCGTCTGGCCGATGCGGTCCAGCAGCAGCATGCGGTTGGGCAGGCGGGTCAGCCCGTCGTGGAAGGCATCGAACAGCAGTTGCTGTTCCGCCCGCTTGCGCGCCGTGATGTCGGACATGGATCCGGCCATGCGGACGGCCACGCCGTCGGCGTCCCGGATGGCGACGCCACGGATCAGCACCCATAGTTCCGCACCGCTGGAATGGCGGGCGCGGACCTCTTCCTCCAGATGGGTGCTGCCGCCGGCCAGGTGGGTTTCCACCGCCGCGCGCAGGCGGGGCCGGTCGTCGGCCTGGACCTGGGCGTACCAGTCCTCAATCGTCGCCACGCGCGGGGTGGCGACGCCGGCACGCGCATGCGCGTCCATGCCCAGGATGGCGGTGCCCCGGGAAGAGAGGTAGAGGCGGTCGGTCGCCACCTGCCAGTCCCACAGCCCGTCATTGGCGCCCTGCGCGGCCAGGGCGTAACGCTCCTCACTCAGGCGCAGCTGTTCTTCGGCATTCTTCCGGTCGGTGACGTCACGCTGGGACCCGACGATGCGGATGGGTTCACCCTCGTCGTCCAGCACGACGATGCCCCGGCACATCATCCACAGCACGTGGCCTTCGCGGTGGGTCATGCGGTATTCGATCTGGAAGGGCTTGCCGCCGGCGCTGGCCTGGGCGTCCAGGGTCGCCTGCAGCCAGATCAGGTCATCCGGATCCACCCGGTTCAGCCATTCCTCGGGACCGGTGCCGACCTCATCGTCGGCGAAGCCCAGCAGCGCCTTCCAGGACAGGGCGTAATAGACCCGGTCGGTGCGCAAATCCCAATCATACAGCCCCTCATTCGAGGCCGCGGCCGCCAGGGCGTACCGCTCCAGCGCCAGTCTTTCGGAATCGGGCAGCGAAACGCCGGGCCGATTGCTCATGGTGAGCGCAGCCCATCGGGCCGTACGCCGCGGGGCGGGGTGCGGCCGTCCTGTGCCGTCCTGTCTGGCATGCCATCCTCTTGAGGGTGGGGGCTGTGCACGGCGCCACTCGGTTCCCGTTGGGAAATTGGTGCGAGGGTGTTGTCAGGCGGTAAGCCTATACCAAAAATCGCGGGAGTGACACCGTTGGCCTGTCTTTGTACGCATCGCGCATGGATAGGATCCGGAATGGCGAATGCGTGGTCACGGGTTCGCATGGCGTGTCATTGCTTCTACGGTGCCTACGGACTCTGCTAGAAAGAAGCCATGGAATGGACCGACGACGGCATCGTGCTCTCGGCCCGCCCGTTCGGCGATACCGCCGCGCTGGTGGTGGTGTTGACCCGTGACCATGGCCGGCATGCCGGGGTGCTGCATGGCGGGCAGTCGTCGCGCCATCGCGGCATGCTGGAACCGGGTGCCCAGGTCAGCGCCCGCTGGCGCGCCCGCACCGCCGACCAGCTGGGGAACTGGACGCTGGAACCGGTGCGCAGCCCCGCCGGCCTTTACCTGGACGATCCCCTGCGCCTGGCGGCCATTATCGCCGTCACCGCCCTGATGGATGCCATGCTGGCGGAGCGGGAGGCGCACCCGGGCCTGTATGACGCCAGCATCGCCCTATTCTCGGCCCTAGAACTGGACATCTGGCCGGCCATCTATGTGCGGTGGGAGATGGGGTTGCTGGAGGAGGTGGGCTTCGGCCTGGACCTCAGCCGCTGCGCCTCCACCGGGCAGCCGGCGGGCAACGGCAACGACCACCTGGCCTATGTCAGCCCCCGCACCGGCCGGGCCGTGTCGCTGTCGGCGGGGGAACCGTTCCGCGACCGCCTGCTGCCCCTGCCGGGCTTCCTGATCGGCCTGGGCTTCAGCGGGGGTGGGGAGGAGGATGTGGCCGCCGGCCTGCGCCTGACCGGTTATTTCCTGGAACGCCATGTCTTCGCCCAGCGCCATGCCGAGGTGCCATCGGCGCGGGAGCGCCTGGTGGAGCGATACCTGCGGATCAACGGCCTGACGGCACCGGAATCGCTTGCGCCAGACGCCTAAATCTTTTCCCTCAAGCGGCGGGCGCCGCCGTCCGGCGGCTTGCCTCGTCCTCACTTTCCGGTCCACTGACGTTCCCCGGAAAGCTCCGGCGGCCGCAGTTGCGGCCTAAAGGCGAGCCCCAGACTGGGGGTCTGATGCTCGCCTCCGTCCTATGGCTGGGCGTACTGGCAATCGCCGCACCATATCTGGTAGTGTCCCCGCATCATGACCGATGCCGCCACCGAGATCCTCGATAAGCCCCTGGCCGATGCGCTGGGCGAGCGTTACCTGTCCTATGCCCTGTCGACCATCGTGTCGCGGTCGCTGCCTGATGTGCGCGACGGGCTGAAGCCGGTGCACCGCCGCCTGCTGTTCGCCATGAGCCAGCTGAAGCTGGAACCCACCACGCCGCCCAAGAAGTCAGCGCGCGTGGTCGGTGACGTGATCGGCAAGTTCCATCCCCATGGGTGACAGTTCGGTCTACGACGCGCTGGTGCGCCTGGCGCAGGAGTTTGCCGCGCGTTATCCCCTGGTCCAGGGCCAGGGCAATTTCGGCAACATCGACGGCGATAACGCCGCCGCCATGCGATACACCGAGGCCCGCCTGACGGAGGTGGCCAAGGCCCTGCTGGACGGCATCGACGAGGACGCGGTCGATCTGCGCGCCACCTACGACGGTGATGGCGAGGAACCGGTGGTGCTGCCGTCGGCCTTTCCCAACCTGCTGGCCAACGGGTCGGCCGGTATCGCCGTGGGCATGGCCACCAGCATCCCGCCGCACAACGCCGGCGAGATCTGCGACGCCCTCAGCCTGATCATCGACCGCGAACTGCTGGTGCCGGAGGATCGGCGCCGCCCGGTGACGGTGGATGAGCTGGTGACCCTGATGCCGGGGCCCGACTTCCCCACCGGCGGCGTGCTGGTGGAAAGCCGGGATGCCGTGCGGGAGGCCTATCGCACCGGCCGCGGCGGCTTCCGCCTGCGGGCCAAGTGGGAAACGGAGAAGCTGGCCCAGGGCACCTGGCAGATCGTCGTCACCCACATGCCCTATCAGGTGCAGAAGTCGCGCCTGGTGGAGAAGATCGCCGAACTGCTGGCGGAGCGTAAGCTGCCCCTGCTGGAAGACGTGCGCGACGAATCGGCGGAGGATGTGCGGCTGGTGCTGGTGCCCAAGAGCCGCAACGTCGATCCGGCGGTGCTGATGGAACAACTGTTCCGCAACACCGACCTGGAAGTGCGATTCCCCCTGAACATGAACGTGCTGGACGCCGACCAGGTGCCGCGCGTCATGACCCTGCATGAGGTGCTGCGGGCTTACCTGGACCATCGCAACGTCGTGCTGGTCCGCCGTTCCCGCCACCGCCTGGGCAAGATCGATCATAGGCTGGAGGTGCTGGGCGGCTACCTCATCGCCTACCTGAACCTGGATGAGGTCATCCGCATCATCCGCGAGGAGGATGAGCCCAAGGTTCAACTGATGAAGACCTTCGGCCTGACCGACGTGCAGGCCGAAGCCATCCTGAACATGCGCCTGCGCAGTTTGCGCAAGCTGGAAGAGATGGAAATCCGCAAGGAGCACGACGGCCTGTCGGCTGAGCGGACGGACCTGCTGTCCCTGTTGGATGACGAGGACAAACGCTGGTCGGCCATCGCCGCCGAAGTGGCGGCCACCAAGAAGAAGTTCGGCCAGGCGACCGAACTGGGCGCGCGGCGCACGTCCATCGGCGATACGCCCACCGACGTGGTGGTGCCGGTCGAGGCGATGATCGAGCGTGAGTCGGTCACCGTTTTCCTGTCGGAAAAGGGCTGGGTCCGCGCGGTGAAGGGCCATCTGCCGCCGGCCGAGACGGCGGAGGCCAAGTACAAGGAGGGCGACGGCGAACGGTTCGTCCTGCACGCCGAGACGACGGACAAGCTGCTGGTCTTCTCCAGCACCGGCAAGTTCCACACCATCGGCGTGGACCGCCTGCCGCGCGGTCGCGGCTTTGGCGAGCCCGTGCGCCTGATGGTGGATCTGGGCGATGCCGACATCGTCACCCTGATGCCCTATCGTCCGGGCAAACGCCTGATCGTGGCGTCCAGCGACGGCCGTGGTTTCCAGGTGGAGACGGACGAGGTGGTGGCCCAGACCCGGTCGGGCAAGCAGGTGCTGAACGTCGGCGACGGCACCACGGCGCTGGTCTGCATACCGGTGGAGGGCGACACCATCGCCGTCATCGGCAACAACCGTAAACTGCTGGTCTTCGCGCTGGAGGAATTGCCCGTCATGGTGCGCGGCAAGGGTGTGGCCCTGCAGAAGTACAAGGACGCCAGCCTGTCCGACATCTCCGTGTTCGAGGCCGCCAAGGGCCTGTCGTGGAAGATGGGCGGCAGTGGCGAGCGCACCCGGGTGGAAACCGACCTGTCGGGCTGGCGCGGCGCGCGCGGCTCCATCGGCAAGATCCCGCCCAACGGTTTCCCCAAGAACAACAAGTTCTGATCGAGAGACGCCGGCACCACCAAGGGCCGGCGTTTTTCTTATGCGCGACATTTGAACGTGACCGTTCAAATGTCCCCTCACGCGCCGGGCGCCAGCATCCGCTGGCTTGGCTGATCCTCGCTTTCCGGTCCGCTACGCTTCCCGGAAAGCTCCGGCGCCCGCAGTCGCGGGCTACAGCGGCACAAGTTAAATCTCGTGCCGCTGGTATATAGGTGTCAGCGCGCCCGGACGGTGATGGTGACGGTGTCGCTGTAGAAGCCGCCGGTGCCCACCACCCGTTGTCCCGGCATGCGCAGCAGGATGGAACTGATGCGCAGTTCCGTCTGCGGGTCCAGGCGGTTGATCACTTGCGGTTCGCTCAAAGGGCGGCCGTCCATCTGGTCATAGGAAATGGTGTAGGGGATCTTGTCGCCCTGACGGTCCATCAGGGCGCCGCCGTTGACGGACGACAGCACCACGGTGTAACCGGCAGCCGCGTTGCAGCGTTCCCCCAAATCACCCAGCAGGACGTCGCCGCCCTGGGTCGACAGGCTGGTCTCCTCGGTTGAGACCGAGACGAAGCAGTTGGTTTCCACCACCCCGCGCACGCCAATATCCAGCGCCGCCGCCGGGCGCAGGGCCGGCAGGGTCAGTAACAAGGCCAAAAGGGCAGGGCGGACGTAGCCGCTGGCCGCACGCATCGGACGGGGCGCACCTCAAGACACACCGGGACGGACGCCCACCCAGGGCGCCGATTGCCGGACTGTCACGGCAACGCAATATACATGCCGTGAATGGCCGGGGTTTTAGCGGTCGGGACTCGGCCGCGTCCTTGCAGAATGAAAGGGCGCCTTTGCTTTATGCAATGAATTTGGCAGATTTCAGGGCATAGGCCCCAGCGGGACCCAGCCGTCGCGGCCCAGCGCTTCCAGTGGCTGGAAGCGGCGCTTGTAGTCCATCTTGCGGCTGCCCTCGATCCAATAGCCCAGATAGACGTGGGGCAGGCCCTCGCGCCGGGCCTGTTCCACCAGTGACAGGATCAGGTAGGTGCCCAGGCTGCGCTCGGGCAGGTCGGGATTGTAGAAGCTGTAGACGGCGGAATAGCCGTCATCCAGCCGGTCGGTCAGGATGACGCCCGTCAGGGTACCGGCCGCATCGCGCAGGGTATAGAGGCGGGCATCGACCTGTCCCTCCTCGATCATGGCGGCATAGTCGGTCATGCCCATGCGGCTCATGTCGCTGTCGCTGTGGCGCGCGGCCTGATAGCTGGCGAACAGCTGGAACTGTTCCGCTGTGGCCGTGGCCGGCTGTACCTCCACCGACAGGTCGCTGTTGGCGCGCAGGATCCGGCGCATGGTCTTGTTGGGCGTGAACCCCGCCACCGGGATGCGCACCGGCACGCAAGCGGCGCAGCCGGAACAGACGGGGCGATAGACGATGTCATGGCTGCGGCGGAAGCCGGCGCGGGACAGGGCGGAATTGACCCCGGCCGCCTGCTGTCCCACCAGGCGGGTGAACAGCTTGCGCTCCATCCGTCCCGGCAGGTAGGGGCAGGGCATGGGGCCGGAGCGGTAGAACTGCTGCAACGGCCGGGAGTGGGGGGGGATGACGGACATCCGCGCCTTTCTGGGAAGGACCCGCGCCATGCAAGACTGGGCCACGGAAGACTGAACGGCCTGACGACAATACCTTGAACTCATACGCGGATAAACTTTACCGAGAGGTGTAGGCCCAAGCCAGCCGCATTCCCTTCGGAGGTAGTCACCCGGTCAGAAGCCTGTCCTCAATGCCCGTCCGGCTTGCTGCTGACCGAGGGCGGGGGCGGCGGGACGGGGGTGCCGCCGGGCGTCACCTTGGTGCCGGCGGGCGTGCTTGCCGGCTGCGCGCCGGTGCCATCCGTCAGCGGATGCTCGCGCAGCACGGTGATGCTGATGCGCCGGTTGCGCGGCGATTTTGGATCGTCGGGGAACAGCGGGTCGCGGTCCGACAGCCCGACGACGGAGGCGATGCGCCCCTCATCCACGCCGGCGGCGGCCAGGGCGCGGCGGGTGGCATTGGCGCGGTCGGACGACAGTTCCCAATTGCCGTAGTTGCCACCCGAGGGGAAGGGCGTGTTGTCGGTATGGCCGGTGATCGACACCTTGTTGGGGATCTTGGCCACGGCCTGGGCCACCAGTGACAGCAGTTGCGCCGTCTGCGCGTTCATCTTGGCGCTGCCCGACGGGAACATGGAATAGCCGTCCTGGTCCACCAGGTTCAGCCGTTCGCCCTCCGGCGTGCGCTGCATGATGACGTTCTGCTGCAGGTCCTTCAGTTCGGGGACCTGCTGGATGGCCTGCCTGACCTCCTTCTCGATCTCCTTGAACTGCTGTTCCTCATGCTGGGCCATCGCGGCCTTCAGTTCCTTTTCGTCGACCTTGCCGTCGCCGTTCTTGTCCATGTCCAGCCGGCCGCCGCCGGGCTGGCTGCCGTCGCTGCCCTTGCTGCCGGTCTCATCGCTGTCACCCGCACTCTTGTCGCCCTGGCCATCGGGTTTGCCGGGGGCCGCCTCTTCCGCGTCTTCCACCGACTCCATGGCGTTGGCGGCCTGGGGGCGGGAGGGCAGGGGCACGGCCATGGAGGTGGGGGAGCTGTTGTTCATGGCGGCACCGTTGACCGTGATGGTCTTGCCGCCCAGCACGCCGCCGGCACCGCTTTCCTGCTTGGACGGGGTCGCGGGGCTGAAATAGTCGGCCAGGCCCAGCTTCTGTTCCGCCGTGGTCACGCTCAGCAGCCACAGCAGCAGGAAGAAGGCCATCATGGCGGTGACGAAGTCGGCATAGGCCACCTTCCAGGCGCCGCCATGGTGCCCTTCGCCGCCCTTGTTCACCTTCTTGATGATGATGGGTGCCTTCTCGTCACCTGAGCTGGCCAAGCCGCTATCCCCTTAACCTTTAATCCTGAAGCGGACTGAGTGTAACCGCCCCGGGGGCCGGCGCGACAGATCCTAAATTGTCGCCGGTTTCGGCCGCCATATGGTCGCCCGGACGGTCGATGCCAAGGGGAGGGGTTTTTAGGCCGGCGCCGCCATGGTATCGGTGGAGACATGGCGACCATGACCGAACACACCCTTCGGGGGCTCTCCGCCCTGGGTTTCCACCGCGTGGCCTACACGCAGTGGCTTCCCGTCCACGTTCCCTTTTCCCGGACCATCGTCTGCTGCCACGGCCTGACGCGCAACGGCCGCGACTTCGACGTGCTGGCGGCCCACCTGGCCGACGCGCTGGGCGCACGCGTGGTCTGCCCCGATGTGGTGGGACGGGGGAAAAGCGGCCGGCTGGCCAACCCGGATCTCTATGGCTATCCCCAGTACCTGGCCGACATGGCGGCGCTGGTGGCTCGCCTGGACGTGGAAACGGTCGATTGGGTCGGCACCTCCATGGGCGGGCTGATCGGCATGATCATGGCCGCCCAGGCCGACACGCCCATCAGCCGCCTGGTGCTGAACGACGTGGGGCCCCTGGTGCCCAAGGCGGCGCTGGAACGCATCGCCACCTACGTCGGCAACAGCCCGGCCTTCCAGTCGGTGGAAGAGGTGAAGCGCTACCTCAGCCTGGTCCACGCCCCCTTCGGGCCGTTGAGCGACGCGCAGTGGCAGCACATGGCCGACCATGGCCACTGGACACAGCCGGACGGCACCCTGACCCTGGCCTATGACCCCGGCATCGCCCGCGCCTTCCAGACCCAGCCCCTGACGGATGTGGATCTGTGGCCGGTGTGGGACCTGATCCGCGTGCCGGCCCTGGTCATCCACGGCCTGCAGTCGGATTTGCTGACGGCGGAGATCGCGCAGGCCATGACGGAACGCGGGCCCAAGGCGCAGCTGTTCCAGGTGGCCGACGCCGGCCATGCCCCCGCCCTGATGGATACGGCGCAACTGGTCGCCGTGACCAAATTCCTGCGCTGACGTGACGCCGGCTTCCGGGTATCCGCCCTTCCGACCCCGCGCCCCGTGGTGGGGGGCGGATTTTGCAGACCCTGCGCAACACCCTGCGCCGCCCGCACCATCCGCTGCCGCCGGGCCAGGCGCTGGTCTTCCCCATGGACGACGGCACCGGCGACAGCCTGGCCGGCGCGCTGCACCGGCCGGCGGCGGCCGTGTCCGGCCGGCCCCTGCTGCTGCTGATCCACGGCCTGGCGGGTTCGGCGGACAGCCCCTATATCCGCTCCGCCACGGCTGCGGCGTTGGGCCGGGGCCATGCGGTGCTGCGCCTGAACCTGCGCGGGGCGGGCCCCTTCATCGGCCGCACGCGCCAGCGCTATCACGCCGGACGGACGCAGGATGCCCGGCGGGTCGTGGCCCGCCTTGCGGCCCATCATCCGGACACCGTGGCGGACGGTATCGTGGTCGCGGGCTATTCCCTGGCAGGCAACATGGTGCTGAAACTGATGGGGGAGGCGGACTTGCCCCCGATGGTGCGGGGGGCCATGGCGGTATCGGCTCCCATCGACCTGATGGCGACGTCCCATCGCTTCCTGAAACGGCGCAACCGGCCCTATCATCTGTGGCTGCTGCGCCAGATGAAGGCGGAGACGCTGGCGACGCCGGTGGCACCGGGCACGCCGGAGGCGACGTGGCACCAGGCGGTGCGGGATGCCCGCACCATCTACGATTTCGACGATGGTTATGTGGCGCCGTCCAACGGCTGGCGGGACGCGCCGGAATACTACCGCGTCAACAGCGCGCTGCCCTTTCTATCCCACATCCGCCAACCCACCCTGATCATCCATGCCCTGGACGATCCCTGGATCGCGCCCGAACCCTATCGCGCCTTTGATTGGGCGGCGCATCCGGTGCTGATTCCGCTGATCGTGCCTCGCGGCGGGCACGTGGGATTCCATGGCGTTCGTGACCAATCGGGGGCCGGCGATTCGGCGGACCTTAACGGCGCGTGGCAGGACCAATGCTTGATGCGTTTTCTACAAACGCTGGCATTATGAGTGGCCATAATAAACGTTAGGGAGGGTAACCCCGTGCTGGACCATATCGGCATTTCCGTCGCGGATTTCGCGGCGTCGACCGCCTTCTACGACCACGCGCTTGTCCCCTTGGGCGTCACCCGCCTGATGGATGTGACCGAGGAAATGACGGGTGCTGGCGCCCATGCCGGGTACGGCAGCGACGGCAAACCCTATTTCTGGATCGGTAGCGGCCGGCGCTTGCAGGGCGGCGCCCTGCACATCTGCTTCGCGGCGGAGAATCGCGCCGTCGTCGATGCCTTCCACAAGGCGGCCCTGGCCGCTGGCGGGCGAGACAACGGCGCCCCGGGCCTGCGCCCGCATTACCACCCCAACTACTACGGCGCCTTCATCCTGGACCCCGACGGCCACAACATCGAAGCCGTCTGCCACGCTCCGGAATAAGACTGGGAACGAGGGAGCGCGGACCGGGAACGCTGTCCCGGTCCGCGCCCTTCGGCGATCAATGGCCCGCGCGCAGCAGGCGGGCGGCGTCGATGGCGCCATAGGTCAGGATGGCGTCGGCGCCGGCGCGGCGGAAAGCCAGCAGGGTTTCCAGCAGCGACTTCTCATAATCCATCCACCCGTTCTGGGCAGCGGCCTTCATCATCGCGAACTCACCGCTGACCTGATAGGCGAAGGTGGGCACGCCGAATTCCGCCTTCACCCGGTGCACGATGTCGAGATAGGGCAGGCCGGGCTTCACCATCACCATGTCGGCACCTTCCTCCAGGTCCAGTTGCACCTCGCGCAGGGCCTCGTTGGTGTTGGCCGAATCCATCTGGTAGGTGCGCTTGTCGCCCTTCAGCAGGCCGCCGGTCTTCACCGCGTCGCGGAAGGGACCGTAGAAGGCGGAAGCGTACTTGGCGGCATAGGCGCAGATGCGGGTCAGCTCATGCCCGCTCTCGTCCAACGCGTCGCGGATGGCGCCAACGCGGCCGTCCATCATGTCGGAGGGGGCGATGATGTCGCAGCCGGCCGCCGCCTGCACCAGCGACTGCTGCACCAGCACGGCCACCGTCTCATCGTTCAGGATGCGGCCATCAGTGACGATGCCGTCATGGCCGTGGCTGGTGTAGGGGTCCAGCGCCACGTCACCCAGGGTGCCGATGTCCGGCACCTCACGCTTGATGGCGCGCAGCGCGCGGCACATCAGGTTGTCGGGGTTGGTGGCTTCGCTGCCCATTGGGTCCTTAAGCTCGGGTGCCACGCAGGGGAAGGGGGCGATGCAGGGAATGCCCAGGTCGCGCGCCTCCGCCACCGCCGGCACCAGCAGGTCGATGCTGAGCCGTTCCACCCCGGGCATGGAGGCCACGGGCTCGCGCACGTTCTCGCCATCCACCACGAACACCGGCCAGATCAGATCATCGACCGACAACCGGTTTTCCGCCACCAGGCGACGTGTCCAGGAATCGACGCGGTTGCGGCGCGGACGCTGGCGGGGATCGCCGCCGAAACGGCGGGGCAGGGTGGCATGATCGACCATGGGGTAGGCTCCAGTCCTGGAATGATTGAGCTGGGATTGACTGACCAGGGATGTTGATCCGGGGCGGATGCTACGCCCCGTCCCCCATGGCCTCAAGCCTACCGGACCGCCTGGGCCGCCCGTGTCGGGCAAGGCTGGCGTGCGCCCGGGTCGCCCCCTATGATCCACCGCAGAATAAGCCTGACTGGTGAAGGGACTGAGGAAATGAGCGAGATCGTGTTGGAAACGGCCCCGGTGATTTGCGGCCTGCGCGGTGGTATCGGCCATATCCTGCTGAACCGGCCCAAGGCGCTGAACGCCCTCAACCTGGACATGATCCGCATCCTGGACCCGCAGTTGGCCGCCTGGGCCCGTGACCCCGCCGTGAAGGCCGTGGTCATCCGGGGCGCCGGCGACCGGGCCTTTTGCGCCGGCGGCGACGTGCGCGCCGTGTGGGACAGCGGTAAGGCTTGGCAGGCGGGGGAGGGGGATGGTGCCGTCGCCCGCAATTTCTTCGCCGAGGAATACCGCCTCAACCGCCGCATCAAGCGTTTCCCCAAGCCCTACATCGCCCTGCTGGACGGCATCACCATGGGCGGCGGCGTCGGCCTGTCGGTGCACGGCAGCCACCGGGTGACGACGGAGAAGACCCTGCTGGCCATGCCGGAGACGGGCATCGGGCTGTTCCCCGACGTGGGCGGCGGTTATTTCCTGCCCCGCCTGGCGGGCGAACTCGGTACCTACCTGGCCCTGACCGGCGCCCGGCTGGGGGCGGCCGATGCCGCCTATACCGGCATCGGGACCCATCATGTGCCGTCGGACCGGCTGGACGCGCTGGTGGTGGAACTGGCGGATGCCGATTACGGCCGGGGCGCGGGCGCCACGGTGGACGCCATCCTGGCGCGACACGCCGCCTTCCCCGGTGAGGCGCCGCTGGCGACCCATCGCCCGTCCATCGACCGCAGCTTCGCCGCCGACACGGTGGAGGGGATCGTCGCCTGCCTGGGCGACGAGGGCATGGGCTTCGACGACGCCTGGGCGAAGGAGACGCTGGACACCCTGGCCCGCATGTCGCCCACCAGCCTGAAGGTCGCGTTAAGCCAACTGCGCCGGGGCGTGGCGATGGAGGTGGAGGACGTGCTGGCCATGGAATACCGCATGACCCAGGCGGTCCTGGCGGGCCACGATTTTTATGAAGGGATACGCGCCCAGTTGGTGGACAAGGACCGCCAACCCAAATGGCGGCCGGCCACCCTGGCCGACGTGTCCGAGTCTGAGGTGGAGCGGCACTTCCAGCCGGTGCCGACCGGTGATTTGACCTTCGCCGATTGACGTAGGCTCGGGGTGGTACGGTAGCGGATTCGGCGGAACAATCCCCTACGGAAGTGGTATGTCCGGTTAAGGATGCGACGACCTATCCGAAGGGGGTATGGTCGCCCCCTTGCGGGGGGTAGATTCTGATCACTTCTTACATTATCGGGATGATTACGGGGGGGCGATGCGTTAAAGTCTTGTGCGCGCAATGGAAACAGCGTGTCCTTGCGGGGATGGGTGGCTTTTTTTGCGCCGAACATTTGCGAACTTGGCGTTTCAGTATGGAGGAGAGGGCTTTGAAGCAACCTTACTACGACAGCATCCTGTTGATCGAAAGGCTGCATCGGCACTTTCTTGAAGTGCTGAAGGTGGAGTTGGACCGCCAGGGCGTGCAGGACATCAACAATGTCCAGAGTCTGATTCTATACAATATCGGCGAAGATGAACTGACGGTTGGTGAACTAACGGCCCGTGGTTATTACCTGGGCTCGAACGTTTCCTATAACGTCAAGAAGATGCATGAGAACGGTTACTTGGTTCAGGAACGTTCGCCGCATGACCGTCGGTCCGTGCGTGTGCGCCTTTCGGACAAGGGTGTCGCCCTGCGCGACAAGATCAACACCCTGTTCGAACGGCAGGTGGGCGCGCTGGGTGAGGCCGGGCTGTCGGCGGATGAGCTGAACAAGGCCAACGACCTGATGCGCAAGCTGGAACGGTTCTGGACCTCGGCCTTGGACTACACCAACTACCCCGCCAGCTCCGCGGCCTGATTCCGGCACGGCGAAGGCTTCGCAGTCATGGCCCAGGACGACGGCGTCTACCTTCAATTCCAGCGGGTCGGTCCGGTTGTGAAAGCGACGGCGATCGACCCGGTGACCGGGACCGAGGTGTCGGTGCAGGGACCGGCCAGCACGCCGCAAGCGGCCCTGGGCCGCCTTGCCGTGTCCAAGCTGAAATACGTCCTGTCCAAGAAAACCTGACGCCGCGCGGCCCGGACAACAAAAAACCGCCGATCCCATTGGGACGGCGGTTTTTTGTATCGGCCGGACCAGCGCTGGCCTGACGGTCAGGCTGGTCCGTGCGGCGATGGGATCAGGACGCGCGACGGCGCGGCTGATCCGACGGGGCCTTGCCCAGGCCGATCTTCTTGGCGAACTCCGAACGCTGGGCGGCGTAGTTCGGCGCGACCATGGGATAGTCCGGCGGCAGACCCCACTTGGCGCGGTATTCGTCCGGCGTCATGTTGTAGGTCGAGCGCAGGTGGCGCTTCAGCATCTTCAGCTTCTTGCCGTCTTCAAGGCAGACGATGTATTCGGGCGTCACCGACTTGCGGACCGGAACAGCAGGACGCTGCGGTTCGGCCTGAACCTCGACCTGAGGCGTATCCAGCCCGGACAGGGAATTGTAAACCGTGCTGATGATCTCGGGGATCTGCTGGGCCGGTAGTGCATTTTTGCCAACATAGGCAGAAACGATTTCCGACGTCATACGGAGAAGTTGAGACGTGCGCAGATCGCCGTCTTGCTGCTCAATCATTTCAACTGCCTTGAAACATTGGAACCAAGTGCGGTTACCCCTCGCACAGCCATATTGTCATGTCAATGTTAAATGCCGTCGGCGTATCGCTGAGGCGCTGGTCTTCGTAGCATTCCCCAAGTGTTTGTCGTGTTCTATCGACACAGAGATACTCCAAGCCGACACCTATAACTGGCGTGCCCTGCGAATCTAAAAAATTTTAGGCACTTTGCTCACTTAACGGTTGTGACGGTGTGCTGCAATGCTGCGCGCATTCAGACTGATACATGTCTGATCCGGCCTATCCTGCGCCTTTTTTTCAGCATTTCCGGTGCATTGGGGGCTTGGAGCCGAGGGGCCAGATCGGCGTGCCAGACATATCCTGGCTGCACGCGTTGCGGATCCCGGAACTGGTGCGGGCGGGGCGCATCTGCTAGTGTCCAAACAGCTTCAAGCCCCCAATTCTTGTGGCGTCACCCCTGTGTGACGGCGCGGGAGACGGGGTATTTTGGCGTCTTGGGGGCCGCTCGCGCTGGACCTTGAGGCGCCTGGAAAACTCAAGGGTGCCTGTGCCATGACCGCCAAGACTTTCGCCATCGCGTCCGACCATGCCGGCGTGGAGCTGAAGGCCGCGCTGAAGGCCGTGCTGGAAGAACAGGGCGTGGCCGTGCTGGATCTGGGCACGGATGGTTCCGCCAGCGTCGATTACCCCAACTTCGCCGACGCGGTCGCGGCAAGCCTGGCCGGCGGCCAGGCCGAGGCGGGTATCCTGATCTGCGGCACCGGCATCGGCATCAGCATCGCCGCCAATCGCCATCGCCATGTCCGCGCGGCGTTGTGCCACGACATCACCACCGCCCGCCTGTGCCGCCAGCACAACGACGCCAACGTGCTGGTGCTGGGCGCCCGTATCGTCGGCGCGGAAGTGGCGCGCGATTGCACCTTGGCTTTCCTGTCCACGCCCTATGAAGGGGGACGCCACGCCCGGCGCGTTGCCATGCTGGGCTAAAGGCACCCCGCGGATACGCGACCGGGGCCCTGGCTGCCCCGTCGCGGGCCGCCCGGGACGTGGATCCGTATCATAGAGGGTTGTCATTATGGCTTTTACTCAGACCGCCGGTTTCTTCAGCGACACGCTTGCGGCGGCCGATCCTGATCTCGCCCGCGTCCTGGCTGACGAACTGCACCGCCAGCAGGACCAGATCGAACTGATCGCATCGGAGAACATCGTTTCCCGCGCGGTGCTGGAGGCCCAGGGTTCGGTCCTGACCAACAAGTATGCCGAGGGTTATCCCTCCAAGCGCTACTACGGCGGTTGCGAGTATGTGGACGTGGCCGAGCAGTTGGCCATCGACCGCGCCAAGGAACTGTTCGGCTGCGCTTACGCCAACGTCCAGCCGCATTCCGGCGCCCAGGCCAACCAGGCCGTGTTCATGGCGCTGCTGAAGCCCGGCGACACCTTTATGGGCATGGACCTGACCCACGGCGGCCATCTGACCCACGGTTCCGCCGCCAACCAGTCCGGCAAGTGGTTCAACGTCGTCAGCTACGGCGTGCGCCCGGAAGACCACCGCATCGACTACGACGCGATGGAGGCCAAGGCCCGTGAGCACAAGCCCAAGCTGATCATCGCCGGCGCCTCCGCCTATCCGCGTGAGATCGACTTCGCCCGCTTCCGCCGCATCGCGGATGAGATCGGCGCCTACCTGATGGTGGACATGGCCCACTATGCGGGCCTGGTCGCCGCCGGCGTCTATCCCAGCCCCATCCCGCACGCCCACATCGTCACCACCACCACGCACAAGACGCTGCGCGGGCCCCGTGGCGGCATGATCCTGTCCAACGACCTGGATCTAGGCAAGAAGATCAATTCCGCCGTGTTCCCAGGATTGCAGGGCGGCCCGCTGATGCACGTCATCGCCGCCAAGGCCGTGGCCTTCGGCGAGGCGCTGAAGCCTGAGTTCAAGGATTACGCCCGGCAGGTGACGGCCAACGCCCAGGTGCTGGCCGACGTGCTGATCAAGGGCGGCCTGGACATCGTGTCCGGCGGCACCGACAGCCACATCGTGCTGGTCGATCTGCGGCCCAAGAAGCTGACCGGCCGTGATGCCGAGCTGAGCCTTGAGCACGCCGGCATGACCTGCAACAAGAACGGCGTCCCGTTCGATCCGGAAAAGCCGATGGTAACCTCGGGCGTCCGCCTGGGCACGCCGGCCGCCACCACGCGTGGCTTTGGCACCGAGGAATTCCGCCAGGTCGGCGAAATGATCATCGAGGTGCTGGACGCCCTGGCCAAGTCCAACGGCGACAACTCGGCCGCCGAGACGCGGGTGCGGGAAAAGGTTCAGGCGCTCTGCCGCCGTTTCCCGATCTACTAACAGAGGCCGAGGGAACGGCCGAACAGGAGGGGGAACTGGAGTAATGCGCTGCCCGTTTTGTGGTAACGACGACACCCAGGTGAAGGACTCGCGTCCCACCGAGGATAATTCCGCGATCCGCCGCCGTCGCTTCTGCCCCTCCTGCGGCGCGCGTTTCACGACGTTCGAGCGCGTGCAACTGCGCGAGCTGACCGTCGTGAAGGCGACCGGCCAGCGCGAACCCTTCGACCGCGAGAAGGTCTTGCGGTCGATGCGGGTGGCGCTGCGCAAGCGGCCGGTGGATGCCGACCGCATCGACCGGGTGGTGAACTCCATCGTCCGACAACTGGAATCCTCCGGCGAGACGGAAATCCCGTCGAAGCAGATCGGCAGCATGGTGATGGACACGCTGGCCCAGTTGGACCAGATCGCCTACATCCGCTATGCCTCGGTCTACAAGGACTTCCGCGAAGTGGCCGATTTCAATGAGTTCGTCGGTCATCTTAAGACGGACCCGGACGCCGAACAGGCCTGATCCCGGTCCGGGATTTGGGGAAACGCCGGGCGGGGCTTGAATTGCCCCCGCCCGGCGGCCCATCCTGCGCCCCGACCCCGTTCATGAGGGGGAGGAGGGCGCCCATGTCTGACACCATCCATACCCACGCCGCTTCGAACCCGGCCGACGACGTCGCGCACATGCGCGCCGCCTTGGCCCTGGCCGCGCGTGGCCTGGGCCGCTGCTGGCCCAACCCGGCGGTGGGCTGCGTGCTGGTGAAGGATGGCCATGTGGTGGGGCGGGGCTGGACCCAGCCCGGCGGCCGCCCGCATGCCGAGGTGGTGGCCCTGGCCCAGGCCGGAAACGCGGCGGAGGGGGCGACGGCTTATGTCACCCTGGAACCCTGCAGCCATTTCGGCAAGACGCCGCCCTGCGCCGATGCGCTGGTCGCCGCCGCCGTTGCCCGTGTGGTCGTGGCCATCGGCGACCCCGATCCCCGTGTCGCTGGCCGGGGGCTGGACCGCCTGCGCGCCGCCGGAATCGAGGTGTCGCTAGGCCTGCTGGAGGAAGAGGCCTACCTGGTGACGGAGGGTTTCCTGCGCCGCGTTACCGAGGGGCGGCCCCTGGTGACCTTGAAGCTGGCCACCACCCTGGATGGCCGCATCGCCACCCGCAGCGGCGAGAGCCAATGGATCACCGGGCCGATTGCCCGGTCCTGGGGCCATCGCCTGCGCGCCACCCATGACGCCATCATGGTGGGCATCGGCACGGCCCTGGCCGACGATCCGGAACTGACCTGCCGCCTGCCGGGGCTGGAGGATCGCTCGCCCGTGCGCATCGTGGTCGACACCCGCCTGCGCCTGCCCCTGACCAGCCGGCTGGTGCGCAGCGCCCGGCAGACGCCCGTGTGGGTCGCGACCTTGAGCGGGGGCGACGCCGCCCGCCGGCGCGCCTTCCAGGAATGCGGGGTGGAGGTGATCGACATTGATGCCGACGCGGACGGCCTGATGCCGCTGCCGGCCGTGCTGGCGGCCCTGGGCGCCCGTGGCCTGACGCGTGTGCTGGTGGAGGGCGGGGCGCAACTGGCGGCCTCCCTCTTCAAGGCGGACTTGGTGGATCGGCTGGAATGGTACCGGGCGGCCAAGGTCATCGGTGGCGACGGCACGGCGGCGGCGGTGGGCTTCGGCCTGGAACGGCTGGATGGCGCCCCGCGCTTCACCTGCGTGGACGTGCGTCCGGCGGGCGATGACAAGGCGGAAAGCTATCGCCGCACCGCCTGACCGGTCTGCGGCCGCGGTGTGGTTTCTGCCTATTTTCTACTCGCCAGCGGCGGCGACCGGGCCTAGTTTTACCGCCATGTTTACTGGAATCATCACGGATGTCGGGCAGGTCACCGCTGTGGAACGGCGTGGCGATACCCGATTCACCATCGCCACCAGATTCGACCTGGAGACGGTAGCCATCGGCGCGTCCATCGCCTGCAACGGCGTCTGCCTGACGGTGGTGGAGAAGGGGGCCGGCACGTTCACGGTCGACGTCTCCGCCGAAACCCATTCCAAGACGACCACCGGCACCTGGCAGGCCGGCACGCCGCTGAACCTGGAGCGTTCGTTGCGCCTGGGTGATGAGTTGGGCGGGCACTTGGTCTATGGCCATGTCGACGGCGTCATCCGCGTCGTCGATGTCCAGCCCGATGGCGACAGCCAGCGCTGGTGGTTCGAGGCGCCGGCCGACCTGGCCCGCTTCATAGCACCCAAGGGCTCGGTCGCACTGAACGGCGTGTCCCTGACCGTGAACGCGGTCGACGGGGTTCGGTTCGGTATCAACATCATCCCACACACCCAGGAAAAGACGACGTTTTCCCAGCTTGCCGCCGGCGGCGTCGTGAACCTGGAAGTGGACATGCTGGCGCGCTACGTCGCCCGTCTGGTGGAAACGAAATGAGTGTCGCGGGCCTGTCCACGCCGGAAGAGCTGATCGAAGAGGCCCGCGCCGGCCGCATGTTCATCCTGGTGGATGACGAGGATCGCGAGAACGAGGGCGACCTGGTCATCCCGGCGGAGTGCTGCGACGCGGCGGCCGTGAACTTCATGGCGACGCACGGGCGTGGCCTGATCTGCCTGTCGATGGACACGGACCAGATCGCGCGCCTGAACCTGCCCCTGATGTCGCGGGACAACGCGTCGCGCCACCAGACCGCCTTCACCGTGTCGATCGAGGCGCGGGAAGGGGTGACCACCGGCATCTCCGCACCCGACCGCGCCCGCACCATTGCCGTCGCCATCGATCCCGCCACCGGGCCACAGGACATCGCCAGTCCTGGCCACATCTTCCCGCTGGTGGCGCGTGACGGCGGCGTGCTGGTCCGCGCCGGCCATACCGAGGCCGCGGTGGACTTCGCCCGCCTGGCCGGCAAGCTGCCCGCCGGCGTGATCTGCGAGATCATGAAGGACGACGGCACCATGGCCCGCCTGCCGGACCTGCTGCCCTTTGCCGCCGCCCACGGCCTGAAGATCGGCACCATTGCCGACCTGATCGCCTATCGCCGCCGCACCGAAACGCTGGTGGAGCGCACCTACACCACCGCCATCGACAGCCTGCACGGCGGCCACTTCAAGGTGCACGTCTACAAGAACCGCATCACCGGTGCCGAGCATCTGGCCCTGGTCATGGGCGATGTGGACGACGGCCGCCCGGTGCTGGCCCGCATGCACGCGCTGGACGTGGTGCATGACCTGCTGGGCGACATGCGGCGCGAGGGGGCCGGCGATCTGGACCTGGCCATCGCGGCGGTGGCGCGCGAGGGGCGCGGCGTGATCGTCGTGCTGCGCGAGGCGCAGCCGTTTTCCTTGCTGGACCGCCTGCGGGCGCTGGATGGCGCCGGTGCGCCGGACGCCGCCCAACTGCGCGATTACGGCGTTGGGGCGCAAATCCTGCTGGACCTGGGCGTGCGGGAACTGGAACTGTTGACCAACACGCCCAAGACGCTGGTGGGGCTGGATGGCTACGGTCTGACCATCACCGGCCAACGCGCGATTCCGCCGCGCGGATCCCTCAGCTGAAGGAAACGGCCTTGGCCGAAGCCCCGCACATCATGATCGTCGAGGCCCGGTCCGATGAGGACATCGGCGAGGAACTGGTGCGGGGTGCTGCGGCGGAGATCACCAAGGCCGGCGCGACGTACGAGCATTTCCAGGTGCCCGGGGCGTTTGAGTTGCCGGCCGCCATCCAATATTCCGTGAAGTCCATGGACTTCTACTCCGGCCGCCGCCGCTTCGACGGCTATGTGGCCCTGGCGTGCGTCATCCGGGGGGAGACCACGCTTTACGACACCGTCTGCGCCGAAAGCGCCCGGGGCCTGAACGAGCTGGTGCTGCGCCACACCCTGGCGCTGGGCTATGGCGTGCTGATGGTGGAGAACCGGGAGCAGGCCTGGGTTCGCGCCTCGATCACCCAGAAGAACCGGGGTGGGGAGGCGGCACGCACCTGCCTGGAAATGATCGAACTGAAGCGGCAGTTTCGCCTCAACACGCGCTGACCCGAGTCCGTTCGCCGGCTGCTTCCCGGACAGGCCGGCTATGCCCGCCAATTTTTTGTTTGGTCGGCGGGCCCGCCTGCACCATCTTTGCCTACTTCTGAATTCTCCCTACTTCCTGGCGAAAAGCGTCCCTGAATCATGGCACCCCGTAAGAAGGTCACCACCCCCGCGCCGGAAGTCGAGCTTCCCAAGCCCAAGCGCGCCGGCTCCGCCAAGGCGCGGCGCAGCGCTGCGCGCTTGAACGCCGTCCAGGCCTTGTACCAGGTCGAACTGACGGACATCTCGGCCGAGGCGGTGATCACCGAATACGGCAAGTACCGGCTGGGACAGGAACTGGACGGTGACCGCTACGTCACCGCCGACGGCGATCTGTTCGCCGCCATCGTGCGCGGCGCCACCGCCCGCCAGCATGAGATCGACCCCGTGCTGGTGCAGGCGCTGGATCGCCAGCATCTGGACCGGCTGGAACTGCTGCTGCGCGCCATCCTGCGCGCCGGCGCCTGGGAGTTGCTGGCCGGTGGCGACACCGCCGCCCGCATCGTCATCAACGACTACATCGACGTCGCCCACGGCTTCTTCGCCGGCAAGGAACCCGGCATGATCAACGGCGTTCTGGACCGGGTGGCCCGCATCGTCCGCCCGGACGAGATGGCGGCGCGCGCGGCCGGCAAGGACTGAACAAGCAAGGAGCCTAGAGGCTGATGGCGGACACCGGTTCCGACTCTTGCGCGCCAGCGGCACTTGCTGCGGGCGCCCCCCAGCCCCTCGGTGAATTCGACCGCATCGCCCGTTATTTCCGCCCGTTGGCCCAGGGCTTTCCTGGCGCCTGCGGCCTGCGCGACGATGCGGCCTATGTCGGCGTGTCGCCCGGCCAGGAACTGGTGGTGACGACCGACGCCATGGTGGCCGGCGTCCATTTCTTCCCCGACGACGCGCCGGGCCTGGTGGCGGGCAAGCTGCTGCGCACCAACCTGTCCGACCTGGCGGCCAAGGGCGCCCGGCCCCTGGCCTACAGCCTGGTCACCAGTCTGCCCCGCACCCTGGATGAGGATTGGCTGGCCGGATTCGCCAGCGGCCTGGCCGCCGACCAGGCGGAATTCGGCATCCATCTGCTGGGGGGGGACAGCACCGTCACCGACGGCCCCATCACCCTGATGATCAGCGCCCTGGGCCTGATTGAGGCCGGCACCGCCATCCACCGCCAGGGGGCCGGGGCGGGCGATCTGGTGTTCGTCACCGGCACCATCGGCGATGCCGGTCTGGGGCTGGCCTTGGCGCGGCAGCGCAAGGGGCCTGTGCCGGAAGACGACCGACAGTTCCTGCTGGACCGCTTTTACCGCCCGCGCCCACGCCTGTCGGTGGGGGCGGTGCTGCGGGCGGGCGCCACCGCCTCGGCCGACGTGTCCGACGGCCTGCTGGCCGACCTGGGCCATATCGCGCGCGAAAGCGGCCTGACCGCGGTGGTGGAGGGCGCGCGCCTGCCCCTGTCGCCGCCGGCCCGCCGCATGATGGAGGCGCACGCCTGCACGCTGGTGGACCTGGCGACGGGGGGCGAGGATTACGAGGTGGTGTTCACCGTGCCGCCCGCGGCCCGCCCGGCCGTGCTGACCGCCGCCGCCAAGGCCAAGCTGTCCATCACGGAAATCGGCGTCATGCGGCCGCTGGCCTCGGGCGCCAGCCGGAGCGACGGCACGGGCCCTGCGCGCCTGGTGGATGCGCTGGGGCAGGACATTACCCCCCGCGCCGCCGGTTGGCAGCACTTCTGATCCTGCTATATCATTGAGCGCAGTCGGGTTTGTCTCCGGACGGCCACGCTTTGTTAACGCCTGCCGTCCCAGGATGGTCCGGTCCCCCTTCCTTTTGACGCGCTGGATTCCCGTTCCATGAAAAAGATTCTCCTGTTGATGGTGGCCCTGATCGCCCTTATCGGCGCCGGCGTGGGCGGCTACGTCTTCCTGGTGCACAAGGACGGCCAGCCCAAGAAGGAAGAGGAAGAAAAGAAGAAGCCGGCCGGCCCGCCGCAGTTCGTCGACATCGGTCCCTTCGTCCTGCCGGTCATGGGCGAAAAACAGATCGAGCAGAACCTGCTGCTGCAGGTGCAGATCCAGGTGGGCAGCGATGAAGCCAAGGAGACGGTGAAGGATCGGAAGTACCGCCTGCAGAACGCCTTTATCGAGGCGCTGTATGGCAAGCTGGGCCAGCAGCAGATCCGGAAAGGTGAGGTCATCGACGTGGTGCAGGTGCGCCGCTGGCTGGTGGAGGCCGCCAACAAGGTGATGGGCGAGGGCATCATCGACGACGTGCTGATCCAGGCCGTGAACCAGCATCCGGCCTATTGATGGAGATTCGTGCCTACCGCACCGGTGACGAGTCGGGCATCGCCGCCCTGATCCTGCCCATCCAGGGCCAGGAATTCGGCATCGCCATCACCTATGACGACCAGCCGGACCTGCGCGACATTCCCGGATTCTACCAGCGGGGCGCCGGCCAGTTCTGGGTGGCGGTCGACGGCGGCCGTATCGTCGGCACCATTTCCCTGAAGGACATCGGCGGCGGCGATGCCGCCCTGCGCAAGATGTTCGTAGCCGCCAGCCATCGTGGTGCGCCCCATCGGCTGGCTGGCCGCCTGCTTTCCGTGCTGTTGGACCATGCCCGTACCCAGGGCCTGGCACGCGTGTATTTGGGCACGACGGCCAAGTTTCTGGCGGCCCATCGCTTTTATGAAAAAAGCGGTTTTTCCTTGGTTACTCCGGAAGAGTTACCGCCAAGCTTTCCTCGGATGGCGGTGGATAGCCGTTTTTACTTTCTGGACCTTGGCGGCCCCTTGCCGCAGGTGATTGCTTAAGCCCTGTATCCATGTCACTTTTTCCACGCTGAGTCGCATGGCCGACCCCCACGTCTAGAATCGGGGCGGCGGCGGCCCTGGGAAACCAGTGTGGGAAAAGGAAACGCCATGACAGGAGTGCTTCCCTTTGTCTGGGGGTGCGGCGCCTTGGCCGTACTCTATGGTCTTTTCACCGCGAGGGCCGTTCTGGCCGCCAGCCCGGGCAACGCCCGGATGCTGGAGATCGCCGCCGCCATCCAGGTGGGGGCGGGCGCTTATCTCAACCGCCAATACCGCACCATCGCCGTGGTCGGCGTGGTCATCGCCATCCTGCTGTACGTCACCCTGAAATGGTATGTGGCCCTGGGCTTCGTCGTGGGCGCCGTGCTGTCGGGGGCGGCCGGTTATATCGGCATGAACGTGTCGGTCAGGGCCAACGTGCGCACGGCGGAGGCCTCCCGCCACGGCCTGGCGGCGGGCCTGTCCATCGCCTTCCGCTCCGGCGCCGTCACCGGCATGCTGGTGGCCGGTTTGGCCTTGCTGAGCGTTTCCGGGTACTACGGCCTGCTTTCCCAACTGGACATCACGGGGCGGCCGCTGGTCGACGCCCTGGTCGCCTTGGGATTCGGCGCGTCGCTCATCTCCATCTTCGCCCGCCTGGGCGGCGGCATCTTCACCAAGGGGGCGGATGTGGGCGCGGACCTGGTGGGCAAGGTCGAGGCCGGCATCCCCGAGGATGATCCCCGTAATCCCGCGGTCATCGCCGACAATGTGGGCGACAATGTCGGCGACTGCGCCGGCATGGCCGCCGACCTGTTCGAGACCTACGCCGTCACCACCGTGGCCACCATGGTGCTGGCGTCCATGTTCTTCGCCGGCACGGATTTGCTGGCACCGATGATGCTGTACCCGCTGGCCATCGGCGGGGTTTGCATCATCACCAGCATCATCGGCACCTACTTCGTGCGGCTGGGACCCAGCGGCAACATCATGGGCGCCCTGTACAAGGGTCTGATTGCCACTGGCGTGCTGTCGCTGATCGGCATCTGGGGCGTCACCTACTGGGTGCTGCCCGACCATCTGCAGACCGCCTTCACCGTCGGCGGCAAGGCCTTCACCGGCCAGACGCTGTATTGCTGCGCCGTTGTCGGCCTGATCGTCACGGCGCTGATCGTCTGGATCACGGAGTATTACACCGGCACCGGCTATCGCCCGGTGCGGTCGGTGGCGCAAAGCTCCACCACCGGGCACGGCACCAACGTCATCCAGGGGCTGGCGATTTCCATGGAATCGACCGCACTGCCGGCCCTGGTCATCTGTGCCGCCATCCTGGTGACCCATCTGATGGCGGGGCTCATGGGTATCGCCATCGCCGTCACTAGCATGCTGGCCCTGGCCGGCATGATCGTGGCCCTGGACGCTTACGGGCCCGTCACCGACAACGGCGGCGGCATCGCGGAGATGGCGGATCTGCCTCGCGACGTGCGGGTGACCACCGACGCGCTGGACGCCGTGGGCAACACCACCAAGGCGGTGACCAAGGGTTATGCCATCGGTTCCGCCGGCCTGGGCGCCCTGGTGCTGTTCGCCGCCTATAACGAGGATCTGCATTATTTCATGAGCGATCCAGACAAGTACCCGTACTTCGCCGATTTGGGCGGCAAGCTGGACTTCGGCCTGGACAATCCCTTCGTCGTCGTCGGCCTGATCCTGGGCGGGCTGCTGCCCTTCCTGTTCGGCGCCATGGGCATGACGGCGGTGGGCCGGGCGGCCGGATCGGTGGTGGAGGAGGTGCGGCGCCAGTTCCGTGAGAATCCGGGCATCATGGCCGGCACGTCCAAGCCCGACTATGGCCGGGCGGTGGATCTGCTGACCCGCGCCGCCATCAAGGAAATGGTGATCCCCTCGCTATTGCCCGTCCTGGCGCCGGTGGTGCTGTACTTCATCATCAACGCCATCGCCGGCAAGGGAGCGGCCTTCTCCGCCGTGGGCGCCATGCTGCTGGGTGTCATCGTCACCGGCCTGTTCGTCGCCATCTCCATGACCTCGGGCGGCGGCGCCTGGGACAACGCCAAGAAGTACATCGAGGAAGGCCACCATGGCGGCAAGGGATCGGACGCCCACAAGGCGGCGGTCACCGGCGACACGGTGGGCGACCCCTACAAGGACACGGCCGGTCCCGCCGTGAACCCGATGATCAAGATCACCAACATCGTGGCCTTGCTGCTGCTGGCCATGCTGGCGCACGCGTGATCTGAACGCGGCTCCTGGCGTCCCGACGCACTCGGCATCGGGACGCCGCTGGTCGGCGACTGCCGGCCCCGGAGTTTTCCGGGGAACGGCAGTGGACTGGAAAATGAGGAAAGCCAAAGCCGCGGATGCGGCTGCCGGCGCCTGAGGAAAGAGAAAAACAAAAGGCCCCGGGGGAAACCACCGGGGCCTTCGTCGAATATCCGTTTGGGCGGGGGCTCAGCTGCCGCCACCGCCACCGCCGCCTCCGCCACCCTTCTTCTTCTTGTCGTCCTTCTTCTTCTCGCGGTTCAGGTTGCCCATGAGCTGCTCGAGGAAGGTGACGTCATGGCCGGCGGTCGGGGTCTCCCGATCTTCGGGCGTGACGTCCTGCTGCTGGTCCAGGTCCAGGTCGCCGACGGTGCTGACCACGCCCTGGTCGTTGAAGCTGACCTGCAGCACGCGCTGCTGCACCGTCTGCGGATCGAAGAAGGCTTCGTTCTCCGTGATGCTGCCGATGTAGTACCAGATATTGGCGTCGACTGTGCCGGTGGAGCTGGGCGAACCCAGGGCCTTCTGCACGTCTTCCTTGGTGCTGGTGCCGGCGTGGATATCGGCCAGGCGCCGATCTTCCACCAGGTTGCCGCGGTTGTTGATCTGCGGCGTGCAGGCGCTCAGGCCCATCCCAACAAGACCAACCGCGAGGAGGCAGGCGGGCGACGGCAACTTAAGGGTCTTGTTCGGCATGGTCTAAGACGTTAATCCCAAGAACGTTGATCGCGGGTTGGCTTCGTTTCACGGTTCAGCGGTCCGGCACCCGTCGCGCTGGACCCAATAAACCGTAAAAGGCCGCCGTCCGGCCCGGGGTCATCAGGTTTTCCCATCCAGCGTGGCGTTCCTTGCCCCGCTTGACCGGTGGACAACCGCCCCCCATCTGGCCGGTGACAATCGCACCAGCCGTTCCGTCCTGTCAACGAAAGCCGGGTTCCCCAGCCGTGATCGCCTTGCTTCAGCGCCTGTTCCGCCGCCCCAGCCAGCAGGCGGCGGTGTTGCGCCTTTACGCCGGCATCGTCGACCAATCCCGCCAGCCCGCGTTCTACGCGGCGGCGGCGGGAGAGGGGCGCGGTGTTCCCGATACGGTCGAGGGCCGGTTCGAGGTGATCGCCCTGCACGCCTGGCTGGTCATGCGCCGGCTGGCGGGCGAAGGCCGGGCCCTGGCCGACCTCAACCAGGCCTTGTTCGATCACATGTTTACCGACCTGGATTTCAGCCTGCGCGAACTGGGCGCCAGCGAAATGGTCGTGGGCAAGAAGGTCAAGGATCTGGGCAAGCACTTCTACGGCCGGGCCGACGCCTACGAATCGGGCTTGAAGGCTGCTGCTGCCGGGGATGAGCAGGCGCTACGGGAGGCGTTGGACCGCAACCTCTTCGGCTCCACCCTGCCCGACGGGCCGGAAGTCACCGCGACGGCCGTTTATGTCCGTGCCGCCGCCATGCGCCTGGCGGCCCAGCCGCTGCCGTCCCTGCTGGCTGACGGGCCGTCCTTTCCCGTTTCGCCAAGCCTGTGACCCTTTTCATTCGTTTTTGAGTGTTGGAGTACGCGTCATGACCGACATGACCCCTGAATTTTCCCGTTCCGTCATCGCCGACAAGGTCTCATCCCGTGAAACCGTGGAGAAGATCACCGCCACCCCGGTGGAGCGCGCGGCGCTGGCCCGGCGCTTGGATTTGGTGTCGCTGGACAGCCTGACGGCCCTGGTGCGTCTGCGGCGTATCCGCGGCGGCCAGATGGTGCGCGTCACCGGCGAGTTGGACGCCCAGGTGGTGCAGAGCTGCGTGGTGACGCTGGAACCGATGGCGGCATCCGTGCGGGACACGTTCCAGGCCCTGTACGCGCCGGCCCACCTGGTGCCCAAGGATGAGGAAGAGCTGGAGAACCTGGGCCTGGATGATGAGGCCGACCCGCCCGAGCCCATCGAAAGCGGCCGCATCGACATCGGTGAATTGGTGACCCAGCACCTGTCCCTGGCGCTGGATCCCTATCCGCGCAAGGCCGACTCCGACCGCTTCATCCATGTGGAGGATTGGGACGGGGAAGGGGAGTTTCCCGACGCCCCCAATGAGCCGCCGCCGGACACGGCGGGCGGCGATGCCCCGGCGGATGCGCCGGAGTCGGATGATACCGTTGCTTCGAATCCCACCCTCTCCGCGCCCGAGGGCAAGCCGAATCCCTTCGCCGCCCTTGCGAAGCTGCGTCCCAAGACATAATTTGGTCTTTGGCGCTTGCCCTTGCGGGGGATTTCAAGTATTGAAGGCGCCCTGTTTGATCCGGTCCAGGATTGGGCCGGGTTCCTTGTCGTTTGGCCTCATATCGTTTTCCGCAAGCCGGTCCCCAAAAAATTGGGGGTGGGAAAAGGGAAGCGATTTGGATAAAGCATGGGGCCTGACGATGATTAGCAAGACGGCACGTGAGTGGTCGTCTTAATCGAGTAGAGAGTAGACGATCATGGCCGTTCCTAAGAAAAAGACCTCCAAGTCTCGCCGCGACATGCGCCGTTCGCACCACGCGATCTCCGCCGGTGCGCACCATGAGTGCGGCAACTGCGGCGAGCTGACCCGCCCGCATCACGTCTGTGGCTCCTGCGGCCACTACGACGGCCGCGAGGTCGTCGTCGATACCGCTGCTGCCGCCGCCTGATCCGGTTCGCCCGGTGCTTGAGGAGGTCGCTGTCCGGTGAGCACGCGCGTGCGAATCGCCCTGGATGCCATGGGCGGGGATCATGCCCCGGACATGGTGGTGGACGGCGCCGACATTGCGCGTGAACGCTGCCCCAATGTCGATTTCCTGTTTGTCGGTGACGAGCAGCGCATTCGTGCGCTTCTCGATACTCGGCCCGCACTGAAGGCGATTTCCCAGGTTCGTCATACAGCCGACGTTGTGGCCATGGACGCGAAGCCGTCCGTGGCCCTTCGTGCTGGGCGCGGTTCCAGCATGCGCCTGGCCATCGATGCCGTGGCGTCGGGGGAGGCGGCCAGCGTCGTCTCCGCCGGCAACACCGGCGCGCTGATGGCCATGGCCAAGTTCGTGCTGAAGACCCTGCCGGGCATCGACCGGCCGGCCATCGCATCCATGCTGCCCACCATGCGCGGCGATTGCGTGATGCTGGATCTGGGCGCCAACCTGGAATGCGACGCCGACAACCTGGTGCAGTTCGCCGTCCTGGGCACGGTCTTCGCCCAGACCGTTTTGGGCCTGCTGGAGCCCAGCATCGGCCTGCTGAACGTCGGTTCGGAAGAGCAGAAGGGCCATGAGGCCATCCGCGACGCCGCCGCCGCCCTGCGCGCCACCCCGTTGGCCCGCAACTTCCACGGATTCGTGGAAGGCACCGACATCGCCGCCGGCACCGTCGACGTGGTGGTGACGGACGGCTTCACCGGCAACATCGCCCTGAAGACCATCGAGGGCACTGGCAAGATGTTCGGCGAATATCTGCGCGGCACCTTCCAGTCGTCGCTGCTGGCCAAGCTGGGCTACCTGCTGGCCCGCGGCGCCCTTAACAAGCTGCGCCGGCGCACGGATCCGCGCCGCTACAACGGCGGCATGTTCCTGGGCCTGCAGGGCGTCTGCGTAAAAAGCCACGGCGGCACCGACGGCCTGGGCTTCGCCAACGCCATCTGCGTGGCCGTGGATCTGGTCCAGCACGGCTTCAACGAAAAAATCCGCAAGGAACTCGCCTTGCTGCAGGAAAGCCTGCAGGCGGCCGCACCCGTCCCGGGCACCGATCCCCAGGCCGTCGCCCAGTGACGGCACACCCTATGGCTGGTTGAACTATGGTTATGCGCTCCGTGATCGTGGGCTGCGGCTCTTACCTGCCGGCCCGCGTGGTGACGAACGACGACCTGGCCAAGATGGTCGATACTTCGGACGAGTGGATCACCCAACGCACCGGCATCCGCAGCCGCCACATCGCCGCAGAGGGGGAGAAGACCTCCGACCTGGCGCTGAAGGCGGCGCAGGCTGCCCTGGCCCATGGCGACGTTTCCGTGGATGAACTGGACCTGATCGTCCTGGCCACCGCCACCCCGGACCAGACCTTTCCCGCCACCGCCGCCAAGGTGCAGGCGGCATTGGGCATGACCCGCGGGGCCGCCTTCGATGTGCAGGCCGTCTGCTCCGGCTTCGTCTATGCCCTGGCCGTGGCCGACAATTTCATCAAGGCCGGCCAGGCGCGCACCGTGCTGGTCATCGGGGCGGAGACCTTCTCCCGCATCCTGGACTGGACCGACCGCGGCACCTGCGTGCTGTTCGGCGACGGCGCCGGCGCCGTCGTGCTGCGCGCCCAGGAAGGGCAGGGCGCCGCCGATGATCGCGGCATCCTGTCCACCCATCTCCATTCCGACGGCCGCCACCACGACCTGCTGTACGTCGACGGCGGCCCGTCCTCCACCCAGACCGTGGGCCATCTGCGCATGGCGGGGCAGGAGGTGTTCAAGCACGCCGTGGTCAACCTCGCCGAAGTGGTGGGGGAGGCGCTGGAGGCCAACGGCCTGGCGCCCAGCGACCTGGATTGGCTGGTACCCCACCAGGCCAACCGCCGCATCATCGAAAACACCGCACGCAAGCTGAAGATGGATACCTCGCAGGTGGTGCTGACCGTGGACCACCATGGCAACACCTCGGCCGCCTCCATCCCGCTGGCCTTGTGCGAGGCTGTGCACGACGGCCGTATCAAGCGGGGCGAACTGGTGTTGCTGGAGGCCATGGGCGGCGGCTTTACCTGGGGCGCGGCACTGGTCCGCTTCTAAAAAAGCACCTGTTCCAAGGACTGGACCGCCGATACGCGGATCTTTTTGCGGTGCACAATTCTTGGGTGCCCCGCAATACAGAAATTCCCCGGACGGACGGTCTAGCCTGAACTGGTAAATAATAGGCAAACCTTTGGAATTGACGGCTTTCCCGCCGGGCATTACCGTTCCGCCAGTTGGCAAGCGGCCACTGGTTTAAGGGAGGGCCACCCATGGGAGATCACACCGTCACGCGCGCTCAGTTGAGCGAGGCCGTCTATTCCGAAGTCGGGCTTTCGCGTAACGAATCCGCCGACCTGGTGGAAAGCGTGCTGGATGAGATCGCCTCCGCGTTGGGGCGTGGGGAGATGGTGAAGATCTCCTCTTTCGGCAGTTTCTCCGTCCGCTCCAAGGGGGAGCGTATCGGCCGCAACCCCAAGACGGGGGAAGAGGTGCCGATCCTGCCGCGCCGTGTCCTGGTGTTCCGCGCCAGCCACGTGCTCAAGAACCGCATCAACGAAGTCCTGACCGAAATCGACGGCCACTGAACCATGCCCGGCACGTCCGTTCCCCAGTCATTGGATATGCAGGAGCCTGACGGCACGCCGGAGGCATCGCCTTCGGATGACGCCGAAGGACTCGCTGCTGGGGAGGGCGATGCCGGGGATGTGGTGGCCGCGGGTGATGGTGGCGAGGCCGCCGCCACGGCGGATCGCGCGCGGCCCTCGGCCAAGTCGCCAACCGCCTTCCGCACCATCAGCGAGGTGTCGGCGGAATTGGACGTGCCACAGCACGTCCTGCGTTTCTGGGAAACCAAGTTCCCCACCATCCGCCCGCTGAAGCGGGGTGGCGGCCGCCGTTATTACCGCCCGGATGATGTGGAGCTTCTGCGCCGCATCCAGGTGCTGCTGTACAAGGAAGGTTACACCATCAAGGGGGTGCAGCGCCTGCTGCGCCCCGGTTCTGCCGGCCGCGCCGGAGCATCGTCCACCGACCATGCCCTCACCGACCACTCCGCAACAGCGGAGCCGGAGGCGGCGGAAGACAACTGGGTCGAGTCTGCGGCCCCCGCACCCGAACCGGCGCCCGTCCGCGGGGAAGAGAAGCGCCGGATCATCGGCCTGTTCGACCACGATCCCGAGGCCGATCCAGAATGGGCGCGGACACCACCGCCCGAGCCGGAGCCGTCCATGGCCCCGACCGCCGAAGCGGCCCCCCACCGCCGCGCGGACAGGGGCCTGTCCCCGTCCAAGCGGGAGGCGCTGGGCCAGGTGCTGGGCGACCTGGAAGAGATTCGCGACCTGCTGCGCCGGGTGCTTTGATCCGCTTGCCCTGAATAGCGTCGGGGGCCAAACCTTGCCAAGTCTCGGTGGTGCGATGCGTCCGCTGGCGTCATCGGCCCATTGCCAGTTTATAACGCTTCCACGGCACGGCGTCGTGTTGTGCGAGGATGACGCGGGCGATGTGTTCGTCGCCTGCCGATGACGATAAGGACGTGACCAGCGGAACCGTCCCTTTCGGCACGAAACCCACTTGTTCGCCGGTGGTGGCGATGACTGCATAGCTGCGGGCACCGTTGAAGGTGCCGGGCACGATCCTGACCCGGTCCCCTTCCAACAGCCGGATCGGCGCTTTTTGATAGCGTACGCCCGCCACGAAAAAGGACAGTGGAGGGCCCTGTTCGCCACTGCTGACAGATGTCGGTCGCGGCAGCAAAAGCATGGAACTGAGCGCGGTCAGCGCCGTTAGGACGGCGCGCCGACGAGGGTGGCGTTGGTCCGAAGCGTTCGGCGGGGAATGAGTATTAGAGCGCATGCCAGAGGCGTCCCCCTTCCTCATACTGGGCCCCGTGCATCCGTTCAATCAACCGCAGGGTCCCAGCGTCGTTTCCGGTTTTGATAGGCCTAGCGGCCCATGCCCTGATGACATCGGGCGCCGTTGTGGAACTGCTCAACGAATCCATGATGGTGGTGAGGCGGCCCCTGGCGGCGGTGGCTCCGTCATTTGCTTCCTCCGCCGGCGGAAAGTAGCGGCCTTTCACCGGGAACAGGTTCTTGCAGAGATGAAGTACCCAGATCAGGCGCCATGTATCGCCGTTGGCGGAATACGTTTCCAACAGGTTGGCGGCCAAGTTCAGGGCTTCAGGGCTTGCGAGAATCAGGTCGTCAAATTCCTCATCGGGCAGTTCATCCATGACGTTGCCCCGTTCCCTGACGTAATCCCCGTTGTTTCGCAGTCGGCGGATGGATGCGGTCAGCAGCCGCCCATAACCTTGGTGCAGCAGTTGATCCGGTCTTTCCAGGCACGCCATCACGAGCTTGAACAGGGCCTCGGCTTTTGTCGGGCTGGCTGGCTGGGCGTTATCGTCGCTGCCGCTGTTATAGTCGGCTGATTGCAGTGCCTGGGAGTATTGCTGGCTCGCCATCGCCTCCAGGAATTCCTCGTCGGTTCCCAACCGCAGTTTATCATCATTGATGGTGAAGCCCACTTTGCGTAATTCGGGTCTGAGCACGGCCAAAAGGCGGTCGAGGCGATCAGTCGAATCGGCGAAAATCTTGTAGTCGTCCGCGAACCGGATGAAATGGAAACCTTGGTCCCTGACGATGCCATCCACCCTGCTGAAATAGGCGTTTCCAAGAAAAAAGACGGAATCGTTGATAAAGGGCAGGCCCCGATTCTTGGAATAGGACCGCAGCGTATTGGAAATGATCGTCGCTGCCGGATGATTGTTCGCCTTTTCCTTAAGGAATCGTGAAAAGTCGTCTAGATCAATAGAGGCGTATGCGGAACGGATGTCCAGTTGGAGTATGCATTGCTTCTGCTGGCAGGTGGCCTCTATCTCCGCCTTGAATGATTTCCAGGCGTCGATCTGATCTTCTATGAAGGCCAGGCTGTTTGGCAGCTTGTTCAGGCGGCTGCTGAACGTGTTCTGGTCGATGCATCGCTGTTCGATGGTCGGGGCGATGGCGGCTACACAGGCATGCAGAACGATCTGGTCGTTGATGGTGGGCACTATCCAGATATTGCCGCCGCCCGTCCGCTTGGGGGCCGAAATCTCAAAAGCGGCATCGGGGGGGTGGCCGGCATGGTATCGGGTGAGCAGCGTCCGGATAACCTGTTCCCGGCCATTATAATCGATCATCAAGGGACTGACCCAGTCGGGTACCGCGTTGCTGTACGACACGTGGTCGATCACCTGTCTTATCGCCAGGGAGAGGGGGAAATCCGCAATGTCCAGAGCCATGTTTCACGTCCTGCGGCGCAGAATTTTTTCGGGATCAAGTCTGGAAAATTCTGGAAACAGCAAGGATAGCGTCCCTAGCCCGAGAAGTAGCGCGAGTGTTTTGAACCAACCTCCCTGGCCATCAGTCAGTTTCTCGAAAAGATCCATGAAGCTATATGCCGCTCCACAGAATATTACCGATAATAGGGATGTATTCTTCAGACTTAGTTGGAAGCGAAGGGTGCACATGAAAAGGCACGGGATGAGGAACGCCGCCAATAGGCGTAAGCTACGATGGTGAAGGGGGACGCCCGCTATTTCACTGGCGGAAGCGCTCTTCCATTTAGAGTTTATCGAAGTAACTAATTCTTCGATTTTAATTGAAGGCCATGATTTGTATATTGATATGTAAATATTATCGATATTATCTGGTGTTGTGATATTATTAAATAGAATCTCGAAATATCTATATGGTTTTGTATCATTTTTATTGTTGGCGTTCTTCCATTTCAAGGTTAGGCTGGGAACAATGACATTGGTGATGGAGTTCTCGTTGGCGATCAGAAATGCTTTCCTCAAGCCTGATGCCAGAGCTGTTTCCGTATCTGTCGCGGGCAGGGTGACAATGATGACTGAATCCAGGGGAAGTTGATGGCGTTGGCCGGCGGGGATGTGCACCGGAACGTGATAGGCCTGCCCAGGCGCTTCCCCATATAGATGTTCCAGCCGTTGAATAATGTTTACGCGGTCTCTTGGCGACACCGCATCCAGGCGGGCCAAGATTCCCCTGGCCAGCACCCCGGGCAAATAGGGGGACACGGGCTCATCCTCCGAGCTTTGCTGGAACACGGAGACAAGAAGGGCGTTCTTCCCGGCGCTACTGACATTCGCGAGAAAATCGGGGGCGGCCAGGTCGTCGACGGAAACAAGAAGGCGGTGGCCGCGGAAATTGCCCAGCGGCATTGGACCATGCCGCAGGACTTCCGTGATGTTCGCTTGCTCATTGTCGATATAGGTATCGATGAGGATGGGGGAAAAAACGAAGTCGGCGGCAAGAAAGGCCACGGGAAATAAGCAGGCCACAACAGGCCGCCAGCGCGCCAAACTTGGAAATACGAACCGCACCGAGCCGCTCCTCGGGATATTCTCGCCTATTATACATCCAAAAGATGAATATTCCATCATCTGTGATCATCTTCCGGTCGGATAGCCCTTGTTGCCCTTCCGCCAGGTTCATGGGGCCGCCTTGCCCCGCCGGCGCTGTCCGGCGCGTACCTTGGGCGGAAGGCCTGTTGCCCGCTGTGGATGATATTGGGGCGCCCCAAAGAGCCTTTTGGTGGAGGGCATGCATGCGCCGCGCTGCGAGCCATCGCGTTAGATGATTGATAAATAAAGATATTTAAAGAAAGGTCACTTTTTTTACGCCAAGCCCTCCATCAGCGTTGCATCCTATGAACCTCGTGGATATAGTCCGCGCCCGAACAGCAGCCCAGCGCTGCGGTTCATCGAGAGGTCGGAGCGTAGCGCAGCCTGGTAGCGCATCAGACTGGGGGTCTGAGGGTCGCAGGTTCGAATCCTGTCGCTCCGACCATTCTCTCGAACATGAAGACGGCGCCGCTCGCGTATCTGTGAGCAGGCGCCGTTTCCATTTCCGGCCCATGTTGGATAGCGGAACGATCAGCCCTTGGGTTTGCCGCCGCAGGCGAGGCGGCCGCTGTCGGTCAGGCGACAGACCAGCCAGTCCGGTTTCAACGGGTTGGCGAACCAGGGTTCCGCCCAGCCGGCCGCCAGACAGCTGCGCACCGTGGCGTCCCCCACCTTGCGCCCATCCGTTCCAAACAAGGGCAGCTTGCCACCCGCCTGGTCCAGGCCGCGCCGCAGCCAACGCCTTTGGGTGGAGGTCGGGACGAGGGGGGCAGGGCTCGCGGGTGGTGCACCGGCGGCCATGCCATCGGATGTGTCGTTGTGCGCCATACCGCTTCCCGCCGCTGGCAGCCTCCGCTTCTTGGCCCATTGCGCGATGGCGCCGGCCACGCCGACATTCTACGCTGTTCGGGCGGGCCGTCAGGCCCTTTCTGAATAAACGGTGAGGTGAGTTATGGCGGCGTTCCTGGTCTACATGACGGCCGCGTCGGCCGAGGAGGCGGAGACCATAGGCCGGACCTTGGTGGAGGAACGTCTGGCCGCCTGCGTCAACATCCTGGGCGCCACGCAGTCCATCTATCGCTGGAAGGATGGCGTGGAACAGGCGTCGGAGGTGGCCTTCCTGGCCAAGACCCGCGCCGACCGGTTCGAAGCCCTGACCGCCCGGGTCAAGGCCCTGCACAGCTATGACACGCCCTGCATCGTGGCGCTGCCGGTAGTGTCAGGCAACCCCAGTTTCCTGGAATGGATCGCCGCTTCCGCGGCCCCTTGAATGCCGGCCGCGCGGCCGATGTCAGTCGCGCGCCGGCAGGCCATCGGGGAACAGGCGGGGCAGGTCGATCTTTGGGCAGCGGTCCATAATCACCGTGGCGCCCAAAGCCCGCGCCTCAGCCGCCGATTCCTCATGGCTGACGCCCAGGGGCATCCAGATGTACGGGATGCCGCGTTCCGCCGCCTCCACCACGAAGGGACCGATGGCGGGGGCGGCGCGGAAGATCTCCACCATGTCCACGCCGGCGGGAAGGTCGGCCAGGCTGGCCACCACCGTCTCGCCCAGGATTTTTGTGCCGACGTGGGCCGGGTGCACGGGCACGATCCTGTAGCCGTAGGCCTGCATATAGGCCGGCACATAATGCGAGGGCTTGGACGGGTCGGGCGAGATGCCGACGATGGCCACGGTCTTGGTCCGCAGGAAGGCCTGGCGCAAGACGTCGTCGCTGTCCAAGGGGCTGTTGGTCATCGCTTCACTCCGTTGAGGGCACGGGGCAGGGCGCCTTTGGCGCCGGTGGGCCGAGGGGCGTATACCGGAACACTATAAATGGGAAACAGGGAGGAAAATTGAATGGCGGCGGATTTGGAAGAGGGCGCGGACGACCAACTGGCGGCGATGGGCAAGGCGCCGGTGTTCAGCCCCCAGGATTTCGACGCGCTGCTGAAACAGGGGCTGCCCCAGGCCCATCGCGCCGGCATCCGCACGCGGGAGATGGCTCACGGCAGCATCACCCTGACCATGCCGGTGTCGGATGACCTGCTGCGGCCTGGCGGCACGGTGTCCGGCCCCGCCATGTTCGCGTTGGCCGACGTGGCGCTTTACGGCGCGGTGCTGAGTGCTGCCGGCCACATCCTGCTGGCCGTCACCAGCAACATGAACATCACCTTCCTGCGCAAGCCGCCGCCCAAGCCCCTGGTGGCCCACGCCCGCATCATCCGCCTGGGCCGGCGCCTGGCCTATGGCGAGGTCACCATCCATTCCGAGGGGGAGGAGGACCCGGTGGCGCACGCGACGGGCACCTATGCGATTCCGCAAGGCTGAGGGCCCACCGGTGGGGACGGCGGCCCAAACCCATGGATTCATTGGGGAAACGAAACCGGGCGCCGGGCCGGTTCGCCAGAAACATCAATGAATTCAACGGCATTACCATTATGGTATTATGATACCTCTCTGGTAAGCATTTGATGGACAGCGTCTTTTTCCCGTTGACACCCAGCCATCCCCGACATAAAAACCGCCCACTTCGGTGCCGGTCCCAGGAGCGGTGCCCCTGGGGCCCATTTCTGGCCCGGACCTCATTTTGAGTGAGTGCGCGGATGAAAACCTTGTCTCTCAAGCCGTCTGAGATCGAGAAGAAGTGGCTTCTCATCGATGCCGACGGCCTCGTGTTGGGCCGTCTGGCCAGCATCATTTCCATGCGCCTGCGCGGCAAGCACAAGCCCACCTACACCCCCCACATGGATTGCGGTGACAACATCATCGTCATCAATGCGGAGAAGGTGAAGCTGACGGGCAACAAGCGCAGCGACGAAATCTTCTACTGGCACACCGGGTATGCTGGCGGCATCAAGCAGCGCAGCCTGGGCCAGATCCTCGACGGCAAGTACCCGGAGCGGGTCATCGAGAAGGCCGTGGAGCGTATGATCACCCGCGGTCCGCTGGGCCGTCGTCAGATGAGCAACCTGCGCGTCTACAAGGGTTCGACCCACCCCCACGAAGCTCAGAACCCCGAGGTGCTGGATGTCGGCGCCCTGAATCCGAAGAACAAGGGGGCCTAATCCATGGCACAGACCATCAACAGCCTGGCCGACCTGAAGCAGGGTGCCGCCGCCGTCGTCACGACCGAGGCCGCCGAGCCGGCCCAGCCGAAGATCGACGCCCAGGGCCGCGCCTACGCCACCGGCAAGCGCAAGAACGCGGTCGCCCGCGTCTGGATTAAGCCGGGCAGCGGCAAGGTCACGGTCAACGCCCGTGACATCGGTGTCTACTTCGCCCGTCCCGTGCTGCGCATGATGATCAACCAGCCGTTCCAGATCGTGGGCCGGGTGGAGCAGTACGACGTCGTCTGCACCGTTTCCGGTGGCGGCCTGTCCGGCCAGGCCGGCGCGCTGCGTCACGGCATCTCCAAGGCCCTGACCTACTTCGAGCCGAGCCTGCGCCCGTCGCTGAAGGTCGCCGGCCTGCTGACCCGCGATCCGCGCGTGGTCGAGCGTAAGAAGTACGGTAAGGCCAAGGCCCGTCGTAGCTTCCAGTTCTCCAAGCGCTGATCTTCAGCCGTTTGGCAAAGTCCGGAAAAGGCGTCTTCCTTCGGGAAGGCGCCTTTTCCTTTTTGGGTGATCGCATTTTTGTGCGAGAAAATCCGCCTATATAACCGATCAAAAAAAGCCACCAAGTGGACCTTGCGGCCGCCCGTGCCACGGGCGCACCGTTCCCCCTGCGGGGTAGGTCCCCTCATGCGACTGCCAGGACGTCAACGGATGCCTGATCACCAACCGGCCGGCCGGATCCGGCGTGCCTTCCGCTGGCGGCCCAGCGCCGGGACGCGGGCATGGACGCGCCGTCTGCTGATGCCATTGGCCGTGGTCGCGGCCCTGGCCTATGTGCTGGTCGATTTCTGCTTCCTGCCCCTGGTGCGGCCGTTGTCCACCCGTATGGGGCGGTGGTCGCCGTTCCAGGCGCTGGGGCGGCTGATCGATCGGCTGGGGCCGAAGACCACCCTGGTGCTGTTCCTGGTGCCGCTGCTGGTGCTGGAACCGGTGAAGCCGCTGGGCGCCTTCCTGATCGCCCAGGGCAAGACGCGGCTGGGCATCAGCCTGATCGTGGGCGCGGAGGTGCTGAAGCTGCTGACGGTGGAACGCCTGTTCCAGCGCAGCCGGCACAAGCTGCTGACCATCCGCTGGTTCGCGCGGCTGCACGGTTGGATCGTCGGCTGGCTGGACCGGTTGAAGGCCTTGCCGGCCTGGCGCCTGGTGGTAGGGATCGTGCGCGGCGTGCGGTCCATCGCGGCCCCCATCCTGGCGGCGGCCTGGCGCCGCGCCCTGAGGTCCCTGGCCCTGTGGCGGGAACGGCGGCGTTATCAGCGCCGGGAGGCCGAGTAGGGCTGGGGTCTTCTTGGAATGATTCGAAAACGGTGCGTATCCAAAAGGCCTAGGGCAAAGGGGCGACTGTAGGGCCAGTACACTACGGCATAAGGTTCGGCACCATCGGCGGCGGTCTCCGCCGGTAGAGATAGGGTTGGGGAATGACTGTCGATCAGATCAAGGGCGCGCCCCTCTTGCGTGCCGCCGCCGGCATGGTTGCGGCCCTGGGCACGGTGGCGGCCTTCGCCGCACTGCCGCCGGACCTGCTGGCCGCCCTGGCCGCGCTGTGCCGGATGGAAACGCTGGGTGCGGGTGACCTGGTGGTACGCCAGGGTGCCGCAATGACCGACCTGCATGTGCTGTTGTCCGGTACGGCTGTCCTGATGGCCGGCAATGCTGAAATCGCCCAGCGACACGGGCCGGAAGCGACCTTCCTGATGCCGGAGGCGCTGACCGGCGCCCCGGCCCCTGTCAGTGTGCGCGCGGTGGGGGAGGCGAAGGTCCTGGCCCTGCCGCTGTCGGCCCTGCGGTCGCGGCTGGGGGCCGGTGCTGAACTGGCCCTGGCCCTGCTGGCCGGGCAGGCGGCGCGGGAACGCCAGTTGACGGACACGGTGGTGCGGTTGCAGGCCCTGTCGCTGACCCCGCGCCTGGCGGCTTACCTGCTGGTGGAACATGCGGCGCGCAAGGCGGGCGGCCGGCTGGACCTGGACATGGGGCGGGCCGCCATCGACCTGGGCACGACCCCGGCGGATCTGGCCTGGTCGTTCGGCGACCTGAAGCGCCATGGCGTGACGCTGGAGGGCACGGTGGCGGTGCTGCGGGATTTTGATGCCCTGCGCGCGCTCGCCACGCCCGGCCCCGTCCGTCGCCAGCAGGCGGAGGAATGGCCCGTCCTGATGTGGGATGTGGACGAGGCGCCGGTCACCTGAACGCGCCGGCCACCCATCCAACCCCGTCATTCGACAAGCGGTGCCGGGGCCATTAGGATCGCCGGACATCCCTATCCCGGCTTTTCCATTCCCATGATTCCACCGTCCCCACCGCCACCGCCGTTCCAGGGCCCCACCGTGCAGGTGGCGCCAGGGATCCGGCTGGCTGAGTCGGAGTTGCAGGAAAACTTCCTGCGCGCCGGCGGTCCCGGCGGCCAGAACGTGAACAAGGTCGAGACGGCGGTGCAGTTGCGGTTCGACGCAGCGGCGTCGCCCAACCTGCCGCAATGGGTGAAGGATAAGCTGAAGACCCTGGCCGGCCGTCGCTGGACCGGTGCCGGCGTCATCGTCATCACCGCCCAAAGCCATCGCACGCAGGAGCGCAATCGCGAGGACGCGCGCGAGCGGCTGTTCGAACTGATTCGCGCCGCCACCGTGCGCCAGGCGGTGCGCCGGGCCACGCGCCCCACCTTGGGCTCGCAAAAACGGCGGCTGGAGGCCAAATCCACCCGCAGCACGGTCAAGCGCCTGCGCGGCAACGTCGATCCGGATTGATTTTAGGCCTATGACCTCCCCCGCTTCCCCCGACGTCATCGTCATCGGCGCCGGCGCCGCCGGCCTGTTCACCGCCATTGCCGCCGGCAAGCGCGGCCGCCGGGTGGTCGTGGTCGACCACGCGCCGACGGCCGGCGCCAAGATCCTGATCTCCGGCGGTGGGCGCTGCAACTTCACCAACGTGGATGCGCAGCCGTCGCGCTACCTCTCCAACAATCCGCACTTCAGCATCTCCGCATTGCGCCGGTATGGCCCGCGCGACTTCCTGGCCCTGGTGGAACGCCACGGCATCGCCTGGCACGAGAAGAAGCTGGGGCAGCTGTTCTGCGACAACTCCGCCCGCGATATCCTGGCGATGCTGTTGAACGAGGCGGCGGATTCGGGCGTGGAGCTGCGGCTGGACTGCGCCGTGCGTGGGGTGAGCGCCGCGGATGGCGGATTCGTCGTGGATACGGCGCGGGGCCAGATGACGGCGCCCCGGCTGGTAGTGGCCACCGGTGGCCTGTCCATCCCCAAGATGGGCGCCACCGATTTCGCCTATCGCCTGGCCCGCCAGTTCGGCCTGGCCATGGTGGCGCCCCGGCCCGGTCTGGTGCCCTTCACCTTCACGCCGCAGGATCTGGCACGGACGCAAGGGCTATCCGGCGTGGCGCTGGACGCGGTGGTGAGGGCGGGGAAAGCGGCCTTTCGTGAGGCGCTGCTGATCACCCATCGCGGCCTGTCCGGCCCGTCCATCCTGCAGGCGTCCAGCTATTGGCAACCCGGCCAGCCCATCACCGTGGACCTGACGCCGGACCTGGATCTGGCCGAGCACCTGAAGGCCGCCAAGCGCGCCCGTCCCAACGCCGAACTGAAGACCATCCTGGGCGACGTGCTGCCTCGCCGCTTCGCCGAGCGTTTATGTGGTGAGGGCGGGGCCGGGGAGGTGGAGAGCCGCCCCTTGCGCGACCTGTCGGACAAGGCCTTGGCGGCCGTGGCCGAGACGCTGCGCCGCTGGACCGTCACGCCCGCCGGCACCGAGGGCTACCGCACGGCGGAGGTGACGGTGGGCGGCATCGATACCGATGAGCTGTCGTCCAAGACGCTGGAGGCCAAGCGCGTGCCCGGCCTGCACTTCGTGGGCGAGGCGGTGGACGTCACCGGCTGGCTGGGGGGCTATAATTTCCAGTGGGCGTGGTCATCCGGCTGGGTGGCCGGCCAGGCCGTCTGACTCTTATACGCGCGGCATTTGAACGTGACCGTTCAAATGCCGCCCCTCAAGCGCCGGGCACGACCGTCCGGTCGCTTGGCTTCCTCAGTTTCCAGTCCACTACGTTCCCCGGAAACTTCCGGCGGACGCCGTCGCGTCCTACAGCGGCACGAGTCACTCGTGCCGCTGGTATCAGTCAGCGCCGACCTCGGCGCCGACTTCCAGCACTGGCGTTTCCAGCAGGGGCGCCGTCGTCCGCGCAGGCCGGCGGAACGGATAGGCCAACTGCCCCAGGAAGGTCGGCGGCACCTTGTCCGCCGTGCCGATGTTGACAGGCGGGCGCTGATTCGCCGGCAGGTAACGCGTGCGGAAGATCACATCCCACAGCAGCAGGTTCTCACCGTAGTTGGTGTTGCCCTCAACGGGATCGCGGCTGTGGTGCCAGCGGTGCAGGTCCGGCGTGTTGAACAGCCAGTTCAGGCCGCGGGAATCCATGTCCACGTTGCAGTGGGTCAGGAAGCCGATATAGGTGGTGATCGCCAGCACCCAGACGATGACCTCCTTGGGCGCGCCCAGCAGCGTGGCGATGACCAGGGGGAACAGCGCACTCAACAGGCTATCGACGAAATGGAAGCGGCCGGTGTTGACCACCCACAGGCGGGTGACGCTGTGATGGACGGCGTGAAAGCGCCACAGGTAGGGGATCTCGTGCCCCAGGCGATGGGCCCAATACAGGCCGAATTCGCCCACGATCAAACCAAGGACGACCTGCGCCGCCATGGGCCAATGGCCGGGCCAGATGCCGCTGGCGGCGGCAGGGGCCACCGCGTTGGCGCCCAGCATGGCGCCCATGGTCGCCAGCAACTGGCCGATGCCCTTGTTCAGGATGGTGTGGCTGATGTCCTGGCGCATCTGGCCATCGCTCTTGGCCCATTCGGCCTCATACGGCATCAGCCGTTCCAGCAGCAGCAGGGCGCCGGCCATGCCGAAGTAGGTGATGTTGTAGCCGAGGATGGGGTGTCCCAGCGAATCACCGTAGGCATAACCCGCGATGCACAGGGCCAGCAGGCCAGGCCACGCGGCAAAAGACATCAACCGGCGCATTCATCACCCATCGCAAGGCGCCCCGCACAGGGCAGGGCGCGTAACCGCAGCGGGACCTGGTGAAACCGGCCTCTGGCATGACCCAGAATGATGACCGATCCCCCATACGACCAGGGCCGCCCCGTATCCCCTTTTGCGCTTATCAAGGGGTGGGCGCAAGGGGCTGCATCACAGTAAAAACCGCTATTTTCCTGACGTTTCGGGCGCCAAATAGATCCAGGTCAACTCGTGCTTGTTGTGCGACAGGTGCAACAGGCGGGAACCCGGGATGGCGGCGAAAGCCTGCGCGCTGGCATGGTCGGTCTCGGCCTGGAATTTCAGCGTGCAGATGAAATTGCGGGCGTGGCCGCCGTCCTTCCACTGCCGCACCAGGCGCAGCAGACGCTCCGGATAGCAGATGACATCGCTGCACAGCCAGTCCACCGGCCCAACCTCGGCCGGGTCCAGGCCGAAGGCGCTTTCGCGCCGCACGGTGACGCCGGGCAGGGCGGCGATGCGCGGATCCAGCGGTGCCTTGTCCACCGCCGTCACCTTGGCCCCCAGTGATTGCAGCACCCAGGTCCAGCCGCCGGGGCAGGCGCCCAGGTCCAGGCAACGCTCACCCGCCGTGGGCATGCGGCCCGCCAGGGTCAACGCCTCCCACAGTTTCAGGTAGGCGCGGTTGGGCGGCGTCGCCTTGTCCTCCACGAACGCGACCTCGCCGTTGGCGAAGGCGCTGGTGCAGGTGGGTGATGCCAGGATGGTGTGTTCGTCCAGCAGGGTCCAGGCGCCCAGGGGGGCGATGGGCGCCGGTGCCGGGAACACCAGCGGCTTGGCCGAGACGTGGGGCAACTGGTCCTGGATCAGGCGGGCGCGGCGATGATGCCCATGGTCATAAAGCGCCCAGTTGCGCTGGATGGCGCGCAACGCGCGGGCGCCGCCCTTGATGGATTCGATGGGGATGCGCTGCGGGGCCGCCCAGGTGTTGATCGACCAGGCGGCGGCCTTTGGCGGCGCGTCGGTGATCACCAGGCGGCCGTGGACCACGGCCTGGGGATCGGCCAGTTCCTCCAGCAAGGGCTCGAGGAAGCCGTCGGCGGCCAGATAGGCGGCGCCAACGGGCTCAGCCGCGGCGTCGTCAAAAGACTGCGCCCCGGGAGCAAGGCTCACCGGGGCGTCGGTTCCATCCGGATGACCGGTCATGTCGGTACTTCTGGAAACGTTCAGGAAAGCTGGAACCAGGGTTTAGGGCAGGAGGTCGGCGGATGCAATGACGGCTTGGGTACGGTTGCGCACACCCAGCGAGCGCATGACGGCGGTCACGTGGATTTTCACGGTGCCTTCCGACAGGCCCAGCTCATAGGCGATCTGCTTGTTGGACTTACCCTCGCGCAGGCAGCGCAGCACGTCACGCTGACGCTGGGTTAGGGACGGCTGGTTGCCGCCGCCACCACCCGAGGAGGCACCGCCGCCGCTGGACGTTGCCGTACCCTCGCCATGGATGGCGGCGGGGGGGACGTAGATGCCGCCGGAGAACACCAGGTTCAGCGCGCTCAGCATGATCTTCACGCTGGACGATTTCGGGATGTAGCCCGAGGCGCCCGCGTCCAGGGCCGCCCGCACGTCGGACTGGCTTTCGGACGCCGAGACGATCACCACCGGGGTGCCCGCCTGGATCTCGCAAATTTCCTGGATGCCGGCGAAGCCGGGCCAATTGGGCATTTGCAGGTCCAGCAGGATGAGGTCGAATTCCTGCTCACCCTGGGCATATTCCATGGCCTCGGTGAAAGTGCCGGCCTCGGCGAAGGTGGCATCGGCGCTGAGTTGGGTCAGCAGCCGGCAGAGGCCTTCGCGAAACAGCAGGTGGTCGTCACCGATCAGGATGTTCATGTCCGACTCTCGTTCAGAGGAAGTAGGGGACCAATTGTGTCAGCGTACCCAAACGAATTTCACCCGCTCCAGCCGAAGGGCGCCTTGGGCGCCTATTGCCCGCCCCGCAGGGCAGAAACCGTGGCGGAAGGATGAACAGACCCTGGTCGGGAATATTGTAAGGCCAACTGCTGGCTTAACTACTACAAATTCCCCCGGGGCCTGTCACGTGGATTTGACTTGGCCCCGACAAATTAAGCAACGGATTTGGGCGGCATTGAGGCGAAAGTTATCGTTAGGACAGGCGTTTCATCCAACCAACGGGCGCCGCCCCCAACCATGGATATAGATACGGATATAGGCCACGATCCTCACGGGCGCCGTTTTTCTTGCCACGAAAGCGTCAGAAAGTCTCGTCAGCTTGGTTGCATGGCCTGACGCCGATATGGCAGGAAGGTTTGTAGCCCGGAACGTCTGTCAGAATCGGGACGTTCCCACATCCAATAAACCCCGGATACACCCGGGGCCTGAACTCCAGGGGTTGGTCATGGTCAAGCGCGTACGTAAGGCTGTTTTCCCGGTTGCCGGATTGGGCACGCGGTTCCTGCCCGCCACCAAGGCCATCCCAAAGGAAATGCTGCCCCTGAATGACAAGCCGCTGATCCAGCACGCGGTGGATGAGGCCAAGGCCGCCGGCATCGAGATGTTCTGTTTCGTCACCAGCCGGGGAAAGACCCCGCTGGAGGACCATTTTGACCTGAATTATGAGTTGAACCAAACCCTGAAGAATCGCGGGAAGATGGATGTCCTCAAGGTGGTGGAGGATATCCAGATCGACAGCGGCAAGATCGCCTATGTCCGGCAGTCCGAACCCCTGGGCCTGGGCCACGCCGTGTGGTGTGCCCGCGAATTCATCGGTGACGAGCCGTTCGCCATCCTGCTGCCGGACGAACAGGTGCTGGGCGACAAGCCCTGCCTGGCGCAGATGATGGATGCCTACAATCAGGTCGGCGGCAACCTGCTGTCGGTGTTTGAAGTGCCGCGTGAGCAGACCAACAAGTACGGCATCCTGGATATCGGCAGCGACGATGGCCGCCTGGCCGAGGTCAAGGGCCTGGTGGAAAAGCCCGACCCGGCCTCCGCCCCCTCCACCCTGTCCATCCAGGGCCGTTACATCCTGCAGCCGGAGATCTTCCAGCACCTGGAGCGGTTCGAGAAGGGCGCCGGCGGGGAGATCCAGCTGACCGACGCCATGGCCAAGCTGATCGGCAACCAGCCGTTCCACGGCTTCCGCTTTGAGGGGCAGCGTTTCGACTGCGGCGACAAGTTGGGCTTCGTGCTGGCCAACGTCGCCTACGCCCTGGCGCGCCCCGACATGGCCGACAAGGTCCGCGCCGCGTTGAAGGCGATGCTTTAAAAAGGTCACACACACCGTACGCGGTGTAGCCTTAAATAAAGGAAGGCGGGTCGGCGCGCCAATGCCGGCCCGCCTGCCATCCTGATGCCCCATGCCTGGACTCCGCACGGCCGGAGTTATACTAGGGGGCGGGAGATGGCTTGTCGTGACTATAGGGGATGGGTATGCGCATCGCGGTTATCGGAACGGGCTACGTCGGCTTGGTGTCGGGTGCCTGTTTTTCCGAATTCGGTGTGACCACGGTTTGTGTGGATAAGGACGCCGGTAAGATCGAGCGCCTGAATCGCGGCGAGATCCCCATTTTCGAGCCGGGCCTGGACGATCTGGTGGCCAAGAACGCCAAGGCCGGCCGCCTGTCCTTCACCACCGATCTCGCCTCGGCGGTGAAGGATGTGGACGCGGTCTTCATCGCCGTGGGCACGCCGTCGCGCCGGGGGGATGGCCACGCCGACCTGTCCTACGTCTATTCCGCGGTGGCCGAGGTGGCCCTGGCGCTGGATCCCAGCCGCTACACCGTCATCGTCACCAAGTCGACCGTGCCGGTGGGCACGGGGCGCGAGGTCGCGCGCATCGTCGGCGAAACCCGGCCCGGCTTGGACTTCGATGTCTGTTCCAACCCCGAATTCCTGCGCGAGGGTGCGGCCATCGGCGACTTCATGCGGCCCGACCGCGTGGTCATCGGCGCTGAATCGGATCGCGCGCGCGCGGTGATGAAGGCATTGTACCGGCCGCTGTACCTGATCGAGACGCCCATCGTCATGACCAGCCTGGAAACGTCCGAGCTGATCAAGTATGCCGCCAACACCTTCCTCGCCACCAAGATCACCTTTATCAACGAGGTGGCGGATCTGTGCGAGAAGGTCGGCGCCAATGTCCACGACGTGGCCAAGGGCATCGGCCTGGACGGCCGCATCGGCAAGAAGTTCCTGCACGCCGGCCCGGGCTACGGCGGTTCCTGCTTCCCCAAGGACACGCTTGCCCTGGTGCGCACCGCTGCCGACGCCGGTGCGCCGCTGCGGATCATAGAGACGGTGGTGGACGTCAACGACAAGCGCAAGAAGGCCATGGCCGCGCGCATCGTCGAGGCCGTCGGCGGCAGCGTGGACGGTAAGCGCATCGGCATCCTGGGCGTCACCTTCAAGCCCAACACCGACGACATGCGCGATGCGCCGTCATTGGACATCATCCCGGAATTGCAGCGCCTGGGCGCCATCGTCCAGGCCTACGATCCGGCCGGCATGCATGAGGCGGAACGCATGCTGCCGGGCGTGGCCTGGTGCGCCGACGCCTATGCCGCCATCCAGGGCGCCGATGTCCTGGCCATCCTGACGGAATGGAACGAGTTCCGCGCGCTGGATTTTGACCGGGTTCGCCGGTCCATGACGGCGCCGGTGCTGGTCGATCTTCGCAACATCTACAACCCCGACGACATGAACGCGGCGGGTTTCGTTTACCGGTCCATCGGCCGGCCCGACAACCGCGCGTCGCGTCAATAATCAGCAGCAAGGGAGCAGGTGCAGTCATGACCGCTATTCATCGGTTCCATCACACGGTGCTGCGCGAGTACGACATCCGCGGCGTCATCGGCAAGACCCTGGGCCCGGCGGATGCCAAGGCCATCGGCCAGGGCTTCGGCACCCAGGTGGTGCGCGCCGGCGGCACCCGCGTCGCCATCGGTTTCGATGGACGCCTGTCCTCGCCGGAACTGGAAGAGGCCTGCGTCGAAGGCCTGACCTCCACGGGCCTGGAAGTCATCCGCATCGGCCTGGGCCCCACGCCCATGCTGTACTTCACGGTGCGCCACCTGGAACTGGACGCCGGCGTGATGATCACCGGCTCGCACAACCCGCCGGACTACAACGGTTTCAAGATGATGCTGGGCAAGGGCCCGGTCTATGGCGAGCAGATCCAGGAGATCGGCCGCCTGGTCCACGGCGACGACCTGGAAAAGGGCACCGGCAGTTCACGCACGCTGGACGTGTCGGAGGACTACATCAATCGCCTGGCCGGCGATTATGACGGCACCAAGGACCTGACGATCGTCTGGGATGCCGGCAACGGCGCCACCGGCCACATCCTGCGCCGCCTGACCGACAAGCTGCCGGGCAAGCACATCCTGCTGTTCGAAGAGGTGGACGGCAACTTCCCCAACCACCATCCCGACCCGACCGTGCCGGAAAACCTGGTGGACCTGATCAAGGCCGTCCATGACGAGAAGGCCGACATCGGCATCGGCTTCGATGGCGATGGCGACCGCATCGGCGCGGTGGATGAGCATGGCGAGATCGTCTGGGGCGACCAGCTGCTGGCCATCTACGCCGCCGACGTGCTGAAGAGCCACCCGGGCGCCACCATCATCGCCGACGTCAAGTCCAGCCAGACGCTGTACGACGACATCGCCAAGAACGGCGGCAAGCCCCTGATGTGGAAGACCGGCCACAGCCTGCTGAAGGCCAAGATGGCCGAGACCGGCTCGCCCCTGGCCGGTGAGATGAGCGGCCACATCTTCTTCGCCGACAAGTACTACGGTTTCGACGACGCGCCTTATTGCGGTGTCCGTTTGGCCGGGCTGGTCAGCCGCAAGGGCAGCCTGTCACAGCTGAAGTCCGTGCTGCCGCCGGTCTTCAACACCCCGGAAATCCGTTTCCAGGTGGATGAGGAGCGCAAGTTCAAGGCGGTGGACGAGATCGTGGCCCGCGCCAAGGCCCTGGCCGGCGACGGCATCGAGGTCAACGACATCGACGGCGTGCGGGTGAAGACGGTCGACGGCTGGTGGCTGCTGCGCGCGTCCAACACCCAGGACGTGCTGGTGGCCCGCGCCGAGGCCTTCAGCGAGGCCGGCCTGGAACGCCTGAAGGGCAGCATCCGCGACCAGCTGAGCCAGAGCGGCATCGAGGCGCCCGAGGGCTTCTGAGCTTTATCGGATTGAAGAACCAAAAAGGCCGCGCCTTCGCAAGGGCGCGGCCTTTTTCTTAGGGTTTCCGGCGGATGACCCAGCCGCGCCGCACGCCCAGGTACCAGTAAAGGCCGCAGACCACGGCCATGGTGGCCACCACCGTCGCCACATCGCCAAGGCCCGCCGGCTTGCCCTCCGGCCCGCCGATACCCAGCAGGGACGGGAAGGGCGCGCCCAGCACACCCATGACATAGATGGCGGTCAGGTTCTGGCCGAAATGGATGCCGATGGCGGCCTCCAGCCGGCGGGCGCGCCAGGTTACGGCGGACAGCATCAGCGAGATGATGAAGTAAAGCGCCCGCTGGTCCCACACGCCGTTGTCCCAGGACTGGGTGTGCAGCGACGCGAACAGGACGCCCACCGGCAGGGCGGCGATCCAGGCGCGGCCGGTCCAGGCGTACAGCGCCTGGCTGAGATAGCCCCGGAACAGCGTCTCCTCCGCCGTGACCTGCAGCACCAGCATCCACACCGTGGCGGCGGCGAAGGCCAGGACCTGGGGCCAGGGCTGACCGCTCGTGTCCGAAGTCTCGCCCGTCCAGGCGTCGATCGCAGCACTGACGGCCACGGTCAGCAGCACCAGTCCGCCCCACAGCAGGGCGGATCGGGCGGCCAAGCCGAAGTCCAGCCCGTGCCCAGGGGTGATGACGCTGAACGGCCCCCGCCCATGCAGCCAGACCAGGGCCAGGGCCAGGGGTGGCAGGATGGAACCGGCGACGCTGCCCAGCAGGACCAGCAATTGGCCGACGACCGCCAGCGGCGGCCCGGCATGGGGCGTGGCGACGATCCAGCCCTTGCGCTGCATGCCATAAAGCACCAGGGCCGTCACCACGGTCCACAGCACCACCAGGACCATGCCGCCCAGGAAGGCCCACCACGGCTCCCGCCGTTGGCGGGCCAGCGCCAGCAGCGACGGCGGGGCGGCATCGGCCGATGCCGCCGAAAAGGGAGAGGTCACGGGCGCTGGTGTCAGCTGCTGCCGGGCGGCAGGGCGATGCAGTCCTGGCGCTGGCGGGTCAACTGCGCGCAGGCGGCGCGGGCGGTCTTCTCGCTCAGGCCCGCCAGGCGGGCGCGGAACAGGGTGCGCTTGGCGGTGGGGATTTCCTGCACATTGGGGACGGCGGCGTTCAGCAGGCCTTTGGTCTTCTGCGTCACGCGGGCGATGGCGGCCTGACCGGCGGCGCGGTCGTTGAAGGCGCCCACCTGGATGCTCCACCCGGCGGGGATGGTCTTGGCCTTGGGCAGGGCCATGCCTTCCGACGCCGCCTCGGCGGGGGCGGCCAGCAGGGTATGATCGGCGACGCTTTCCGCCGCCTTGCCCACCGCCTTGGCGGCCTTGCCGGCGGCGCTGGCCAGCCGGACGCCGGCGGGGCGGGGCGGCTTGGCCTCGTCTTCATCCTCATCGCCCTGCGACGCGGATTGGTCGTCATTCGCCGCGGCATCGGCCACCTGCACGGGGGCCGCGCGGCCGGCACGGCCCGGCGGCAGGATCGGCGCCTCGGCGGTGACGATGGCGCCCGGCTTGCTGGCAAAACCTTCGTCCAGAAGGTCGGCCATGCGGTTGTCGCGCCACACGGCGCTGCTGCCGCCCATCACCACGGCGACCAGGCGGCGGCCGTTCTGCACGGCGGACCCGACCAGATTGAAGCCCGAGGCGTTGATGAAGCCGGTCTTGATGCCATCCATGCCGGGATAACGCGACATCAGATGGTTGTGGTTGGCCATCGTGTCGCCGTTGTAGGTGAAGCTTTCCGTCTTGAAGTAGGCGTACTGCTTCTCATGGTTATGGATCAGCGCCTGGGCCAGGCGGGCCAGGTCGCGGGCGGTGGTGTGCTGCGCCAGGTTGGGCAGGCCCGACGCGTTGCGGAAGGTGGTGCGGCTCATGCCCAGCGCGTGGGCCTTGGCCGTCATCATCTGGGCGAAGCGGGGCTCGCTACCGCCTAAATTCTCAGCCACCACCACCGCCACGTCGTTGGCCGACTTGGTCACCAGCGCCAGGATCGCATCGCGCACGCGGATGGTGTCGCCCGCCTCCAGCCCCAGCTTGCTGGGGGCCTGCGCCTGGGCGTGGGCCGAAACCTTGAACGACTGGTCCAGCGTGACGCGGCCGGAATCCAGCGCGTCGAACAGCAGGTATAGCGTCATCATCTTGGTCAGCGACGCGGGATAGTTTTCCGTATCCGCGCCGGCGGAGTGCAGCACCTGCCCGGTCTCGGCATCCACCACGATCGCGGCGTACTTGGCGAAAGCGGTGACGGGCGTGAGGGCCCAGCAGGCCAGCAAGGCCAGGACGGCCCACCGTCCGCGCCGGGTGGTCTGGCGGGGACGCCCCCCCAAGTTCCAGGATTTCCAATGGGTCACGGTGAACTGCCCCTTCCGCCATGCCGCGTCGGTGTTGGCGACAAAAGTAAAGGCCTGAGGATTCGCTGTCCAGTATTGAAAATCTGGTTAAGGACAAAATATGCGCCGTGAGCCCGGGCGCCATGACTGGGGACAATACATGACGTGACGTCGGAGGCATTGTTGCGGTGCGGCGCGAAAGGGGTAAGCCTCTACCCGGAAGGTATATTGCAATGCAGCATAATCTTGTGATGCAGTGGATGCTGCGTAGACGTTTCGGCTTATTTTGCGGCATTTCGCCTCGTGCGGATGGCCATTGTGCCGATAAACTCGCCAAAATTTGATGTGGCAGAATTTTTGCGGCGCACAAAGCCGATTGACAACCTCGCTTTCAAGGTTCAATTAGTGGATCGTGCTGCAACGCAACATAGCGGCGCCCAATGTGGGCCGCTGGCGCTGTGGGCATCCGAGTCCCCGGCCGATGCCGGGTCGCCTTACCCGGGTACGGGCCGCATCGGGCGGCCGATGGATCATCTGAGATCATTGGAAGGAAGCTAAGTCATGACCACCGCGAATACTGTCACCACCACCGCATCCCGCGCCAAGAAGGTCGCCACCGACGCCGCCGTGGAAACGGGCGCCACTGTGAAGCAGGCAGCCGAAACCACCGCGCGTGCCACCCAGGACGCGGTCACCAAGAATTATGAGCAGGCCGTCGCCCTGACCAAGGAACAGGTCGAGAAGGCCAGCAAGAAGGCTTTCGAGGCGTATGAGGAACTGACCGCCTTCAACAAGGACACGGTCGACGCCTTCGTCCTGTCCTCCACCGTCCTGGCCAAGGGCCTGGAAAACCTGTCCAAGTCCTTCGTCGCCTACGCCCAGTCCTCGCTGGAAAGCAGCGTGTCGGCCACCAAGGCCCTGCTGGCGGTCAAGTCCCTGCGTGAGGCGGTGGACCAGCAATCCGAATTCGCCAAGGCCAGCTTTGACAGCCTGGTCAGCGAAGCGACCAAGACCTCCGAACTGTCGGTGAAGTTGGCGAATGAGGCGATCGAGCCCATCTCCGCCCGTGTCAACGCGGTGGTGACCAAGTTCGGCAAGCCGCGCCTGGCGGCCTGAGGCGTTCGGCTGATGCGGCGCCGGACGGGGACGCCCGTGCCGGCCGCTGTTTTGGCGCGATCACGCAGCGATGAGATGATAGGGTTCAAGAACCCGGCGGCCATCCCGGCCCGCCGGGTTCTTTGTTTCTGGTGCACCTTTTAGGTGTGGCTGCACACGTTTTCATGGTGCCGCTTCCGCGGAGAGGCGCCCCTGATCGGTGATTTGCGTGCGTCATTCGCACCGCAGGCATGAATAAGGTTACCAGGGGTCTTCCAACGGCGGCCCGCGATCTCATATTATTGCTGGGATGACCACCCCGAGAGACACGTACCTGGAAGGCCATGACCGAGTTTGATAGTCAAGGGAATGAGGGCGGAAACGGCGGGGACGGCACCACGACCGGCGTCGTGGTCAAGGCCAAGCCGAAGACCAAAAAGCCCTCCATGTACAAGGTCTTGATGCTGAATGACGACTACACCCCCATGGAGTTCGTCGTTCACATCCTGGAACGCTTCTTTTCCAAGAACAGGGAAGAAGCAACCCGGATCATGCTGCACGTTCATCGCCGGGGTGTCGGCGTGTGCGGCGTGTTCACCTACGAGGTGGCGGAGACGAAAGTAACCCAGGTGATGGATTTCGCGCGCCAGAACCAGCATCCCCTGCAATGCACCTTGGAGAAGGATTAGTAGGCATGCTCTCGCGTAATCTCGAGCAAACGCTGCACCGGGCCCTAGCTTATGCCAATGAGCGGCGGCACGAGTACGCGACCCTGGAACACCTGCTGCTGGCCCTCACCGAAGACCAGGATGCCCTGGCCGTTCTGCGCGCCTGCGGCGTGACGGTGGAAAAGCTGCGGGTCGAACTCGGCGAGTACCTGGACAATGAGCTGAGCAACCTCATCTCCAGCCGGTCCGAGGACGCCAAGCCCACCGCCGGATTCCAGCGCGTGCTGCAACGCGCCGCCATCCATGTCCAGAGTTCCGGACGGGAAGAGGTGACCGGCGCCAACGTGCTGGTGGCCCTGTTCTCCGAACGGGAAAGCCACGCCGTCTATTTCCTGCAGGAGCAGGAGATGACGCGGTTCGACGCCGTCAACTACATCTCCCACGGCATCGCCAAGTCCCCCGGCCGGTCCGAGACCAAGCGCGTCTCCGGCTCGGAGGAGGAGCCGCCGGCCGGCGAAAAGCCGCCCAAGAAGGGGACGGAGGCGCTGGAGGCCTACTGCGTCAACCTCAACAAGAAGGCGCTCAACGGCAAGATCGATCCCCTGATCGGCCGCGCGCAGGAAGTTGACCGCACCATCCAGATCCTGTGCCGCCGGTCCAAGAACAACCCGCTGTACGTGGGCGACCCCGGCGTGGGCAAGACCGCCATCGCGGAGGGTTTGGCCCGCCGCATCGTCCATGGCGAGGTGCCTGAGGTGTTGCAGAACGCCGTCATCTTCGCGCTGGACATGGGCGCGCTGCTGGCCGGCACCCGCTATCGCGGCGATTTCGAGGAGCGGCTGAAAAGCGTCCTGTCGGAACTGGAGGCGGTCGAAGGCTCCGTCCTGTTCATCGATGAAATCCACACGGTGATCGGCGCCGGCGCCACGTCGGGTGGTGCCATGGATGCCAGCAACCTGCTGAAGCCGGCCCTGGCCAGCGGCGCGCTGCGGTGCGTCGGGTCCACGACCTACAAGGAATACCGCAGCTATTTCGAGAAGGACCGCGCCCTGGTCCGCCGCTTCCAGAAGATCGACGTCAACGAGCCCTCGCTGGACGACGCGGTCAAGATCCTGGAAGGCATCAAGAGTTATTACGAGAAGCACCACAACGTCCGCTACACCCGCGAGGCCATCCGGTCAGCGGTGGAGCTGTCGGCCAAGTACATCGGCGACCGCAAGCTGCCGGACAAGGCCATCGACATCATCGACGAGGTGGGGGCGGCGCAGATGCTGCTGCCCGTGACCAAGCGCAAGAAGACCATCCAGGTGAAGGACGTGGAGGCGGTGGTCGCCAAGATCGCCCGCATCCCACCGAAGAGCGTCAGCCGCGACGACCGTGAGGTGCTGCTGAATCTGGAACGCGACCTGAAGACCATGGTGTTCGGCCAGGAAAAGGCCATCGACACCCTGGTCAGCGCCATCAAGCTGGCGCGCGCCGGCTTGCGCGATCCGGAAAAGCCCATCGGCAACTACCTGTTCTCCGGCCCGACCGGCGTGGGCAAGACCGAGGTGGCGCGACAGCTGTCGCGCACCCTGGGTATTGAGCTGACCCGCTTCGACATGTCGGAATACATGGAGCGGCACACGGTCAGCCGTCTGATCGGCGCCCCGCCGGGTTATGTCGGCTTCGACCAGGGCGGCCTGCTGACCGACGCCATCGACCAGCATCCGCATTGCGTGCTGCTGCTGGACGAGATCGAGAAGGCGCACCCGGATCTCTACAACATCCTGTTGCAGGTGATGGACCACGGCAAGCTGACCGACCACAACGGCAAGACGGTCGATTTCCGCAACGTCATCCTGATCATGACCACCAACGCCGGCGCGTCGGACCTGGCCAAGCCCGCCTTCGGTTTCGGCCGCGAGAAGCGGATGGGCGAGGATGAGGAGGCGATCAACCGCCTGTTCACGCCGGAATTCCGCAACCGTCTGGACGCCATCATCACCTTCGCCGGCCTGTCGCCGGAGATCATCGGGCGCGTGGTGGACAAGTTTGTCATGGAGCTGGAGGCGCAGCTGAGCGACCGCGGCGTCACCATCGAACTGACGGACGAGGCGCGCGAGTGGCTGGCGACCAAGGGCTACGACCCCCTGTACGGCGCCCGCCCGCTGGGGCGTACAATCCAGGAGTACATCAAGAAGCCGCTGGCCGAGGAATTGCTGTTCGGCAAGTTGGTCAAGGGCGGTGCCGTCCGCGTCTCCGTCAAGGACGACGCCCTGGTGTTCGACTACACTGCAGGATCCGGCACGTCGCGCCAGGCGGAAAAGCCGGAGGAGAAGGTGCCGGAACTGGTCAACTGAGACCGCCCGCATCTGACCGCCATGTAACTTGAATTGCGCGGGCCCCCAGGGCATTCCTGGGGGCCCGTCGCATTTTGGGCGACCGGAAAATCAACAGGGCGAGGGAAAGCAGGATGCGCTTGGTGGGAACGGGAAAGCCTTGGCTGCGCGCGGCCGTGTTCGCCCTGGCGCTGACGGGTGCCGCCGGAATGGCCAGGGCCGCTGACCTGGCGGCGCTGCACCCCAACACCACCATCCTCTTCCAGGGCGATTCCATCACCGACGGCGGCCGCCAGCCCGGCAACGACCTGAACCACACCATGGGCCAGGACTACGACTACATCATCGCGGCCACGGTGGGGGCGGAGTATCCGGAACGCAACCTGACCTTCGTGAACCGGGGGATCAGCGGCAATACCGTCTCCGACCTCGCCGCCCGCTGGCAGGCCGACACCCTGGATATCAAGCCCGACGTGCTGAGCATCCTGGTGGGCGTCAACGACACCTTCTTCGGCAAGGGCGAGACGCTGGAAACCTACGCCCAGGTCTATGAAAAGCTGATCAACGAGACCCAGACCAAGCTTCCGGGCGTGAAGATCGTCCTGGGCCAGCCCTTCCTGATGCCGGTGGCCAGCCACAAGGCCAGCTACGCCGCCGACCGCGCGCTAGTGAAACAGCGGCAGGACGTGGTAGCGGCCCTGGCGGCGAAATATCACCTGCCGCTGGTGAAATACCAGGACGCCTTCGACGCCGCGCTGGCCAAGGCGCCGGCGGAGCACTGGTCCTGGGATGGCGTCCACCCCACCTATGCCGGCCACGGCCTGATGGCGCGGGAATGGCGGCGCGCGGTGGACGCGGCTTGGCCGGAGTAAGCTCCAAGTCCGGCGAAAATCAGCTTAAGGCGACCAGCCGCCGGATCAACTGGTCCAGATCGTTCCATACCAGGGGCTTGGCGATATAGCCGGCGAACAGGCCCGTGGTCAGGTGGTCGATCACATCGGTTTCCGCCGTCATCAGCACCAGTGGAATGGCGCGCGAGCGGCCGGTGGGCACGGGGCGGCCGTGCAGGATGCGCGCCGCCTCCGCCCCGTCCATGCCGGGCATGTTGAGATCCAGCAGCACGATGTCGAACGGCGCCTCGGCGGTGTCATAGGTCGCCACGGCCTCCGCCCCGTCGGCGGCGCCGGTGGCCTCATAGCCCAGCCGGCGCAGAATGGCCAGGATCAGTTCCCGGTTCACCCGGTTGTCCTCGGCCACCAGGACACGGGGACCGGGCGGGGTCGCGGCGGGGTTGTCTTGCGGGGTCATTAATGGCTTCCGCCTTTTGCCGGCCGGCGGTGGGGGTGCGGGCGGGCGAACGTTGTTTTCTGGCGCCAACATAAGCGCGTCCGGCGCTGGAGCCCAGCCCCTTATCCCCCATCCTGTCTATGTCTATTGGATAATTTATCACTGATTCAGTGGCGTGGAGGCCCGTTTCCTATAAAATCCAAGATTGTTCGGGCCACCTGCCGTGGTGACTCCGGCGATTGCCGTTACCCTGGTGGTTCGCATTCATGCGGGTAGTGCTCCTGATCGTCGCCGTTTGTCTGGCGGCCCTGGGATGGCCGGGGCCCGGGCGGGCGGACGTGTCCCCGGCGGGTGCCACGCCGGCGCGCGTGGCGCCGTGGCGGGCCCTGGGGCAGACGGTCTTCGAACACATCGACCGCAGCCGGGGCTTGCCCAGCGACACCATCTTTTCCCTGGCACAGGACCGGCAGGGTTTCATCTGGATCGGAACGACCAATGGCCTGGCGCGGTTCGACGGCTATCGCATGCGGGTGTTCCAGCCCGATGCCGATGAGCCGGGCAGCCTGCCGGACGGCGTCATCCGCGCCCTGCATGTCGATGCCGCCGGCCGGCTGTGGGTGGGGACCCATGTCGGGGGCCTGGCGCTCTATGATCCGGTGACGGAACGTTTCACCACCGTGGCGCCGGGCCCGGCGGGTGTCAGCGCCGCCACCATCTACGACATTTCCGACGATGGCGGCGACGGCGTCTGGGTGGCGACCCGGGGCGGCCTGGACCACGTCGCCGGCGATGGCCGCGTGCTGGAACATGTGCGCCATGATGACAAGGGCGGTGCCGACGCCCTGCCACACAGCACCGTCTTCGCCGTGCACCTGGATGCCGGCGGCACGCTATGGGCCGGCACGGCCAAGGGCCTGGTGGTACGGCCGGCCGGCGCCACCACGTTCGCGCCACCTGTGATCCAGGACGCGGGGAACCCCGGCGCCGCCTTGCTGGCCGACAGTATCTGGCAGATCGAGGAGGGGGGCGACGGCCGCCTGTGGCTGGGCGGCGACCGCAGCGGCCTGGGCGTCTACGATCCCCGGGACCATAGCCTGCGCATCATCCAGCCGGAGACGGCCGGCGAACCGCCGCTGTCCGCCGTCACCATGCGGGGCGCGGTGGAGGTGCGGCCGGGCGTGCTGTGGGTGGCGACGCTGGGCAATGGCATCGCGGAAGTCGATGTGGCCCGCGGCCTTTACCGCACCATCCGGCATGAGGCCGACATTCCCGCCACCCTGGCCAACGACAGCCTGCGCGCCATCATCAAGGACCGCAGCGGCCTGATCTGGGTGGGGGGTGATTCCGGGCTGGATGTGCACAACCCCACCAACGCCGCGCTGATGACCCTGTTCACCGGCAATGGGCGACCGCCTTTGGGCGATCTGCCCACCATCAAGAGCCTGGCCGTGGCGCCGGACGGCACCTTGTGGCTGGGCGGCGACGGGGCCATCGTGCTGTTCGATCCGGGGACCCGGCATGCCCGCCGCCTGCTGGCTGGCGGCACCAACGCCGATCCGGCGCACAGCCTGCCGCAGTTGGACGTGCTGGCCCTGGCCCGGCAGGACGACCGGGACGGCGGTGCCGTCTGGGCCGGGACACCGCGTGGCCTCTACCGTATTCATACGGGCGGGACGGGAGGGGAGCAGGTGGTGCGTGAGACGCTGCCCACCGCCAACCCTTATCCCTACATCGCCCGTGTCGTCACGGCCGGCGGCGTCACCTGGGCCGGCACCTTCTCCGGCCTGGTACGGATCGATGGCGACGGCGCCAAGACACTGTACCGGCGCGATCCCGCCAATCCCGCCGGCCTGGCCGACGACCGCATCATCGCCCTGGCGGTGGACCATGGCGGTATCGTGTGGGCCGGAACGGAGCATGGGCTGAACCGGCTGGATCCGGCCACCGGTGCCGTGGAGCGCCTGGCACACGACAAGGACGACGCGGCCTCATTGCCCCATGACTACGTCAACAGCCTGGTGGAGGACGGCCACGGCCGGCTGTGGGTGGGCACGGCCCAGGGCGGCATCGGCATCCTGGAGGGCAGGGGAGCGGATGGGAAACCCCGCTTCCGCGTGTTGGATCGCCGCGACGGCCTGCCCAGCCTGCGCATCAACAACCTGACCTATGACGGCCACAACCATGTCTGGGCCACCACGGCCGACGAACTGGTGCGCATCGATACCGACACCCTGGCGGTGCGGGTGCTGGGCCCGGCGGAAAACGCCCTGATCCGCCGGTATTGGGAAAACGCCTCCGCCATGACGCCGGACGGCATGCTGCTGTTCGCGGGCGACGGCGGCATGACCGTGGTGTCACCCGACGATATCGCCGACTGGCGTTATGCCCCGCCCCTGGCCGTGACCGAAGTACGGGTGGATGGGCGCAGCATCCCGCCGGCGGCACTGCGATCCGCGCCGCTGGTGCTGAACCCGGGTGACAAGGGGTTCGAGGTCGAGGTGACGGCCCTGGACTTCTCCGCCCCCGACCGCAACCGCTACGCCGTCATGCTGGAGGGGTTCGACAGCGGCTGGATGGAAAAGGACGCGCCGCGCCGCCGCGCCGTCTACACCAACCTGGCGCCCGGCCATTACCGCCTGCTGGCGCGCGGCACCAACAAGGATGGGCTGTGGAACGCCGACGTGCTCAGCCTGCCGGTGACCGTGCTGCCGGCCTGGTACCAGACCTGGTGGTTCCACGTGCTGGCCACCGGCACGGTGGTGGGGGGCGTGGCCTTGGCCTTCTGGGGACGGCTGGCCTGGCACCGGCGGCGGCAGCGGGCGCTGGAGGAACTGGTGGATGCCCGCACGGCCGACCTGGCCGCGTCTGCCGCCACCTTGCGCCGGGTGGGCGACGCGGGCCGCGACCTGTCGGCCTCGCTGGAGCGGGAGGCCATCTGCCGGGCCCTGCATACCCACGTGGCGGAACTGATGCCGACCGCCGGCCTGCGCGTGGCGCTGTTCGATGCCCGCGAGGCGCAATTGACCGTCGTCTATCCCGGCGGGACGGAGCCCCCGAATGGGCCTGCGCTGCCGGCCGATGACCCGCTGTATCAGCGGGCGGTGGACGGGGCGTCAACCATTGTCGGGCCGGATGGCATCCTGCTGTTCGCGCCACTGCGGGCAGGGGCCCGCCGCGTGGGCGTGGTGGAGGTGAGGCTCAGCCGGCCGGATCCGGCCCTGCCCCGCCAGGTGGAGGCCCTGCGCTCCATGGCCGCCTTCGCCGCCGTGGCCATCACCAACGCCGCCGCCTTCCGCGACGTGGAACAGGCGCGCAATGAGGCGGCGCAGACCCTGGCCAACCTGGAAAACGCGCTTGCCCGCCTGGTGCAGCAGGAAAAACTGGCGTCGCTGGGCAACCTGGTGGCGGTGGTGGCGCATGAGATAAACACGCCGCTGGGCGTCGCCGTCACCCTGGCGTCGCAGCTTCAGGGTGAGGTGGAGGCGCTGGGCAGCGCCGTGGCGGAGCGTCGACTGCGGCGGGTCGATCTGGATGAGTTCCTGGACCAGGCCCAGGACGGCTGCGTCATCCTGAACCGCAATCTGCGCCGGGCCGCCGACCTGGTGCAGAGCTTCAAGCAATTGTCGGTGGATCAGGCCAGTGAGCGGGTGCGGGCCGTCGCCCTCACCGAATATCTGCGTGAGACGCTGTTGAGTCTGGACCCGCTGCTGAAGGGGCATGGCGTCGCCGTCACCGTCGATGGCCCTGCGGGCTTCACCATACCCACACGGCCCGGGCAGTTGGCCCAGGTGCTGACCAACCTGATCCAGAACGCCGTCGTCCATGCCTTCGACGACGTTGCCGAGCCTGAAATCCATATCGAGGTGGCACGCACCCCCGGTGGCCGGGCCAGCGTCACCGTGGCCGACAATGGCCGGGGAATGACCGCCGACCTGGCCGCGCAAGCGTTCGAGCCCTTCTTCACCACCAAGCAGGGGGAGGGTGGGTCGGGCCTGGGCCTGCACATCGTGCACAACCTGGTGACCGGACCCCTGCGGGGTGAGTTGAGCCTGGACAGCGTGCCCGGCGCCGGTACCCGCGTCCATATCGAGCTGGGCACCTTCCAGGCTGGTGAGGCGCCGGTGCTGGAACCCAGCGCCTGAGGCTTTGTCACCGCGACAACACCGGGATGGCGCGGCGGGGCCGGCCCGTGGCAGGGTGCGTCCCAAGGGGCTGACCGCCCAAGTGGTCGGCCGATGGGACCATGGGGCCGGAACGGTGGCGGGGGCCGCCCGGTACGACCTGATGATGGGAGATACGGGCGTGTTTTCGATTCAGAACAAGGGCTTGGCCGCCGCACTCGCCTTGGGCCTGCTGACGGCGCCGGCGATCGCGGCCGAGGGGCCCGCGGCCGTGCCGGATTCGGCGCTGGCCAGCGTCAAGGAATTGCAGAAGCGGGCCTTGGCCGGCAGCGGTGCCTATGAGGTGGTGGAATCGCTGACCACCCAGGTGGGGCCGCGCCTGCCCGGCACACCCAACGACGCGGCCGCCGTGGCCTGGGCGGTGAAGGCCATGAAGGATCTTGGCCTGCAGGACGTGCATGTCGAGGCCGTGCCCATGCCCGGCTGGCGCCGTGGCCTGGAGCGCGCCAGCATCGTGTCGCCCATGCCGCAGTCCATCGCCGTGGCGGCCTTGGGCAGCACGGTGGGCACGGGCCCCCAGGGCATTGAGGCCGAGGTGGTGGGTTTCCCCAGCCTGGCCGCCCTGAAGGCAGCATCGGACGGGTCGCTGGCCGGCAAGATCGCCTACATTGCCCTGCCCATGGCCCGTACCCAGGACGGCAGCGGTTATGGCGAGGCCGTGGCCATGCGCATCGGCGGCCCGTCGGTGGCGGCCAAGAAGGGTGCGGTCGCGTTGCTGATCCGGTCGGTCGGCACCGACGCCCACCGCGCGCCGCACACCGGCATGACGCGGTATGAGGATGGCGGGACCAAGATCCCGGCCGGCGCCATTTCCACCATCGATGCGGCGCAGCTGGACCGGCTGCTGTCGCAAGGCCCGGTGAAGATGAAGCTGGTGCTGGACGTGTCGCCGCTGGACCCCATCACCACCTACAACGTGGTGGGGGACCTGAAGGGCACGGTGAAGCCCGATGAGATCGTGACCATGGGCGCCCACCTGGATTCCTGGGATCTGGGCACCGGCGCCATCGACGACGGCGCCGGTGTCGCCATCGCGCTGGCCTCGGCCAAGCTGATCAAGGGCCTGCCGGAAAAGCCGCGCCGCACCCTGCGCGTCGTGCTGTTCGCGGCGGAGGAGGAGGGCACCTACGGTGCCATCGCCTACGGCAAGGCCCATGCGGGCGACGCCGCCCATTACGTCCTGGGCACGGAGGCCGATCTGGGCATCGGCCCGGTATGGGCGTTCAAGATGAAGTCCAACCCCAACGCCCAGGCCGCCATCACCACCATCGCCGGCGCGCTGAAGCCCCTGCGGGTGACCCTGGGCCGGGATGAGGAGGGGGAGACGTCGGACTACGGCCCCATGGCCGAGGCCGGCATGCCCATCGCCGAACTGTCCCTGGATGCCACCACCTACTTCGACTACCACCATACCGCCGAGGACACGCTGGACCGGGTGGACCGCCCGACCATCGACCAGTCCACGGCCGCCTATGCCAGCGTGCTATGGCTGGCCATGCAGTCCAACGGCACGTTCCGCGCACCGTAAGGGGGAAGCCCGGTGGCATGAGGCGATCCTCATGCCACCGTAGGCCCCGACCGGGGCCGCCGGAGATTTTTGGGGAGCCGCAGGCGGACTGAAAATCGAGGATAGGCCAGCCGCCGGATGGCGGCGCCCGCCGTTTGAGGGCGGTAATTAGATAATGCTGATGCGGTAGGCGCAGCGCCGCGCACCCAGGGGAATATGCTCCGTCCGCTCCACCGCCGCGCCCAGCACGGCCCGGAAGGTATCCAGTTCCGACCGGCAGAAGCCGACGCAGGCGGTGGCGGCGGCGCAGATGGGACAATGGTTTTCCACCAGGGTCCACGACCCGTCCGCCTCCTGCCAGCTGTCGGCCATATAGCCTTCGCTGGAGCGGATGGCGGTCAGCCGGGCGATGCGGGTGGCCAAGTCGGCGGCCCCGATCATTTCGGCGCGATAGCGCGCCAGGGTGCCCACCTCGCGCGCCGCGATCAGGGTATCGATCGCCCCGCTTCCCAACTGGTCCGCCAAGGTGGTCAAGAGGGAGGCGGTCAGCGCCGCATGGCCGTCCGGGAAACGCGCATGCCCGGATGGTGTCAGGTGCCACAGCTGACGGGGGCGTCCCCGGCCGGCGGCGGCCTCCACCACCGCTTCCACCACGCCATCCTCCGCCATGCGGGTCAGCTGCTGGCGCGCCGCCTCACCCGTGATGCCCAGGGCGACACCGATGGCGGCGGCCGTCTGGGGGCCGTCGGTCTTCAACAGCAGGAGCAGGCGGTTGGGGGATGGCTGGGGCACGGCTTATTTTTCCAAGTTCATGCTTGTTTTATAGCGACGGCCGCGTATTTTCCAAGATGAAACTTTGAAAAATAAATCGACGCCACCAGGATTTCGCCCATGACTGCCGCCGCGGATCGCCAGCCGCAAGCCGAACCGCCCACCGCTTCGGTGTATCAACTGTTCTCGCCGGCCCATTTGCCGGCGACCTTGATGCTGGGCGGCGGTGTCACCCTGTTCGCGATCGAGACCTACGTCACCGCCACCGTGGCGCCGTCCATCGTGCGCGACATCGGCGGCCTGCCGCTGTTCGCCTGGGTGACGACCCTGTACGTTGCTGCGGCCGTTTTGGGTTCCATCTTCGTCGCCATGCGGCCGCGCGTGTTCAGCCTGCGCGATGTCTATATCCTGGGCGCCCTGGTGTTCAGCGCCGGCAGCCTGGTGTGCGCCGTGGCGCCGGCCATGGCGGTGGTGCTGTTGGGGCGGGCCGTGCAGGGCCTGGGGGCGGGCATGTTGTCGGGCCTGGCTTACGCCTTCATCCGCCATGTCTATCCGGAACCGCTGTGGGGCCGCGCCTCCACCCTTTATGCCGCCATCTGGGGCGTGGCGACGGTGCTGGGCCCCACGGCGGGTGGGGTGTTTTCCAGCGGGGCGCAATGGCGCTACGCCTTCCTGGTGCTGTTGCCGCCAGCCCTGCTGATGGCGGCTTTTGCCCGCCGCCTGTTGCCGGCCGCCACCGACAGCCGCGCCGCCGGCCGGCCGCCGCTGCGCCAGATCGGCCTGCTGCTGTCCGCCGTGCTGCTGGTCAGCGCCGCCGGCACGGCGGAGCGGGATGGCCCCAAGCTCGCCTTGCTGGCAGCCTCCCTCCTGCTGTTCGGCGCCATGCTGGCGGTGGAACGGCGGGGCGGGAACCGGCTGTTGCCGCAGGGTGCCGTCATTTTGGGGCAACCCATCGCGCGGCTCTACCTCATCATGTTCGCCATCATCGTCACCATATCCAGCGACGTCTACGTCCCCTATTTCCTGCAGGCGCTGCATGGCGTGGCGCCGCTGATGTCGGGCTATCTGGTGGCGTTGGTCGCCCTGGGGTGGACGTTCGCCGCCTTCCTGGTCGGTCGCTTGACCGGTCGGCAGGCGGCCATGGCGATCACCGCCGGTTGCCTGCTGGAGGCGGCGGCCACGGCGGCGCTGGCGCCCCTGTTGGCGCGGAACGATCCGGCGGCGGATCTGACGGTGCTGGTGCCGGCGTCCATCGCCCTGCTGCTGATGGGGGCGGGCGTGGGCCTGGGGTGGGCGCACCTGGTGGCCGGTGTGCTGAAGCGCGCCGGCGGGGTGGAGCAGGACAAGGCCTCGGCCGCCATCGCCACGGTGCAGTCATTGGGCGGCGCCTTCGGCACGGCGATGGCCGGTGTCGTCGCCAACAGCGCAGGCCTGGTCACCCCCGGCGGCACCGTGGGCGACCTGTCGGCCGTGCACTGGCTGTACCTGGCCATGCCGGTGCCGGCGGCCTTGGCCTTCCTGGTGTCGCTGGCGCCCAACCGGGAGTGATCGGGCCGGCATCGGTCAAAAAGAAAACGGCGGCGAACCCCAACGATTCGCCGCCGTCCTCATTCAAGCGCTACCGATCCGGACGGGATCAGTCTTGGCCGCCCTCATCCGGGGGCGGGGGCATGTCGCCGTCATCGCCGTCCGGACCGGGACGGCCGGGGCCGCCGTGCATGCCCTGGTCACCGTGTTCGAAGTGCGCGCCCGGACCGCCGAAACGGCCACCGGGACCGCCATGCGGACCGAAGCCGTGGCCGCCGCCGAAGCCGCGGGCCAGCAGCGTGTCGGCCTTTTCCTTCTGGTCGGCCGAGAGGCTGGCGTACAGGGGGGCCAACACGGCCTTCAGGTCGCTGATGTGCTTGGCGTGTTCCGTCGCCATCTTCTCGGCACGGTCCAGGCGTTCGGTCAGCGACGGCGGAGCCGGGGGCGTGGGGGTCTGGCCGGCCTTGCGGGCGGCCTCGAACTGCTCACGCTTCGCCTTGTGTTCGGTCTCGAACTTCTCGGCCTTCTGCTTCATTTCTTCGGCATCGGCGCGGGCGACGGTCTCGAACTTCTTCCACTGGCCTTCCTGGGCGGCAGTGATTTTCAGTTCGGCCTTCAGGAAGGCCAGGCGACCATCGATATGTTCCCACGGGCCACCGTGGTGGTGTTCATGGCCGGCCGGCGGCGGACCTGAGCGAGCGCCGTCCTGGGCGAACGCGCCAGCCGCGATACCGACGGCAAAGACGCCAACCGCCAGGGTCGACAATAGTTGGGTACGGAAGCGGGACATGGATCTACAAGCCTCGTAAGGTTCGTCTTCGCCGTTCTAGAACCGGCTTGACTGATATACGTGCCAGCGCAGAAAAGCCGTCGCGCGTCGTTGATGAAACCTTAAGAGGAATGTCCGTAAGGTGAGTTCTGAGATACTGTGACCTGAACGGCCGCTTCACGGATGGTGCGGTGGCGGGCAAAGGGAAACAGCCGGAAATCGGTACAGTTTCCAAAAGGAAATGCGCCCAATGCAGGAATTGGACGAGGCCTTGTGGCAAGACGGTGACAAGGGTGGCAAGGCCTTCCGCCAGGATATTTTCCCGCCGTGGAAAATCCTGGTGGTTGATGATGATGCCGAGGTTCACGCCCTGACACGCATGGTGTTGGGACGCCTGCGTTTCCGTGATCGGGGCGTACAGATACTGTCCGCGCATTCGGCGGCCGAGGGTTTCCGCATCCTGGGTGAGGTGGCGGACATCGCCATCGTCCTGCTGGATGTCGTCATGGAAACGGATGATGCCGGCCTGGTCCTGGTCCGCCGCATCCGGCAGGAACTGGGCAATGAGGCGGTGCGCATCGTCCTGCGCACGGGCCAGCCCGGCATGGCGCCGGAGGAGCAGGTGATCGTCGATTATGATATCGACGATTATCGCCCCAAGGCGGACCTCAGCGCGGCCCGCCTGACCACCACCATCATCACCGCCCTGCGGTCCTATGGCTATATCGTGGCGCTGGACGAGAACCGGCGGGGGCTGGAGCGCATCATCGACAGCGCCGCCAGCCTGTTCCAGATCCGCTCCATGCGCGATTTCGCCAATGGTGTCCTGACCCAGGTCGGCAGCTTCCTCAGCTGTTCACCCCTGGGCGTATTGTGCGTCCATGCGCCGGAGGGCCAGCCGCCCCGCATCCTGGCGGCCAGCGGCGTCTATGCCTACCTGATGCAGGATCCCAAGGCCGAAATTCCCCACGTCGACCTGATCCAGCGCGCGCTGCTGAACCAGAAGTCGCTGTTCGCGGGCGACGCCAGCGTGCTGCACGTCGCCGGGCATGAGATGGGCCGCACCGTCGTGCTGATCCGGGCCCAGGATCCCCCTTCCGGCATGGACCAGCGCCTGCTGGAACTGTTCGCCACCAAGATCCCCGCCGGATTCGACAACGTCAATCTGCTGGAGGGGTTGGAGGGCGATGTCGCCCGCCGCACGCGGGACCTGAAGGCCACCAACGCCATGCTGACCGAAAAGCAGGAGCGGCTGGAGCGGCAGGCCCATGACCTCGCGGTGCTGGCGCGCGACCTGGACCGCGCCCGCGTCCAGGCCCAGGCGGCCAGCCAAAGCAAATCGGAATTCCTGGCCAATATGAGCCATGAGATCCGCACCCCCATGAACGGCGTCATGGGCATGGTGCAGTTGCTGCTGGACACGCCGATGACGGAGGAGCAGCGGGGCTTCACCCAGGCCATCCGCGAAAGTGCCGAGGCCCTGCTGGGTGTCATCGACGATATCCTGGACATCTCCAAGCTTGAGGCCGGCAAGGTCGAGCTGGATATCGTCGATTATTCCCTGGGCGGTTTGCTGGACGGCGTCGCCACCATCCTGGCGCCCCGCGCCCGGGAAAAGGGCCTGGGCTTCCGCACGGCACTGCACACCCCCGGCGAACAGGATGGCGACGAGCCCTCGGGGCCGGTGCTGGTGCGGGGCGATCCCACCCGCCTGCGCCAGATCCTGGTCAACCTGGTGGGCAACGCCATCAAGTTCACGACGGATGGTGAGGTGGCGATCGCGCTGACCCTGACACCGCGCGCCGCAGCCAAGCCCGGCCTGAACCTGCGGGGGGAGGTGACGGACACCGGCATCGGCATCAGCGGGGAACAGATGGCCCGGCTGTTCGAAAGCTTCAGCCAGGCCGACACCTCCATCACCCGGCGCTTCGGCGGCACGGGTCTGGGATTGGCGATCTGCCGCCAGCTGGTGGAACTGATGGGGGGCTCCATCGGGGTCAGCAGCGAACCGGGCAAGGGTAGCGCCTTCTGGTTCACCATTCCCCTGGAGGTGGCGGAGCAGCCCTTCGAAAGTGCCTTCGCTGCCCCCCTGCCTTCCGGCAAGCCGTCCCCCGCCGTCTGGGGGGGCAGCGGTGCGCCGCCCAATGCGACGCAAGGCCGCGGTGTGGGGCGTTGCGTCCTGCTGGTGGAGGACAACCCCGTGAACCAGGAAGTGGCCAGCCTGATGCTGGCCAAGGAAGGGTTCGAGGCGGTGCTGGTCCAGGACGGCGTGGATGCGCTGGAGGCGGTGCGCTGTCGCCGCTTCGACCTGGTGCTGATGGACATCCAGATGCCGCGCATGGACGGCATCGAGGCGACGCGGCGCATGCGCGCCATGGGCGCGCGCATGCCCATCATCGCCATCACGGCCAACGCCATGGCCGGCATGCGTGAGGAATATCTGGCGGCCGGCATGGACGACTATGTCGCCAAGCCCTTCGACCGGGGCCATTTCATCGGCAAGGTGGTGCAATGGGGCTGTGGCCCCATCGCGGAACCGGAGACGCCGGACGAGCCGGTGGCCGCCGTGCCGCCGTTGTTCGGCATCCTGGCGGAAGATCGCCTGGGTGAATTGGCCACCATGGCGGCGCGGGCCGATTTCGTGCGCATCGTTACCGGCTTCCTGACCCTGGGCAAGCAGCGGGTGGAGTCGTTGGCGCAGGCCGCCCGCGAGCGCGACCTCAAGGCCCTTCGCGCCGAGGCGCACGACCTGATGGCCACGGCGGGCACCTGCGGCCTGATTCGCCTTCAGGATCTGGCCATGGCCCTGCATGAGGCCTGTGTGGCCGCCGACCTGGATCGCGCCGTGGCGGTGGCCATGTCCGCCGTGGAATTCGGCCGCCAGGACTGGGAATTGCTGCGCGAACGTTTCCTGTCGGATGAGGAGGAGACACCGGCAGCGGAGCCCGGTGGCGATTCCGGTGCATAAGGAACCGGCTCAAAGCCTGAGCCAGTTATCCATCGCACAAAAATCATTCAAATAAAAACGGCCCCTCCAGCGATGGAGAGGCCGTTTTCTTGGTGCGCCCAGCATGGGCGCGTTCTTGAGGGTGGAAGTCCCTCCGTAAGCTGATCACGGTGAACGAAGCGAAACGCAACTGCGAGAGGGCGACTGATCGTGGGGAGGAAGCGTGGAGCGAAACCACGAGCCGATGAACAAGAACCGGATAGAAGGCGGTGCCGAGCAGGGCGAGCGGGCCATGAACCGCGAAGCTCTCGTGATCAAGGGTCGGCGCCGTAGATCCGGCGGTTGTGTGGTGAAGGAGCGCGCTCTTACCTGGGGAGATCCCGCCTTATGCCTGAAAGGGTGACGGTGTCGAGCCGGAGCGGGAAGTCAGCAGAGGTCATAGTAGGGGCCGGTTCAACTGGTGCCGAAGGACCGAACGAGGAGGAGTGTTGATCCACCGTGGCGATGCGGAAGGCAGAGCGTCAGATGTCCGCGCAAGCGGGGCGGTCGGGAGGGGGGCGAGGTGAAGCCTTGCCCGGGCCCGGCAGCGACGAAGCCTTGCGCCCGTGCCCGGAAATGGAAAACACGGGGTCAGGGCTGCTGCTGGCGGCCCTGACGCGAGAGAACCTGCAACGGGCTTGGCGACGGGTGCGGTCCAACAAGGGCGCGGCGGGGGTTGACGGTCTGGACATTGACCAGACGGCGGCCCATCTGCGCACGGTGTGGCCCGCGATCCGGAGCCAGGTGTTGTCGGGGACGTACCGGCCTTGGCCGGTACGACGGGTGGCGATCCCGAAGCCGGACGGTGGCGAGCGTGAACTCGGCATCCCGACGGTGACGGATCGCCTGATCCAGCAGGCGCTGCTGCAGGTGTTGCAGCCGCTCCTTGATCCGAGCTTCAGCGAGTACAGCTACGGCTTCCGTCCGGGGCGAGGGGCGCACGACGCGGTGCTGAAGGCACAGTCGTACGTCCAGTCGGGCCGGCGGGTTGTGGTTGACGTGGACCTGGAGAAGTTCTTCGACCGGGTGAACCACGACATCCTGATCGACCGTCTCTGGAAGCGCATTGGGGATGCCGGCATCGTCCGGCTGATCCGGTCGTACCTGGACAGCGGGATCATGGTGGGGGGCGTGGTCCAGGCACGGGAGAGGGGGACGCCGCAGGGCGGCCCGCTGTCGCCGCTGCTGGCCAACGTCTTGCTCGACGAGGTGGACCGGGAACTGGAGCGCCGGGGTCATCGCTTCGTGCGCTACGCTGACGATGCGAACGTTTACGTTCGCAGCCGGAAGGCGGGTGAACGGGTGATGGCGCTGTTGCGGCGGCTCTACGGCCGACTGCGTCTCTCGGTCAACGAGACCAAGAGCGCGGTGACCAGCGTGTTCGGCCGCAAGTTCCTGGGCTACGGCTTCTGGGTGGCGCCCGGTGGCGTCATCAAGCGGCGGGTTGCCGACAAGCCGCTGGCGACCTTCAAGCATCGCATCCGGCAGCTGACCCGCCGTTCCGGCGGGAACAGTGTGCAGGAGGTGGTGATGCGCCTGCGTTCCTATGTTCTGGGATGGAAGGCCTACTTCCGCCTGGCGCAGACACCCCGGGTCTGGAACGACCTGGACAAGTGGATGCGCCATCGGCTGCGGGCCATCCAGCTCAAGCATTGGAAACGGGGCACGACCATCTACAGGGAACTGAAAGCACTCGGGGCCAAACCCAAGGTGCTCCATCAGGTGGCGGCCAATAGCCGCCGCTGGTGGCGCAACAGCGGGATGGCCCTCAATGCCGTCCTCTCCCTGCAATGGGCGGACGCCCTGGGAATGCCCCGTCTCTCTTGACCTCAACTCCTCGAACCGCCCGGTGCGGACCCGCATGCCGGGTGGTGTGGGAGGGGAGCGGTCCTCAAGGATCGCCCCCTATCCCGATCCGGGATGCCTGTCTGGATTAGAAACGGACGCTCACTGGAACGTGGTGTCCAGCGCGCGCAGGGTCCACAGGGCCTGTTCACGCTCCTCCGGCTCGATCCGTTCCGCCCGGGCACCATCCAGGGTGACGCGGCGGGTGTTGCGCACGACCGAGGCCAGGTAGGCCGGGTGAGCACGGTAGACGAACAGGAAGGCCTCGACGGTGGCCACCAACTCGGCATCGCCCAGGGCGCGGGCCACTTCCTTTTCCACCGTCAGGCTCAGCGGCACGGGATCGGCCGGGAAAGCTTCGGGGAAACGGCGGCTCAGCTGCTGGTGCACCAGGGTCATGTCTTCCGGCAGGGTCAGCGGCGTGCCGGCGATGCGGGGCAGGGTGATGGCGGCGCCATCGAAATCATTCACGACCACGCGGGGCGGCCACAGGACGTGCGGCCGGTCGCTGGCGTCATCCTCGCGGCCGCGGCCACCGCCATGCGGGGGACGGGCAGGGCGGCCGCGGTCGCCACCATAGGGGCGGCTGTCGCGATTGTCCTGCGGCCGGCTCTCCAGCGCGCGGTAGTTGGGGCGGAAGTCGCTGTCGGGCCGATCATAATCATGATGGGCGGGGCGGTAGGGCGCCTCACCACGCGGCTGGCGGCGTTCACCGAAATCGGGCTCGCCCCCCTGCTGGCGTTCGCCGCCGCCGCGGTCGAAGCGACCGCCACCGTCCCGGCTGGCGCCGCCGCCATGTCCCCCGCTATCGCGGCTGCGGACGGGCGTGGGCGCACGGTCCACCACGACGACGCGCTTTGTTGCGTTGCGGTCACCCACATTGCCACGCTGCACGGCATCCAGAGTTAGTTTAGTTTCAAAGCCCAGCGGCTTTTTAAGAGATAAGGTTGTCATCGCATCCATCCCGGCTCAAGGCAACGATACCAGCTTTTTGCTGCGGTGCCGCAACCAGAAAGTCAGTTCCGAGCCCTCGTTTGATGCAGCCTTGATTTAACCAGCGTGCATGCCCCGGCCACATTCGTGCCAAGGCCCACCCGTTTTACGCCGGCCGGGCCTTTCGACCGTCGCGGCAAGAAATGGTTAATGAAATCGAAGGCGAAACGAGTAATGGTTCGGAAATGCAGTCCGGCGACCCCTGTTCGGTATCGTCGTTCCCCGTGTCATCACTATCCGCCCAAGCCGTTAAAGAAAGTTTTACAAGGCGCACGTGCAACGGCCAGTCAGGGCAGTCTTGCTGTTTTTACATCCCATGTCCGCCATTGGCACGTTGCGGTGCAAGCAATGGCCGTCACATGGTCCCCATCGGGCAGGCGGCCCTGTCGGGTCTGGGCAATAAAAAACCGGACGACGACAATTCCTGTCATCGTCCGGTGCTTTTAATCGATCCCGGGCGGGGATGGTTCCACCCGATACCGCAGCGCAAAACGGTTAGGCGCATCGGGGATGCCGCCGGGTGGCGGCGTATCCCTGCCGGCTTAGCCGTTATGGTCGGCCAGCGACTTGGCCAGCGCCATGATGCTGTCGCGGACGGAGCTTTCGGTGATGCGGGAATAGGCCCGCACCAGTTCCAGCGTTTCGCGCCGTTCACTGGGCGGACGGCCGCCTTCCACCGCCGCCTCGATGGCCGGGGCGGGGATCTGGCCCTGGGGGCCCAGGCCGTCGAAGAAGAAGCTGATGGGAACGTCCAGGACCTGGGCGATCTTGTGCAGCATGGAGGCGGAGATGCGGTTGGCCCCCCGCTCATACTTCTGCACCTGCTGGAAGGTCAGGCCGATGGCCTCGCCCAGCTTCTCCTGGCTCATGCCGATCAGGGTGCGGCGCAGGCGGACGCGGCCGCCGACGTAGCTGTCGACGCTGGTGCCCGACTCTTCCTCGGCCGCCAGCATGGTGCGCTTGCGGGTCTTGCCCCGGCCGGTGTTAGGCTTGTCGATCATGGTCATTCCCTAAAATCCTGTCGCGTGACGGGCAAGGCAGTCTCCCCGGCTCGCCCAGGGACTTGGCCTTATTGATGGCCGGCAGCACAGGACCCTTTTCAGGGTTCCCCGCCGCAGCCATCACGGCAGCCCGTTGCCCGGTCCGCCTTCGCTGTTGCCGCCGCTCGCCACCGGATGGTCATTCCAGGAATGTTCACCCAGGGATTACAGGCAATCACGCGTCCGCGCCGAAGCGTTTCATGCACTACATCGTAAACAAGTTTACATACCGTAAATAAGGGAATTCCCTCATCCCAGCTAGACTACAAGGTAGGGGATCTGGCGGAACATGACACCCCTGTCCTGCGGGGGTAGTTCTTTGTGCGCCGGCAGCGGGTTTTCCACAGACAGCACTTCTCAAAAGGCGCAAGCGTGGGCCACCGATACTCGAACTAAGGGTATATCGCATACAATGCCATTTGGCATGGGGCAGACGCACGACCGCCCGCCGGATGCGACTCGCACCCGGCGGGCGGCGCCTTCCCCCTTAGCCGGGCGTCAGGCGGCGACGATGGCGGACAGGAAATCGGCCACGGCGCGTTGCAGTTCCTGTGCCTGCACCGACAGGTCGCTGCTGGCGCTGAACACCTGGCTGGTGGCAACACCGGTGTCGTTGGCGGCGCGGGCGACAGTGCCGATGTCGCCACCCACCCGGGTGACGCCCTGGGCCGCGTCCGTCATGGTGACGGCGATGGCCTGGGTGGTGCGCGCCTGGTCATGGATGGTGCGCGAGATGGCGTCGTTCACCTGGTCGATGCGCTGGACCGCCGACACGATATGCCGGAAGGCGTCCACCGACTGGGCGATGGCCGCCTGCATGGCGCTGATTTCCAGCTGAATATCTTGTGTGGCCTGGGCGGTCTGTCCCGCCAGGCCCTTGACCTCGCTGGCCACCACGGCGAAGCCGCGGCCGGCATCGCCGGCACGCGCCGCCTCGATGGTGGCGTTCAGGGCCAGCAGGTTGGTCTGGCCGGCGATGGTCTGGATCAGGGCCACGACATCGGTGATGCGGCGCGAGGCCACGGTCAGCCGCTCGATCATCTCGCCCGTGCCCTTGGTGCTGTCGGCGGTGCGGCGGGCCAGGCTTGCGGCCTCCGCCACGCTTTGCAGCACGTCGGCGGTGGTGGCACGCAACTGGTCGGCGGCATCAACCGCACCTTGGATGGTGCCGTTGGCTGTCAGCGCCGCGTTCTCCGCCGCCGTGGCGGCGGTGGAGGCGCCGGCGGCGGTGCGGGTCACGGCGCGGGCCGTTTCCACCAGGCCGTGGGCGGCCTCGGTCACGGACCCCAGGATGCGGCCCGCCTTGGTCTCAAAGGTCTGGGCGGTTTCCTGGAAAGCGCGGCGGCGGGTCTCTTCCGACCGCACCCGTTCTTCATCACGCTCGCGGTTCAGGCGGGCCACGGCGCGGGCGTTGTCGCGGAAAACGGCCAGGCTTTCGACCATGCGGCCGATCTCATCCCGCCGCTCAGCCGGCAGCGTCACGTCCAGGTTGCCATTGGCAAGGTCGCGCGTGGCGCCGGCGACGGCCAGCAGGGGCGACAGCACGCCCCGCATCAGGAACAGCGCCGCCAGCACGCACAGCGCCAGCCCCAACGCCGTGCTGGCCAGGATGCCCCGGTTCAGGCCGTCGATGAAGCCCATGGCCTGGCTGTTGCTCTCGCGCACATGCGCCTGATCGGCCTTGGCCACCAGCTTCATGGCTTCGGCCAGACGGTCCAGATGGTCGTTCAGGCCATCCACCTGGGCCGACAGCTTCAGCAACTGGTCGGCCGGGGCGGCGGACTTGCCGGCCAAAGGCTTCAATTCCTTCGCCGTTTCCTGCAGGGCCTCGAACTGGGTCTTGGCCATCTGCACCTTGGTGGTGACGTCGCCCAAAGGGCTGTTCTCGACACCGCCGGCCCGGTCACGCGCCGCCACCCGCTGGACCTCGCTTAGGCCGGCGTTATAGGTGGTGGCGATGGCGCGCAGGGAGTTGTTCAGCTCCGCCGGCTCCGCCACCGACAGGGTGCCCATCAGCGTCTGGGTGGACAGCACCTGGACCTGCATGTTCTTCACGGTGGCAGCCAGGCCCAGATCGGCCATGGCGCCGTCCGTCTGGGCGGTCGTGTCCTCCAGGATGCTGCGCGACTGGCGGGCGATGCCGATGCCGATGGCGCTCTGCAGCAGGACGATCAGCAGCAGCGTGCCGCCCACCAGCAGGAACTTGGAGCGCAGGCGAGTCGGACGAGGCACCAGGCGGCCCAGAAGGGCGGCCACGCCCCCAAAGCGCGCCCTGATCGAAGGTGGTATCAGGCGGCCGGCAAAGTGGCCCACGGCGGACCGCGCTGCGGAAAGGCGGGCAGGCAAGGGGATACGGGGCATCGGCGGCCGTCCTGGCAGGGGGAAGTGCCACCCGGCGGGCACCGGGGCCACCTGAGCTTAAGGATAGGGGCGGCCCCGGATAATCACGAACGCGTTAAATTTGGATGTCGAGTTTGCGACAGGTCTCGAGGATTTTCGGAAAATGCAACTTATCCTAAGGGATACGTCTTAAGCGGCTTGCGTCTGGTTGGCCGGCTCCACAGCCTGGGGTAGCGGCCCAGGTGCCGAAACCCGTGGTGCGAAGGGCTTGAGGCCGAACCAGGGCCGCAGCACGTTGATACGCCGCACCACCTCATAGGTGGCGAAACAGCCGGCGAAGGTGCCCACCACCAGGATGGTGGCCTCCACCCCCAGGTCCAGGCCCAACTTCGCCAGATGATGGGCCATGACCACGGTCAGGGTCTGGTGCACCAGATAGAAGGGGAACACGGCCTGGACCAGATAGCGCAACAGGGCGCTGTCACGGTTCAGGTACTTGGCGCCGAAGCCCAGGGCAGCGGCGATGGCGCCCCATTGCTGGGTCGCATAGACCAGGCGCATGGCGGCGCGCAGGCCCAAGGGGGCGGTGGCCACCCCGTCGCGATAGACCCAGGTGAAGAGGGCGACGACAGCGTAGGCGGGAATGGCCATGGCCAGGGCGGGCCAACGGATGCGGATGAAACCGTCGCGCAGCGCCGCCGATTTGGCGATCGAGAAACCGAACAGGAAGGCGGTGAACGACAGGGCGTGGTTATACCAGTCGTGGATCAGCCAGTGGGTGAGGGCGAAGCGCAACTGCAGCAGGTCCAGCAGGAACAGGCCCGCCAAGGGCAGGACCAGCAGGCGCCAGCCGCCCAGCCATTCTTCAAGCTTGCCCCCCACCCGGCGCACGGCATCCCCCGCCACCGCCAGCAGGGCGGCCAAACCCAGGCTGTAGCAAAGCAGGTAGGTCACGAACCACATGTGATTATAGGTGGGCGTCGTCAGGCAGTCGTTGGCCCGGCACCAGTGACCGGTGCCGGTCAGATACTTCAGATAGAAGGCGGCGTAGTTCGGCTCATTGGTCGTGGCCTGTTCCAGCACCTGGTAATAGGTCTGCGGCGGCACAATCACCAGGATGGCGAAGACCAGCGGCGGCACCAGCCGCGCCAGGCGCGCCCGTGTAAGTTGGGTCACCGTCATCTTGTCGGCCATGAAGCGGGTGGCGGCACCCGACACCAGGAACAGCAGGGTCAGCCGCCACGGACTGGTCAGCATCAGGACCGGGCCCATCGCGTCCACCACGCGCGGGCTTTTCACGTGCCATTCCCAGGGCGCGTAGAACATGCCCACATGGAAAATGATCAAGGTGAAGAAGGCCAGGACACGGATCCAGTCCAGGTCCGGGCGGCGTTTCACGGGGGCCGTATCGGGGGTCGCGGCGGGCATCGGCCGCATGGGCGTAGTGGTATGTGTGGACGTCATTTCTTTCGGCCCCTGGTCGTAAGACGTGTGGCGGGCCCCTATGGGCTTCGCTTACGCTGACTTCGCCGGGGACAACCAGCCATTTTCCTGACGCGGGCGGCGGATTTTTCCGGCCATGCGGGGATGGACGGTGGCCCTTCAGGGGCGAATGGTTGGGAAAAAGGGACAAACGGTGGTCCAGGTTTCGGGCTTTTGGAATACGCCCAATATCAAGGCATGGGCATTGGTCTGGCTGGGCTTCGCCTTTCTGCCCACCACCATCAACGCCTTTTCCTTGCTGACCGAATACGACCGCACCAACCGCGCGATCGCGGCTTGGGAACCTTTCCTGTGGGAATATTCCAGCGGCATCGGCGTGCTGCTGGCGTTGCCCCTGGTGCGTTGGTCCGTGAACCACACGCCCAGCTGGTCACAGGCGCCCTTGCGCTTCGTGGCGCAATACGCGGCGACCGCCGTGGGGTTCTGCGTCCTGCACCTCACGGCCATGGTGACGTTGCGGCTGGTGGCCTACGCAGCCATAGGCCAGACCTATGCGCTGGACGCGCTGTGGGGGGATTTGCCGTCGGAAATCCGGCGCGATCTGTTGACCTACCTGCTGGTGATCCTGATCGTGGTGGGGGTGCGGCACCTGATCCGCCTGTCGCGGACCATCGCCCTGGTGGAGGCTGCCGGGACCGCGGCGACACCGGCGGAGACGCCCCGCATGGAGATCAAGGTAGGATCCCGCCGCCTGTTCCTGGCGCCGGCCGACATCCTGATGGTGCGGTCCGCCGGCAATTACATCGAGGTGGTGACCGGGGAATCCGTCCATCTGGTGCGGCGCACCTTGGCGGAATTCCAGACGGAGTTGCCGGGGGGCGACTTCGCGCGGGTCCATCGCTCCCACATCGTGAACCGCGCCGCCATCACGCGGGTCGATAGCCGGCCGTCCGGCGACATGGACATAACGCTGAGCAATGGAGCGGTGGTCGCCGCCAGCCGCCGATACAAATCAGAGTTATTCTAGAATAGATGTATGCCCAATCGATTATCTGCTGCGCAGGCGGCATCAGGGTGGGAAACCAAGGTATAGGTCTAAGGTCCGTTTGAAGTGCGATGCCACCTTGGTCCAGACTGCCATGGTCGAAGAGGGCATGCTTTTCTGTGAGAATTTGACACATTCCTTGAAAAGCCCTCGCGATGGGGCCTCAAAAACCCAGAAGAAGCCGGCCGCGCCGGCGTTAACCTTGTTTTGGAAGTTGGTTGGAGGCATTGCCGACCGATGGAAGCCTTGTCTTCGCCCGCCATGCTGGCCGCGATCATCGAATCCTCCAATGACGCGATCATCAGCAAGACGCTGGATGGTACCGTCACCAGTTGGAATCCCGCAGCCGAGCGCCTGTTCGGCTATACCGCGGCCGAGATGGTGGGCAGCAATATCGCCATCCTGGCCCCGGCCGGCCGCGAGGCCGAGATGCCGAGCCTACTGACACGCCTGAAACAGGGCGAGCGGATCAGCCATTTTGAGACGCTACGCCGGCACAAGGATGGCCATTCCGTCGAAATCTCGCTGACGGTGTCGCCCATCCATGATGCCGACGGCACCTTGATCGGCGCGTCCAAGATCGCCCGCGACATCACCCAGCGCCGCCGCGACGAACGCCAGATCTCCTTTCTGATGCAGGAGGTGGACCACCGCGCCAAGAACGCGCTGGCGGTGGTGCAATCCATCCTGCGCCTGACCCGGGCCGACACGGTGGAGGATTTCGTATCGCTGGTGGAGGGGCGCATCGCGGCACTGGCCGCCATCCACAGCCAGGTGGCCAGCCGGCATTGGATCGGCATCGACATGGACAGCCTGGCCCATATCAGCTTCACGCCCTTCGATCCCGGCGGCGGCCGCGTTTCCCACGGTGGGCCACAGACCATCCTGGGGCCCCAGGCGTCCCAGGCCGTGGGTTTGGCCCTCTATGAACTGGCCGGCAACGCCGCGCGCTTCGGCGCCCTCAACCATCCCGACGGCATGGTCGACCTGTCGTGGCGGGAGGAAGAGGACACGCTGGCCCTGACCTGGCATGAGCAGGGCCTGCGCGATGTGCGCCCGCCCACCCGCAAGGGTTTCGGCCTGACCGTCTGCCAGTTGCTGTTGGCCGGACAATTGGGCGGGCGCCTGACCTTTGACTGGCAGGATGGCGGCCTGGCGCTGGGCATCAATCTGCCGCGTGGCAACCTGACGCTCTGATACGCGCGGCATCACGCCGCTTGGGTTCGTATCTCCGCCAGGGCAGGCCGGGGGACGCGTCGCTTGAGCCCGAACCAAGGGCGCAGGATGTCGATACGCCGCACGATCTCATACGTCGCAAAACAGGCGGCGAAGGTCGCCGCCACCAGGATCGCGGCTTCCAGCACCTGGGGCAGGGCGGCCCTCGCCAGGTAGTGGGCAAGGATGACGATCACCGTCTGGTGCACCAGATAGAAGGGGAAGACCGCCGGCGTCAGATAACGCAGGGCGGCGTTTTCCCGCGTCAGGTGGCGGGCGCCGAAGCCCAGGATGGCGGTGATGGCGGCCCACTGGTCGGCGGCGTAGACGAAACGCATCGTCAGGTGCAGCGCCGTCGGCGGCACCGCGTCGTCGGCGCGGTAGACCCAGTTAAAGCCGATCACGCCGGCATAGGCCGCCACCGCGACCACCAATGCCAC